>CANJRZ010000040.1 GCA_947476735.1 Sphingomonadaceae bacterium
CTCGCACTGGTCCAGCCCGGCTCGGTCGACGACATGGTCCATGTCCGCGCGCTGCTGGGCTCGACTCTCCCCGAAATTCGCGCTCGAACCGTGGGTCTGCGCGCCGAGGTGGCGCGCGGGGACGCCCTGCGCCAGCAGGCCGACCGGGCGGTCGCCGATCTGCGCCATGAACAAAAGCAGCTCGAAAGCGGCCGTCTCGCACTCGCCCGCCTCGAAGCAGATCAGCGGCGCCGCTCACAGGGGCTGGTCGACGACGCGATGGCCCAGCAGGACCGCGTGATGGCGATGGGCGAACGGGCGCGCGACATTACACAGCTGATCGACGACCTCGGCGACCAGGCCGATATCCGGTCGCGGCTGGCCAGCCTGCCCGGCCCGCTGCTCCGCCCCGCAATCCCCGGCCGAGCGCCGCTGCCGCCCGCCCCGACCGGGCTGCTTACCGCAACGGTGGCCGTGCCGCCGGCCTACCGGCTGCCGGTGGTCGGCAAGCTCGTCACCGGCATGGGCGAGGTGTCCGAAACGGGCGTCCGCGCGCGCGGGCTGACCCTCGCCACGGCACGCCGCGCGCTGGTGGTTGCGCCGGCACGCGGCCGGATCGCCTTCGCGGGTCCTTTCCGCGGCTATCCCGGCATCGTCATCATCGATCATGACGATGGCTGGGCGAGCCTGGTGACGGGGCTTGGGCCGCTCAGCGTCAAGCCGGGCCAGCAGGTGATACCGGGCAGCCCGATCGGCATCGCCGAAGGGCGCGATCCCCGCATCACCATCGAGTTGCGCCATGACGGCAAGCCGGTCGACATCCTTCCGATCGTGCGCGGATGAGCCCTTCCCACGGCCTCGCCGAGCAGAATTGGCGCGCGCGCATTGACCGGCAATGCTTTGCTAACCATGTTTGTCTCAGAGTCCGGAGCGAGGCGGCTATTTCGCGCACCGCAAAAAGGCTGTACGATCCGGTACCTGTTGGAGACGAGTGACGTGATGAAGACGAAGACCCTGTTGCGTTCGGTTGGACTTTTCGGCGCAGGTGCGCTGGCGGCCACTCTCACCCCCGCGCTGAGCGCGGTCGACGTCGGCACCTATAAGGAACTCGACCAGTTCATGAGCGTGTTCGAGCGCGTCCGTGCGGATTATGTCGACAAGGTCGATGACCGCACGCTGATGAAGGGCGCGATCGACGGCATGCTGGCCAGCCTCGATCCGCACAGCTCCTATCTCGATGCCCGCGACCGACAGAATATGCGGACCCAGACGCAGGGCTCCTATGGCGGCCTCGGCCTCTCGGTCACGATGGAGGACGGCGCGGTCAAGATCATGACGGCGCAGGAAGATACGCCGGCCCAGAAGGCGGGCCTCAAGACCGGCGACTATATCACCCATCTCGACGGCAAGCTGCTCTATGGCGGCACGCTCGACGAGGCGGTCGACCAGATGCGCGGAACGCCCGGCAGCAAGATCATGCTGACCGTCGTCCGCCCCGGCCGCGACAAGCCCTTCGACGTTTCCCTGATCCGCGAGACGATCCAGCTCAAGCCGGTCAAATGGGAAGTCAAGGACCAGGTCGGCATCATCAACATCAACACCTTCGTCAATTCGAACACCGGCGATGCTGTCCGGTCGGCGATCGCCGGCATCCAGAAGTCGCTCGGCCATGATCCGCTCGGCTATGTGATCGATCTGCGCTCGAACCCGGGCGGCCTGCTCGACCAGGCGATCGAGGTGTCCGACATCTTCCTCGAACGGGGCGAGATCGTCTCGCAGCGCGGCCGGGAGAAGAAGGACATCGAACGGCGCTTCGCGACCCCCGGCGACATGGCACATGGCTTGCCGATGGTCGTGCTGGTCGACGCCGGATCGGCCTCGGCCGCCGAGATCGTTGCCGGCGCCCTGCAGGACCAGCGCCGGGCGCTGGTGATGGGCGAGCGCAGCTTCGGCAAGGGATCGGTCCAGACGGTGATCGAACTGTCCGAAGAGACCGCGCTCAAGCTGACGACCGCGCGCTACTTCACGCCTTCGGGTCGTTCGGTGCAGGAAGGCGGGATCAGTCCCGACATCCTCGTACCACAGCTCAGCGACGTCGATTACAAGAGCCGGCCGCGGCTGCGTGAAGCCGATCTGCGTCGCCATCTGATCAACGAAGCGAAGATCGACGACAAGGTGCTCGAGGATGACGGCCAGAGCGATCCGCGCTTCATCCTGACCTCGGAAGCGCTCAAGAAGCAGGGGATCGACGACTTCCAGCTCGACTATGCGGTGAAGACCATCTCGCGCATGGCGCAGCCGGCGCTGCGCACCGCGCTCGCCGGCGCCAAGAACGGGGCGCGGTAAGGGCTGCATTGCGCCTCTGTCTCTGCTTCTTATCCACTGCTTTGCGGGAGAGAGAGGCTCGCGATTGACGCCTCTCCCTCTCTCGCTACACCAGCCGCCGGGAGAGTTGGATGAACGGACAGCGGGCATCGTCGGCCTTGTCGCGCTTTACGGTGATCGATCTGACGCGCGCGCGGTCGGGCCCGACCTGTGCCCGCCAGTTCGCCGACTGGGGCGCCGACGTGATCAAGGTGGAGATGCCCCCGGCCACCGGCGAATCGCGCGACTTCGCGACCCGCGACGATCCCGACTTCCTCAACCTTCACCGCAACAAGCGCAGCCTGACGCTCGATCTCAAGCAGCCCGAAGGTGTGGCGGTGCTCAAGCGCCTTGCCGCGAAAGCCGATGTGCTCATTGAAAACTACCGGCCTGACGTGAAAACACGGCTGGGCATCGATTATGAGACGATGCGCGGCGTGAACCCGCGCCTCGTCTATGTCAGCATCTCCGGCTTCGGGCAGGAAGGGCCTTATGCGAAGCGACCCGGCCTCGACCAGATCGCACAGGGGATGGGCGGTCTGATGTCGATCACCGGCGAGCCCGGGCGGGGGCCGATGCGCGCGGGTATCGCGGTTTCCGACATGGCGTCAGGCATTCTCGCCGCGTTCGGAGCGCTGACCGCGCTGCTCGAGCGCGAAGTCTCGGGCGAGGGCCAGTGGGTGACGACCTCGCTGCTCGAGGCACAGATCTTCATGAATGACTTCCAGGCCGCGCGCTGGCTGATCAACCGCGATGTGCCCGGCCAGGCGGGCAACGACCACCCCTCCTGCGTTCCGATGGGCTGCTTCCGCAGCGCCGACGGCCATGTCAACATCGCGCCGATGCCGGTCGACTGGCCCAAATTCGCGCGACTGCTCGGCCTCGAAGCGATGATCGCCGATCCCGATTATGCGACCGTCGCTTTGCGGGTCCGCCACCGCGACCGGGTCAACAGCGCGGTCGAAGCGGTGACGTCGACCCGCACCAGCGCCGAATGGATCGCGCTGATGAATGCCGCCGGCATTCCATGCGGCCCGGTCTATGCGATGGACCAGACCTTCGCCGACGAACAGGTACGCCATGTCGGGATAGCGCGGCCGGCGCCCGATGGTGCGGACGCCTCGCTCACCATGGTCGGGCAGGCCGTGCATCTCAGCCGGACCGACAGCCGCATCGCCAGCCTGCCGCCCGCATGCGGCGAACATAGCGACGCGATATTGGGCTCGCTCGGCTATTCCACCGACGAGATCGCCGGGCTCCGTGCCCGCAGCATCTTATGACAAGGCCAGGAACCCCGACATGACCGAACCCGTGCTGAGCCGCCGCGAGGGCGCTGTCCGCTGGCTGATCTTCAACAATGTGGCCAAGCATAATGCGCTGACCCTCGAGATGAATCGCGGCCTGATCGCCGGGATCGAAGCGTTCGCCGCGGCCGATGACGAGCGGGTGCTGGTCCTCGCTGGCGCGGGCGAGAAGGCGTTCATGTCGGGTGCCGACATCGCGGAGTTCGAGGGCGACCAGCAACGCGTCGAAGCCTTCGGGCGCGATACCCTGCGCATGATGCGGGCCCTACGCGACCTGGCCAAGCCGACCGTGGCGATGATCCGGGGCTATTGCATCGGCGGCGGCCTCGCCCTCGCTTCTGCCTGCGACATCCGCATTGCCGCGTCTGACGCCAGCTTCGCGATCCCGGCGGCGCGACTCGGGGTCGGCTATGGCGGCGAATTCACAAAACTGCTCGTCGACCTGGTGGGCCCGTCCACGACCAAGGAGATCCTGTTCACCGCGCGCCGCTACGACGCAGACGAGGCGCATCTCCTGGGCCTGATCAACCGCGTGGTGACGGTCGCCGAACTGGAGAATTTCACCCGCACCTATTGCGCGGCGATGGCCGAGAATGCGCCATTGAGCCAGCGCGCTACCAAGCTGGTGGTCGCCGAGCTCCTTGCCGGTTGCCATGATGAAGGATCGCCTGGCCACCAGGCGATCGCCGCCTGCGCCGAAAGCGAGGATTTCCGCAATGCCCCGCGGGCCTTTCTCGAAAAACGCAAGCCGGTCTTCAACGGCCGTTGAACCGGCTACTGCGAAACGACCGGCGCCTCATCGCTGGTCCGGCCTATTTGCTGTGCCATGATCACCACCAGCCCGACCGTCATAAGCCACAGAACGACCATAAACAGGCCAAGGCGGAACTTCTTGGCCCGCTTCTCCTTGTCGCGCCGACTAGGCCCCCGCTTACGCCTCGTACGCACTTCACCCATGGTACGCCCCCCAACACCGGATCGAATCCTAGCTGCGGATGGGAAGATTTCAATCCCGGGATAAGGAAATCTATCCAAAATGGGTTAACTTGCAGGGGGGCTGCCTTCTTGCACCGCCAGCGCTATATCGGTCGCATGACCCGCTTCGCTCAGACCCGGCTTGCCGCCCTTCTGCTTCCCGCCGCCCTCATGGCGGGAGCGCTCGGTTCGCAGTTTATCGGCGGGCTTTTCCCGTGCGAGATGTGCCATTGGCAGCGCTGGCCGCATTATGTCGCAATCGTGCTGGCGCTTGGCGCTTTCATCGTCCCCGAGACGATCGGCCGGGTCGCCGTCGGCCTCGCCATTGCCGCGATCCTGACGAGCGGTGCGATCGGCATTTTTCACGCCGGTGTCGAATATCATTGGTGGCAGGGGCTCACGCGATGCTCGGCCCCGCTCAGCGGCCAGTCGGGCGCGGACATGCTCGCCCAGATCATGGCGACGCCGATCATCCAGTGCGATGTGCCGCAATGGACGCTGTTCGGCATCTCGCTGGCCGGCTTCAACGCAATCATCTCGATCCTGGGCGGGCTCGCCATCATCGCCTTGTGGAGGCGGAGATGAGCACCGATCACCGCAGCCGGGCATCGATGCTTCGCGTCGACCAGGCCGGCGAATTTGGCGCGACGCGAATCTATGCGGGGCAGCTCGCTGTGATGGGCCAGCGATCGGACGAAGCGCGCAAGATCGCGCGCATGGCGGAACAGGAAGCCCGTCACCGGGCGATCTTCGACCGGATGATGGCCGAACGCGCAGTCCGCCCGACCGCGCTCCAGCCACTGTGGAACGTCGCCGGCTTCGCGCTCGGCGCAGCGACCGCGCTGATCGGTCCCAAGGCGGCAATGGCCTGCACCGCAGCGATCGAGACCGAGATTGATCGCCATTATGGCGAGCAGCTCGACCAGCTCGGTGGCGACGACCCCGAATTGAGCGCTGCGATCGACGAATTCCGCGCCGACGAGCTCGATCATCGCGAAACCGCGATCATGGCCGGCGCCGAGCAGGCCCCCGCCTATCCGCTGTTATCCGGAGCGATCCGCCTTGGCTGCCGGATTGCCATCAACCTTTCGCGGCGGATATAAGACGCATTCACAGCAGAGGACCCGCGCCGATGAAGACCCTCCGACCGATTCTACCGGCGCTGGCGCTGTTCGCCGCGATGCTTCCAGCACCCTTTGCCGCTCCGGCTCTGGCGCAGCGCTCCGAGCGGGTGCTCACCATTTTCGGCAAGGATCCCTGCCCGACCAGCAATGGCGAGGAAATCGTCGTCTGCCGCCGGATGCCCGAGGGCGAGCGCTACCGCATTCCGGAAGAGCTGCGCCGCACCGACAGCAATGGTCGCGAAACCTGGGGCGATCGCGCCGCCACGCTCGAATATGTCGGCAAATCGGGCATCAACAGCTGCTCCACCAGCGGGTCGGGCGGTGCATCGGGCTGCTTCCGCGAACTCGCCCGCAAGGCCTGCAGCGAAGACAAGGCCGACGGCAAGAAGTGCGGCGTCAAATTCTGACGTGAAGCCGGTGACAGTGGCAACGACTTCACCTCGTCCTGGCGAAGGCCGGGATCTCAGGCAACAGGGATGGATTTGAGCGCGCACACTGACTTCTTTCGTCGACATGACGCATTTCGGACGTTCAGGCCCCGGAAAGCCGCTCGCGCGTTAGCTGCACCGATATGAAACGCCTCGTCATCCTCGTGCTGCTCGGCGCAGCCTCTCCGCTCATGGCCGAGCAGCGCTCGCTCGCTGAGGCCCCGCCGCCGCGGATCAGTACGCTCGTGGTCTATGGCGACGATCCCTGCCCGCGCAGCCGCGACGACGAGATCGTCGTCTGCGCCCGCCAGCCGGAAAGCGACCGCTATCGTATTCCCAAGGAGCTTCGCGGCAAGCACAAGAAGGGGGATATCCCGACGCAAAGCTGGGTCGAGCGCGCCCGCACGCTCGACATGGTCAGCCGCAAAGGCCTGCCCAACAGCTGCTCGCCACACGGATCGGGCGGCCAGACCGGCTGCCTGCGCCAGTTCCTCGAGGCGGCGCGCCTCGAACGCGAAGCGGCCAAGGACGGCGAATAGCCCCGCCGACCCGGCGCCTTTCGCCCGCACGCTTCCGCTTTGGCCGAAATCGGCTATATTCGACTTCCCAAGGGAGGAGTCGTGAAGACGATCGATCCGGACCTGCTGCTGCGCGCTTATTCGATCGGTGTCTTTCCGATGGCCGACAGCCGCGCCGCCGACGATGTCTACTGGGTCGAACCCAAGAAGCGCGGCATATTGCCGCTCGACCGGTTTTGCCTGTCGCGATCGCTGGCCAAGACGATCCGCTCCGACCGCTTCACTGTCACCGCCGACTGCGCCTTCACCGAGGTGGTGTTCGAATGCGCGCGCAACACGGCCGACCGCCCCGATACCTGGATCAACCCCGCGATAGAGAGCGCCTATGCCGATCTCCATCGCCGCGGCCATGCCCATTCGATCGAGACATGGCATGACGGCCGGCTGGTCGGCGGGCTTTATGGGGTCAAGCTCGGCGGTGCGTTCTTCGGCGAAAGCATGTTCAGCCGCGAAAGCAACGCGTCGAAAGTGGCGCTGGCCTATCTGATCGCCCGGCTCCGGGTCGGCGGGTTCCGGCTGCTCGATTGCCAGTTCATAACCGATCACCTCAAATCACTGGGTGCGATCGAGGTCAGCCGGGACGATTATGTCGCGTTGCTCGATGTCGCGCTGGGCGTGGCGGGCGGCGCCGTCGGTACCGCAGCGGGCTGGTCATCGCCCGATTTCTTCGCGCTCGATGCGCTGGAGTCCTCAGGCTTTCCGCCCGGCCCGGGCGCAACCGTGCCGGAAACACGGATGGTGTCGGGCCCGATATCGGGATGCACCATCGTGCAGCTCTTGGGCCAGACATCGTAGACCGGATCCTCAATCACGTTGAGCGACGGCGATTCCTTGTACAGCCAGCCCGAGAACACGCGCCGCCAGGTGCCGTCGCGGTTGCGGACATCGGTCTGGACAAAGGCTCCGGTGAGCTTCTGATCCTCCCACGGCGCAGTGGTATCGCAGGCCCGGAGGCGGACGACGACATCGCCGACCCGGATCGCCTGACCCGGCCGCAGGGTGAGATCGCGTGATTCGCCATTGCGCTTGTTGAGCAATCCGAGCACCGCCACCCGCGCACCAAGCGGGGTGCCTTCGCGGACGAGCGGCTTGTCCGGGATCTTCTCGACCACCGGAGTCGGCGCAGCTTCGGCCAAGGTGCTGTTGCCGGTTGCCGCGCTTTCC
The DNA here is from genome assembly GCA_947476735.1 of Sphingomonadaceae bacterium. Lineage (GTDB taxonomy): Bacteria > Pseudomonadota > Alphaproteobacteria > Sphingomonadales > Sphingomonadaceae > Rhizorhabdus. The sequence continues at coordinate 7,917 of CANJRZ010000040.1, forward strand.
GGATCTTCGAGTGGAAGCGCCGGAGCGGTTGCCTGTTCTTCGGACTGAACCGCCTCGATCGGCGCGGATTCCTGGCTGGTCGCCTGCCAGGCGACGATCCCGCCCCCTGTCGCGACAAGGGCGCCGAGCGCGACCGCGCCCAGCAGTACAGGCCTCACGGCTTGGTCGCCTCCCCGGCGGCGGCGTCGCCCGGCGCCGACTTGGCATCACCCGACTTGTTGATGAACTGGCCGACCAGGCCCATCAGGTCCATCGCGCCCTGGGTGTCGGTGATCGTATCGCCATCCTTGAGCGGGGCGGGATCCCCGCCGGGGACCAGCGCAATGAAGGTCGCACCGAGAAAGCCTTCCGAAGTAATCGCGGCGCTGCTGTCGGCCGGCAGCTTGACCGCCGGATCAATCGCCAAAACTGTCTTGACCTGGAAGCTCTGCGGATCGAGCGCCTGTTCGGAGACGGTCCCCACCTTGATCCCGGCGACCCTTACCTCGCTGCCGATGTTGATGCCGGTCGAATTGGGAAAAAGGGCGGTAATGCGGATCGCCCCCGCTTTCGCGCCGCCGCCGGTCTTGTCCCAGGCGAAGGCAACGAACCATGCGGCGAACAGGACGACGAACAGCCCGACCAGGGCTTCTCCAATATTATCACGGAACAACGACTTCATGGCTCAGTTCGGGCTCCATGCCTCATAGTCGCCCGTCGCCGCGGCACGGACACCGCCCCGCTCCAACGCACCCGCCGGCCGGTAGGCGGCGTCGGTACCGGTCAGGTTGGGCAAAGCTTCCTTCTGCCAGGCGCGCGGCGCAGGCAGCTGATCGGGGGTAAAATCGGTGCTGTGATGCAGCCAGCCATGCCATTCGGCCGGCACGCGGCTCGCATCGTTCGCTCCCGCATAGATCACCCAGCGGCGGGGACGGCCGTCGGTGGCCTTGCCGCCTTCGTAATAGACATTGCCCAACGCATCCTCGCCCATGCGGGTACCATTGAGCTTGCTGAACAGGAGCGTGCCGATCGTGGCACCGTCCCACCAGGTGAAAATCTTCTTGAGCATGGACCCTCGCTTAGCCGTTGCCGGCCGGAACGCGCAACCTTTTAGCGTCGCCACACATGTTTCAGGCCACGCATCATAGGGACAGTTGGCGCAGGCGGAAACTTCTTGCCGAAACAGCCGCCCTGACGAAGCGCTAACGCTTCTCCCCCCACACCACCCTGTCTCCCTCGGCGATGCCGTTGGCCGCGGCGCCGCCGCCGATGATCTCGAGTACCGCGGCGACCGGCTCGCGCGATTCGATCGGCGTCAGATCCTCGGGCGCGGCCATTGCGGCAATTCGTTCGATGGTGCCGTCCGGTCGAATGAACAGCAGATCGAGCGGGATATAGGTGTTCTTCATCCAGAAGCTGGTGAAACGGGACGGCACCATCGGAAAGATCATACCGCCATGATCCGGCAGGCTGGTGCGATACATCAACCCGCGCGACTGCTCCTGGGCAGTGGACGCCACCTCGACGCGGTAGCGGACGACCCCTTTCGCGGTGCGGATTTCGAGTGGAACGGTTCGCGCCGCCGGCGCTTCGGCAGACCGCTGCTGCTCGGCGGACCCGGCCGACGTCGGCGCGCAGCCGATGACGGTGAGCGATACCAGCGCCGCAGCGCTGAGCAGCCTCAAAAACGAAGTCATGTCAGTCGCGGATCAGTTCCACCGCGAGCGGCCCCTTGCGGCCCTCGGCGATGCGCGCCTTCATCCGCATTTCGGGGAGGAGATCGGCAAAGCCCGCGCGGCGAACAGTCTCCATATGAACGAAGATATCCTGGGTATCGCCTTCGCGCACCACGAAGCCATAGCCCTTGAGCCGGTTGAACCATTTGACGATGATGGGTTCGGGTTCGCCGGCATTGTCGATCAGCTGAGTCGGATCGACGCGATCGGCGTTGCGCTTGGCGATCAGATCGGGATCGGGCCCGGTCGCCGTCGAGAGATCAATGGCGAGAATTCTGCGGGCCTGAAGGCCACGATCGCGCGCCACCACTTCGCAGGCAATCCGCGCGCCCTCCGGCAGCGTACGCCGGCCATGGTCGCGCAATACCGAGAAATGGACGAGAACATCCCCTCGGTCGCCGTCTGCGGCGATAAAGCCGAAACCCCGGGTGGCATCGAACCATTTGACTGCCCCCACAACAGTCTCGGCGGGTTCGCCTGTAGCCATCGACACGCGTTCCTGCTTGCTGTCCAAGCTGACGTCGCGCAACGTTACAGACGCAACAGACTGTTCATTCATCGTCTTACACCCGCTGCTTAATCAGGCTTTTAGCACAAGGCATAGCTGAAACGAAGCTATTCCGACTCCCTGAAACGGCATTCGCTTGGAACTCCATCGGGTGCAACATCTACTTCTCCCGCGTCCATGTCGAGAAGTCGGTAAACCAACCTAGTCGGGTGCCCGGCGCGTATCATCGCGGCGAACCAGCGTCGCATCTGTGCCGGATCGGGAGGGACCGCAGCGAAGGGACCGATCCGCTTGCGCCGGGCGAAGCGGATCGCCGCAGCCTCGGCATCGGCGCCGATCCGCTCGTCAAGCTCGCCTGCGACATCGGCATCAATACCTGCGGCTCTCAGCGCCGAGCCGATCCGGCGCGCGCCATAGCCCCGGCGCAGCAACGCGTCGGCGCGGGCCACGGCAAAGGCGCGATCGTCGACATAGCCCCGCTCCGCAAACCGCTCGACCAGCGCATCGACCGGTGGCGCCTCCGCCTCGGTCCAGCCGCGTTCGCGCAGCTTCCGGCGAAGATAGGCCCTCAGCCGGGATCGGGTCGTGGCATAGCGCGCAGCATAATCCAGTGCAGCGCGCTCAAGAGCCGCGCTGTCATAGGAAGGTAATATTTTAGGATGGGATCGAGGCATGCGCCATGATTGTGCCACAGTCGGGCCGGATTTTGAACGCGCCTCTGGTTGAAAGCCGAAGGCATGAGCAAGGCTGCCCGCCGGCCTCGGCAGCCCCAGGGAGTCGAGGCATGCTGGATCTGGTGGATGACGCTTCGAGACTGCAGAGGAATGATAGCATAATGGCATTGGTGCCGACGCCGACAGTCGATGTGCTGCCGCGCCGTTTCGCCGATTTCGACACGTTGGGAGAGGCACTCGACTATGCCGCCCTTAGTGTTCGCGGCCTGAATTTTCACGATGCGCGCGGGAGTCTCGCCCGCGCCTATCCGCATAGCGAGTTGCGCGCCGACGCGATTGCCAATGCCCGCCGCCTGATCGCGATGGGCATCAAACCCGGCGATCGGATTGCCCTCGTCGCTGAAACGGGTCCCCATTTCGCTGCCTTGTTTTTCGGTGCCATCTATGCCGGTGCCTGGCCGGTGCCGCTGCCGCTGCCAACCTCGTTCGGCGGCAAGGAGAGCTATATCGACCAGCTCGCCATCCAGCTCTCGAGCTCGGAACCGCTGCTGTTCTTTTATCCCGTCGAGCTTGAGGAGATGTGCGTCGCCGCCGCGGCAAGGCGTGGAGTCCGCGCGATCAGCTTCGAGAGCTTCGAGGCCTATGAGATGGTCGAGGCCGAACTGCCCAAGGCCGGTCCCGACGACATTGCCTTCCTGCAATATTCGAGCGGCTCGACCCGCTTCCCACATGGCGTGTCGGTCACCCACCGCTCCCTGCTCAGCAATCTCGCGGCGCACGCGCATGGCATGCAATTCGAGCCCCTGGACCGCTGCATCAGCTGGCTGCCCTGGTATCATGACATGGGGCTGGTCGGTTGCCTTCTCTCCCCAATCGCCAGTCAGATGTCGACCGACTTTATCAAGACCGAGGATTTTGCGCGGCGGCCGCTCGCCTGGCTCGATATGATCAGCCGCAATCCGGAAAACACGATCAGCTATTCGCCGACCTTCGGATACGACATCTGCGCGCGCCGCATGTCGAGCCAGACGCGGGCTTCGGACCGGTTCGACCTGTCGCGCTGGCGGCTCGCCGGCAACGGTGCCGACATGATCCGTCCCGATGTGATGCAGGCCTTTGTCGATGCCTTTTCGGAAGCAGGCTTCCGCGCCACCGCCTTTCAGCCCAGCTATGGACTGGCCGAGGCAACGCTGGCGGTATCGATCATGCCGCCGGGCGAAGGCATTGTCGTCGAGCTGGTCGAGGAGACCCAGTTGTCGGGCGGCGACTACAGCCAGGACCGGCCGCGCCGCTACCGCGCCATCGTCAACTGCGGCAAGCCGGTGCGTGACATGCGGGTCGAGGTCCGCGACGACGACCGTGCTCCGTTGCCCGACCGGATGATCGGCAAGTTGTGGGCCAAGGGCACCTCGATCATGCCAGGTTATTTCCGCGACAAGGAAGCAACCGACGCCTGCATGGTCGACGGATGGCTCGACACAGGTGACATGGCTTATCTTTCGGACGGCTACATCTTCATCGTCGGCCGCGCCAAGGACATGATCATCATCAATGGCAAGAATCACTGGCCGCAAGATATCGAGTGGGCGGTCGAGCAGCTGCCGGGCTTCAAGGCCGGCGACATCGCTGCGTTTGCAATCACGACGCCAGGCGGCGAGGACGCACCGGCGGTGCTCGTCCAGTGCCGCACTTCCGACCCCGCCGAGCGCGCCCGGCTGCGCGATCAGATTCGCGAGAAAGTCCGGTCGATCACCGGCATGCATTGCGTCGTCGAACTGGTGCCGCCGCGCACCCTCCCCAAGACGAGCTCAGGCAAGCTGAGCCGCGCCAAGGCGCGCAATCTCTATCTGTCGGGCGTGATCCAGGGATACGACATCGCGGCGTGATTGCTGCGCCACGTCCTCTCCCGGTCATCACCATCCGATGATTCGACAATCGATTGTTCCAAAAGCACGGACGGCAGGGATGACGGGTGGATGCTGAAATCTGTTCGGCATGACGGCATCGGCATAGCCGCGCTACTGGCGGTCGCGGCCGTTTCCATCGCGCTCGCCACGGCCGCCGTTGCTGCCCCACCCGATCCGCGCGGCGATCCAGATCAGTTCCGTCGCGATATCGAAGCGTTGAATAAGAAGGCGTTGCCCGAAGGCGAGTCACTCGCCCAGGCAGTCGGCGGCGCAGTAGACATCGACGCCAGGCTGCGCGGTCGCTGCGCGTCAAAGAAATTCAGCCTTGGCCCGCTCGAGCCGGTCAGTCTGGACGGCATGATCACCGCACTGATCGCTCAGGGCCAGATCGAGAATGCCTGGCTGGTATCGGTCAGGCTCGACGATTGCCCGCCTGCGGATCCGATCCGCGTCCTGCTGCTCCGGGGACCGGACGGCGAGAAACTGCAGGCGATCTTCGCCGGCCAGGGCGAGAGCCTCACCTGGCCGACTCTTGCCCGCGATGCGCTGCGCGCCACTGTCGCCAAGGTTGTCGCACGGCTGCGCGTCGAAGATCCCCGATGTGCACCGCCCGACCTGACCCAGATCGGCATCCGGATCGCCAGCCGCAGCACCGATCTGGGTCCGAATGTCTATGGCCTCCGCCTGAAGGGTAACTGGACCGAGCTGTGGGCATTCGCTCCCTGCGGTCATGATGTCGCCGTACCGATCAGCTTCACGACCGATGGCCAGGGCGGCGCCTATTGGAGCATCGACGTCAGCAAGATCGTCTATCGGCCGTAAAGCCGGCCCCGGCGCTGCGCGGCCGGCCGATAATTACCGGCTCGACAGGACAGGCGTTCGAACGGCACTGTACCCGCACATAAACGGGGGGCGGGATGGCGAAGGATCAATCGAAAGCTGCGGCGCAGGAATGGCGTTCGCATTGGAAGCTCGTCCTCTCGGCAGGCGTCGGCATGTCGATGTCCGGGATATTGATCAGCTCGCTCGGCGCCTTCATCGTTCCGCTCGAGACGTCGCTTCAATGGTCCCGCACCCAGATCACCTCCGGACTGTTTTTCTACGCAGTCATCGGCGTGATCTGCGCCCCATTTTATGGCCGGCTGGTCGACCGGATCGGCCCGCGGCGTCTCGGTCTGCCGGGCGTGCTGCTGTGCGGCGGCGCGGCGGCACTCTTCAGCACGACGACGGGATCGATGGTTCAGTGGCTGGCGCTCTGGTTCATATATGCCCTGGCGGCACAGGTGCCAAAGCCACTGACCTGGACGGCAGCAGTATCGAGCGAATTCGAGGCGAGCCGTGGCCTAGCCCTCGCCCTGGTCCTCATCGGCGGGACGATCGGCGGCATCGTCGCGCCGATCGTCGCCAACCATCTGATCGCCTCGACGGGCTGGCGATCGGCCTATCTCGTCATGGGACTCGGTTGGGGAAGTCTCGCCTTCGCCGTCTGCTATCCGTTCTTCTTCGGCCGCAGCGACCGGCTTCGTACCGCGCCTGTTCGGAAGGCCAGTGCCGATAGCGGCGCACCGCTCGCGGGAATGACCGCGCGCGAAGGGCTCATGTCATCGCGCTTTCTGCGGCTCGCGATCACCACATTGCTCGCCAATTCGCTGAACGTCGGCCTGTTGGTGCACATGATCCCGCTGCTCGAATCAACCGGGATGCCGGCCAGCCAGGCGACCTGGCTGGCCGGGCTCGCCCATATAGGCGGAATCATCGGCGCGCTCGTGATTGGCGCATTGGTCGATCGCATCGCCGGCAACAGACTGGGCGCGATCTGCTATCTCCTGCCCGGGATCGCTACCGCCGGGCTGTTGATCCCCAGCGATTCCGTTTATGTCCGCCTCGCGCCGGTACTGCTGCTGACTTTCGCGGGCGGCGCGATTGTCCACCTGTTCTCTTATCTCACGACGCGCTATTTCGGCCTGCGCGCTTATGGAGCGATCTTCGGCGTAATCGCCAGCGTGATGTCACTGGGTGTCGGGGTGGGCCCGATGGTTGGCGGCTTCATCTTCGACATGACGAAGAGCTATGACCTCTTCCTGCTAGCCGGCGTTCCGATTGCGATCTTCAACGCGATCCTGATATTGTCGCTGGGCCGCTATCCGGACTTCGCCGGCGATGGGGAGCCGTGCGTCACACCCGACGGACAATAGGGGCAGAGCGTGACGGGCGCAGCCCCTTGCACTTGCACGTCCCCGCCGCTATGTGCCCGCTCTCTCGGACCCGGAGGAGTGTAGCTCAGTTGGTAGAGCATCGGTCTCCAAAACCGAGGGCCGTGGGTTCGAGTCCCTCCACTCCTGCCATTTCAACGTGGTGGGGCGAAGGCCGGACGGGTCGAGAGAACGAGGTCGAGGTCCGCAGCCGCAGGGCTGGAAAGCGGGCTGAGGCCTCGTGCCGTTATTTTGAGGATTGGCGGGCTTTTTGACCGCTAATGGGAAGCAGGCTTAGGACGTGGCGAAGACTTCACCCGGTGAATTCATCCGGCAGGTCAAGGCGGAGACCGCAAAGGTCGTCTGGCCGACCCGCAAGGAGACAGTGACGACCACCATCATGGTCGGAATTATGACGATGCTGCTGGGTCTCTTCTTCTTCGGGATCGATCAGCTCTTCGCCTCGCTGGTGAAATTCCTGCTGTCGCTTCTAGGCTGAGCGTTTTGGACTACCGCGATTTCGGTGCGGTCGGATTCTCGGATCCAACCCGAAATCGCTAAGACGGAGAATATGGCGTTCATGTCGCGCTGGTACATCATTCACGCCTATTCGGGCTTCGAGAACAAGGTCCGGGAGTCCATCCTGGCCGATGCCGCGCGCATGGGGCTCGAGCAGCTCGTCGAATCGGTAGAAGTGCCGACCGAGAAAATCACCGAGGTTCGCCGCGGCAAGAAGATCACGTCGGACCGCAAATTCTTTCCCGGCTATGTGCTGGCCAAGCTCAGCATGAACGACGATGTCTATCACCTGGTGAAGAATACGCCGAAGGTGACCGGCTTCCTCGGCTCGATGGGCAAGCCGCAGCCGATCAGCGAGGCGGAAGCCGCCCGGATCCTCAACACCAAGGAGGAGGCCGCAGCCGCCGCACCCAAGGCCAAGCTCAAAGTCGATTATGAGATTGGTGACCAGGTCAAGGTACTCGACGGCCCGTTCGCGAGCTTCAACGGTGTTGTCGAGGAACTCGATTTCGATCGCAGCCGCGTCAAGGTCTCGGTGTCGATCTTCGGCCGCGCGACCCCGGTCGAGCTCGAGTTCGAGCAGGTCGAACGCGTTAAGTAATTCCGGCTAAAACCGGGATGTGCCTTTCAGGCACGCACATTGCGGGAGGCATCCTTCGGGACGCCGCACGGACCGCTAAACTTGAAAGAGAGTGAAACATGGCAAAGAAGATTACGGGCTATATCAAGCTCCAGGTGCCCGCTGGAAAGGCTAATCCGTCGCCGCCGATCGGCCCCGCGCTCGGTCAGCGCGGCGTCAACATCATGGACTTCTGCAAGGCGTTCAACGCGCAGACCGGTGACCAGGAAGTCGGCACACCGCTTCCCACCGTCATCACCGTCTATGCCGACCGTTCGTTCAGCTTCGTCACCAAGACGCCGCCTGCCAGCTATCTGATCAAGAAGGCCGCCAACCTCAAGTCGGGCTCGAAGGAGCCGGGCAAGATCGTTGCCGCCAAGATCAAGCGCTCGCAGCTTTCGGCGATTGCGGAAATGAAGATGAAGGATCTCAACGCCAACGACATCGAATCGGCGACCCGCATCATCGAAGGCAGCGCCCGCGCGATGGGCCTCGAAGTGGTGGAGGGCTAAGATCATGACCAAGATCAGCAAGAAGCAGAAGAACCAGGCCTCGTCGGTCGACCGCGAAAAGCTTTACAACGTCGACGCGGCGATAGCGCTCGCCAAGGGCAACGCCACCGCGAAGTTCGATGAGACCATCGAGGTCGCGCTGAACCTGGGTGTCGATCCGCGCCACGCCGACCAGATGGTCCGCGGCGTCGTGACCCTGCCCAAGGGTACCGGCAAGGATGTCCGCGTCGGTGTGTTCGCACGCGGTGCTAAGGCCGATGAAGCCAAGGCGGCGGGCGCCGAGGTGGTTGGCGCCGAGGATCTCCTCGAGACCATCCAGGGCGGCACCGTCGATTTCGACCGCTGCATCGCGACCCCGGACATGATGGGTCTGGTCGGTCGACTCGGCAAGATCCTGGGCCCCAAAGGCCTGATGCCCAACCCCAAGCTCGGTACCGTGACAATGAACGTCGCCGAGGCCGTGAAGGCGGCCAAGGGCGGCCAGGTCGAGTTCCGCGTCGAAAAGGCCGGCATCATCCATTCGGGTATCGGCAAGGCCAGCTTCCCGGCGGAAGATCTGCGCGCCAACTTCGACGCCTTTGTCGACGCGATCGTCAAGGCGAAGCCGGCTGGCGCCAAGGGCAAATACCTCCAGAAGGCCGCGGTCAGCTCGACCATGGGCCCGGGCGTCAAGATCGACACCGCCGACCTCGGCGCCTGATCGATTCCGGCCGCAAGGCCGGGACTACCGTTTAAGAGACCGCGTCACTCTCCGGGGTGGCGCGGTCTTTTGTTGCTGCCCGCAACCTCAGGCTTCGCCTGGCCTCCCGCCCCTTCACCACGCCTTCGGCGCGCTCCCCTTCTCCGTTTCCGGAGAGGATCAAAAGGCGTCGGGAAAGTTTACACTGCGCCTTCGTCCGTAAAGAATCGCCTCCGCAACAACCCCCGAAACATCGACATTTTTCGATTTTGGCACGTTTCTCGCATAAGAATCTGTCAACCGACTTTCCCGTGGGGGGCGAAAGGTGCGGGGAGGTGAAGACGATGGTTAGTACCGCATTCCGGGGGGTTGTTGCGTTGTTTGCAGCCCTCGTCTGCACCTCCCCTGCCTGGGCTCAGTGGGGCCTGGTCGGAGACTGGCTGCGCGATGTGCCGCAGCCCAGTGCGCTTGGCGTGTTTTTCATCGCGGTCGCGGGTGTGTTTGTCGGCCGTTTCGCGAGCCGTACCCGTCGCGATCCCTGATGTGGCTTTGATTGGTTTCAGTTCGAGTTTGCTTATTCCCCTGTAGCGTTGCTGTGCTTAATCGAGCCCTCGCCCGCCCACACCGATCCCTGTCGGTGAATGGCGTGCGAGGGCTTCGTTTTTGTCGCGCATCCTTTCAGCGATTGACCTGACCGGCCTGGCGCGCTTGAAGCGGCGCATGACAGGCACCCTCGAAAAGCTCGAATCGACGATCAAGGCGCGGCAGGGAGCCGATCCTGCCGCCTCCTATGTCGCGGCACTGTTCGCCAGGGGCATGCCCAAGATCGCCCAGAAGCTCGGCGAGGAAGCCGTCGAGACGGTGATCGCGGCGATGGCCGGCGACCCCAAGGCGCTGACCGGCGAGGCCGCTGATCTGCTCTTCCACCTCACCATATTGCTCGCCGCCGCCGGCGTGCCGCTGAGCGACGTGATGGCCGAACTTGAGCGGCGCGAAGGAACGTCTGGACTGGCCGAGAAGGCCGCGCGGAAATAATCACGACAGGACAGGATTGCGCCATGCCGATCGACGCCACGCTTCCTTACGACGACGGCAATATTTTCGCCCGTATCCTGCGCGACGAGATACCGTCGAAGCGCGTCTATGAAGACGAGTGGGCGATCGCCTTTCACGACATAAACCCGCAGGCGCCGCTCCATCTGCTGGTGATCCCGCGCGGCCGTTATGTCTCGTGGGACGATTTCACGGCCAAGGCGAGCGATGCCGAAGTGGCGGGCTTCATGCGCGCGGTCGGGACGGTCGCGCGCGAGGCGGGCCTGGTCGAACCTGGCTACCGCCTGCTCGCCAATATCGGCGGCCACGGCCACCAGGAGGTGCCGCACCTCCATGTCCATATCTTCGGCGGGCGCCAGTTCCGGGAGATGATCCCGGCGGCGCGGGGATAAAGGGGGATCAGCC
>CANJRZ010000041.1 GCA_947476735.1 Sphingomonadaceae bacterium
ATTGGCCGCGAGTATAGGCGCGAGGGGCGCTAATGGAAGGGCGGAGGGCTAGAAAACAGTGGATAACGGGCTTAATTAGCCCCTCCCGGAAAGGGAAGGGGAGGGGGCGGATTGCGAGCGCAGCGAGCTTGCTCGGTCGACACGCGGAACTATGTCAGAGGCATCGAGCCTCTGACTTCGTCACCCACCCCTCTCATGGAGGGAGGAGAGACCTGATCGCAGCAAGGCTTGACGATTTCCTTACAGCCACTCCTTGAACCATGCCTCGGCATGTTCGAGCGCCCTGGTCTGCCAGGGCGGGAGATACACTTCCATCTGCTCGCACGCGAGCGGGATCAGTTTCCGGGGCTCACCGGCGCGGGTCCACATTTCGCGGATATGGTCAAAGCGGTGCATGATGTCCCATTGGCCCGGGGTGACTACCAGCAACGGCGTCGGCGACACCAGGTCGATATAGCGGTCGGCTTCCCATTCGATGACCTTCTCGACCGATTGAATGCTGATCTCGGCTGTGCCTTCGAGCAACGGGCGGCCGCGTTCCTGCATCGAGCGGAGGTGCTGGCGCCCGCCGCGTTCATCGACCGGCAGCAAGGCGGGCATCTCGTTTCCCGCGAGGGCGATGCGGCCACCGGCGCCGGTCTCGTAGCGAAGCTCACGGTCGGTCTCGACCAGCTCGCGGAGCATCTGGAAACGGCTGCCGCCCAGCACCGAGTCAAGCCAGCGGCGGCCGTTGATGATCGGCGCCATCGCGACCACGCACTTCACTCGCCGGTCGGCCGCCGCCGTCCGGATCACCACGCCACCGCCGAACGAAGCGCCCCAGATGCCAATCCGTTCGGGATCGACCTCGTCCCGGCGCTGGAGAAAACTGATCGCGTTACGGAAATCTTCGACCTGGTTGAGCGGGAAGATCGAGCCGCGTGGCTCTCCCTCGCTTTCTCCGAGACTGCGATAATCGAAAGCGAGCGTCACGAAGCCCGCCCTGGCCAAATATTCGGCCTCGTCGATCAGGCTCTCCTTGAGGATGCCGAAGCCGTGGCCAAGCGCGATCGCCGGCAGGCGCTTGCCCGCTGCCCCCTCCGGAATAAAAAGGAGTGCGGCGCATTGTGCACCTTCGCTGTTGAAGAAGATCTTTTCCATCCGGTGCTCTCCCGCTTTGCCGGAGGCATTGCGGGCGACCGGTCCAGTCTTACCTTACGCGCGGGCCGCCGAAGGGCAAGGGCGGCGGCGGGCGGCGATCACGCCGGGGCAGCTGCGCCTGATAGGCAACCGAGCAATGATCGAGGCAATAAGGGAAGCCAACGTTGATCGGCTGGCCGCAGAAATGGAAATCGGGTTCGCCGGGATGGCCGAGCGGCCATTTGCAGATCTTGTCGTTGAGTTCGAGCAGGCTGGTCTTGTCCGCCATTTCGGCCGACGGCTTGGCTGGCACAAGGCGCCTCGGCGGTGCAGGCGTAATCGGCGCCGACTGTTCGCCCGGAGTCTGGCGCTGGAAGCCGCCCGGACCGATTGAGCGAACCATCGGCTGGGGCGTCGGCGGAGCCGGCGGTGGCGTGGCGGCGGCAGGCGCCGGGGCGGGCGTCGGGCGCGGTGCAGCGGTAACTACGCGTTCAGGTGCAGGCGCGATTGGTGCGGCGGGTACCGGGGCGGCGGTGCCGCTGGCAGTCTCGCCACCCTTTACGGGGGAAGGGCGCGCTTCAAGCCCCAGGCGATGCGCCTTGCCGATCACGGCGTTGCGGCTCACGCCGCCGAGATCTTCAGCGATCTGGCTTGCAGTCATCCCCTGTCCCCAGAGGCGCTTGAGCTGGTCGATACGTTCGTCAGTCCACGACATGTCTTACCCTCGTTTAGCTCGTACCCGCGCGACCCAGGCTCTTGCGAGCAGGGCGGGGAGCCGATAGGCGAAATGCCCATGAGCGACCAGCCCAAAAAATATGTGATCTCCACGCCCGGTGAGCCGGTTATCCCGTTCATCAATTGGCAGGGAATGCAATCTCTCTATTTGAAGGAGGTGAACCGTTTCTTCAAGGTCCACCTGCAGACAATTTGGGGGCCGGCCTTCACCACCCTGCTCTATCTGGTGATCTTTTCAGTCGCATTGGGCCGTGGTGGGCGCGAGGTGATGGGCCATTCCTTTGCGACTTTCGTCGCTCCGGGCCTGATCGTCATGGGAATGATGAACGCTGCTTTCGCCAATGCCAGCTTCTCGCTGCTGGCGGGCAAAATGCAGGGCACCATCATCGATTATCTGATGCCGCCGCTGTCGACCGGCGAAATGATAACAGCCCTCGTCGGTGCTTCGGTCACCCGTGCGGTGCTTGTCGGCGCCGTGTTGTGGCTGGCGATGCTGTTCTGGCCGGGGGTCGATGTGATCCCGAGCCACCCCTTCTACATGATCTGGTTCGGCCTGATGGGGGCGCTGTTGCTCACCCTCATCGGCCTGCTCACCTCGATCTGGGCTGACAAGTTCGACCATAATGCGATGATCCAGAATTTCGTGGTAGGGCCGCTGTCCCTGCTGTCAGGCACATTTTATTCGATCGATAATCTGCACGGCGCGGTCCGCGCGTTCAGCCATGCCAATCCCTTCTTCTACGTGATCTCCGGGTTCCGCTTCGGTTTCCTCGGCACCACCGACTCGCCGATCATGGTCGGCGCGATCGGCCTGTTCCTGCTCAATGTGGTGCTGGTGTTGATCAACTATGTGCTGCTCGAACGCGGCTGGAAGATAAAAAGCTAGAGTCGTAATCATGCTTTGAAGGAGAGGGATTGTGGACCTGCACTATCTGTCACTGACCGAGCTCTCTGACCGTTTCCGAAATCGAACCTTGTCGCCGGTTGAGGCTACGCGGGCGATGCTGGATCGCATCGAGCGGCTCGACGGTCAGCTCGGCAGCTACGTCACAGTGCTGGCCGAACGTTCGTTGGAGAAGGCCAGGTGCGCCGAGGCCGAGATTGCCCGCGGATTATGGCGTGGGCCGCTGCATGGCGCCCCGATCGCGGTCAAGGATCTGTGCGACACGAAATTCGCTCCATCAACAGCGGGCATGAAAATTTATGCCGACCATGTTCCGGACCGCAACGCTACGGTGATCGATCGACTTGAGGCAGCCGGGGCGATCGTTCTCGGCAAGCTGGCGATGACCGAGGGTGCGATGATCGAGCATCACCCGGCGCTGCCCGAACCCCGCAATCCGTGGAGCATGGCGCACTGGACCGGTGCATCGTCGAGTGGTTCGGGCGTCGCGACCGCGGCCGGACTCTGCTACGCTTCGCTCGGCTCGGATACCGGCGGATCGATCCGTTTTCCGTCGGCCTTCTGTGGGCTTACCGGCGTCAAACCGACCTGGGGGCGGGTGAGCCGGCACGGCATCTTCCCGCTGGCAGACTCGCTCGATCATGTCGGCCCGATGGCACGAAACGCGGCCGATGCCGCCGCTCTGCTCGGCGTCATCGCCGGTCGCGATCCGCTTGATCCCACCGCGCTTCAGGCCACCGTACCTGATTATCTCGGCGGGATCGGGCTGGGTGTCCGTGGGCTGCGCCTTGGTGTCGACGAGCGTTTCCTGGCCGAAGGCACCGACCCCCAGGTCATGGCGGTCATCGAGGCGGCGATCGAGGTACTGTCGGGTTGTGGCGCGCGGACCGTGCCGGTTCAATTTCCCTCTCCTCGCCGGCTGACCGATTTCTGGATGTCGCTCACCATCGCCGAGGCGGCGCTGGCGCATGCCGAAACCTATCCCTCCCGCGCCGAGGATTATGCGCCGCAGCTGCGCGCGATGCTCGCCGCAGCGCAGAATCTCGACGCCCGGGCGATCGTCGAGGGTAATCGCGTGCGTCGCGATTTCGCCGGGCAGATGGCTGCGCTGTTCGAGGATATTGATCTGCTGATCGTGCCAGTATGGCCCGGTGTCGCTCCCCTCACAGCAGCAATGGGCGATATCGGCAATGTCGACGCCGCCGCCATTCTGCGGTTCACCGGACCGTTCAACTTCACCGGTCAGCCGACGATCACGTTGCAGGGCGGGGTCGACAGCGCGGGGGTGCCGATCGGCTTCCAGCTTGTCGCGAACCATCTCGACGAAGCGTTGCTGTTCCGAGCGGCGCACGCCTTCCAGCAGCGCACCGACTGGCATACGCGCCACCCTGATCTTTGATCAGCCCGAACAGTCAGGGGTTCAGGACCCGCACACGAGAAGTAAGGCCGCCCCGATCGGAGCGGCCTTATGAAGAGCTGGCTCGGCCTTGCTAGCTCTTATTTGTAGTGGCGGCGGCCGCGCTTATCGACGTAGTATTTGCGGCCGTAGCTGTCGCGATAATAGCGATGCTTCTTGTCGAGTGCGTTGATCAGCGCGCCTCCGGCACCACCGATCAGCGCGCCTTCGCCAACCCCCAGGCCGGGAATGATTGCGCCGGCAACCGCGCCACCGGCCGCACCGATACCGGCGCCGCGAAGAATGTGACCCGAACTCTGCGCATAAACTGGCGCGGTGCCAGCAAGCGAGAGGGCGACGGCCGCACCAATGAACTTGTAGTTATTCATGACAACTGTCCCTTCATCGAAATTCCGCTCACAAAACGTGGGGCGCATGCCAATGTTCCCGCGTTCATCTGAGAAGGTGGTTTTATCGGGAGTTGCCTGAACAGCGCCTGAAATCACTGTTCATCTGTTGCTATTAAACCCAGCCCTCGAACACTTGGTCGCGCGGACGGTCGCCGTCGATCCATTGGCGGATGTTCGTGATCACACGTTCGCCGGTGGCCGCGCGGCCTTCATAGGTCGCGGAACCCATGTGGGGCAGCAATACGACGTTATCGAGGGCGAGCAGCCGCGGGTCGATCGCGGGTTCGTGTGCGAACACGTCGAGCCCGGCGCCGGCGATTTCGCCGCTTTCCAGGCGGTCGATCAGCGCTTCTTCGTCGATGATCGGCCCGCGGGCGGTGTTGATCAGGTAGACATGCTTCGCAAGCAGCGCGAGCCGCCGTGCCGAGATCAGGTTCTCGGTCTCGGGACGGTGCGGGCAGTGGATCGAAATGATATCATTCTCGACAAGCAGCGTGTCGAGATCGGGCTCGTATCGTGCCGCCAGATCCTGCTCGACCACCTCCGGCAGCCGATGCCGGTTATGATAGCTGATCGTCAGGTCGAAGGCGCGGGCGCGGCGGGCGACCGCCTGGCCGATCCGGCCCATGCCGATGATGCCGAGCCGCTTGCCCCCGATCCGGTGGCCTAGCATGAAGCCGGGGCTCCAGCCGGTCCAGCTGCCCGAGCGTACCAGCTTCTCGCCTTCGGCGAGCCGGCGCGGCACCGAAAGGATCAACGCCATCGTCATATCGGCGGTGTCTTCGGTCAGGACACCCGGCGTGTTGGTAACGATGATGCCCGCGCTGCGCGCCGCCTTCAGGTCAATATGATCGACGCCATTCCCGAAATTGGCGATCAGGCGCAGTCGGCCGGTTCCCGACTCGATTACTGCGGCGTCTATATGATCGCTGATTGTCGGCACCAAAATATCGCAGCGTGCCGCCGCCGCCGCCAGGGCCTCAGGCCCCATCGGCAGATCGTCCTCGCTCAACTCCGCATCGAACAGTTCGCGCATGCGCGCTTCGATCAGAGCCGGGAGACGGCGCGTGACGATCAGCTTGGGGCGGCGGGGGCGTTCGGGCTGGACCATGTACGTGTCGCTAATCCTGACCCGTCTCCGGCGCAAGCGCAGCCGCTCGACTCTTGTATGGCGGCGGCGGGACTCTACTATGCGCGCAAGGTTTCGTGAAACAGGGGATGACGTTGAGGAAATTGGGCTGGCTGCTGCTGGGAGCCCTGCTGGTTGCGGGGGCGGGCGAGGCACAGGAGCGCAAGGTGCCCTATTGGGCCTCGATCAATACTGGTGATGCACTGATGCGGACGGGTCCGGAGCGCACCTATCCGGCGACCTGGCGCTATCGCCGTCGCGACCTCCCGATTCAAGTGCTCCAGGTTTACGGCAACTGGCGGAGGATTCGTGAGCAGGACGGCACCGAGGGCTGGATGCTTGCCACACTGCTCAGTGCTCAGCGTACAGCGGTGGTCACCGGAAACGGGCCCGCGCCAATGTACGCCGATCCCAGTAGCAGCGCATCACTCAACTGGCGCGCCGAGCCTGGCGTTGTCGGTCGGATCAGCAATTGCGAAAGCGGATGGTGCCTGTTCGATGTCGGTGGCAAGCGCGGCTTTGTAGAGGTCGATCGGATCTGGGGTGTAGATGCTGGCGAAGTGGTAGAATGAAATGGCCAATGAGACGACATCGGGTCCAACACTTGAGACGACAAGACTGATCCTTCGCCCGCATCAGATCGATGACTTTGAAGCCTGTTGTTTCCTGTCGACCGACATTGATGCGCAGAACCTCATCCCGCATCGCGTGCTCGGTCGTGAACAGACATGGCATCGCTTGCTCGGCATGATCGGGCATTGGCAGATCATGGGCTATGGCCTGCTCCTTATCCAGGAACGGATTTCGGGCCGGGTCGTCGGCGAGGTCGGCTATGCGCAATCGCTTCGTGGACTGGGCAGCGACTTCGACAGCTGGCCCGAACTCTCCTGGACGGTGGCGAGCGACGCCCATGGACATGGCTATCCGACCGAGGCGGCTCAGGTGATGCAGAATTGGCTCGACGAAAACTTTGAGTTCGAGCGTACGGTTTGCATGATCGACCTGCATTACGCAGCTGCACGCCATACGGCTGAACGGCTCGGTTTTCATGTCTACGGGCGAGACGAGTATAATCGCAGACCTGTGAGCAAGCTGCGCCGGATACGCCTCCATGACTGATGCTCCTGCACCGCGGCCGGCAGCGCCAGAACTGCAAACCGACCGGTTAATCCTCCGCCCGCACAGGATTGCGGACTACGAAGATTGTTGTCGCCTGACGTCAGACCCTGAAGCGGTGCGAACCATTTATCGACAGCCGATGAGCCGCGAGGATACTTGGAACCGGTTGTTGCGCTTCGCGGGACACTGGTCGCTGCTTGGCTATGGGCTCCTGCTGGTCGAAGAGCGAGCGAGCCGGCGGGTGATAGGCGAAGTCGGGATCGCCGATTTTCATCGCGGGCTCGGCGAGGACTTCGACCCCTGGCCCGAATTCGCCTGGATGATCGCAAGCGATGTTCATGGGCGCGGCTTTGCGACCGAGGCGGCCATGGCGATCCTCGCGTGGATGGAAGCAAATTTCGCACCGGAGCTATTGGTGTGCATCATCGATCCCAATAATGCACCATCGCTGCGTGTCGCGGAAAAGCTGGAATTTCACCCCTTCGGAGAAGTCGAGTACAAGGATAAGCCTGTCCTCAAGATGCGGCGTTTCGCACCAACTCGCTGACCCCCGATCGCAAAAATTACTGCCGCGTTGTAGGATTAAGCGGTGCCAATGCGTCTTGGGATGTCAGCGAGTTCAGGCACATGGCTGCCAAACGAAGCAGGAGGAAATGATGGCGACGACCAACCAGTTCTTCTGGTATGAACTCATGACCAGCGAATATGACGCAGCACGGGCGTTTTACGCCAGGGTCGTCGGCTGGACGATGAAGCCCTTCGCTGCAGGGAGGCATCCCTATACTGAGCTTGAGGCCGAGGGTCGCGGTGTGGGTGGCATCATGCCGATCCCGCCCGAAGCCGCGCAAAACGGCATGCGTCCGACATGGGTGGGTTATGTCCATGTCGCCGATATCGACAAGGCGGTGGCAGAGATCCGCTCCGCAGGCGGCGCCGTCTATCGGGAACCCGACATGATCCCCACAATCGGCCGGTTCGCTGTGGTGGCCGATCCGCAGGGCGGGATGTTCAACATCCTGCAGCCTGAGGGGCCCGAAATGCCGCCGGTGCCGATCGGCGCCAACGGCGTGACTGACTGGCACGAGCTGCACGCCGGCGACTGGCAGGCCGCCTTCGCCTTCTACAACAGGTTGTTCGGCTGGTCTGGGACTGGCGACATGGATATGGGGCCGTTGGGCAAATATCAGTTCTTCGCGATGGAGCCCGCTGCGGCAGGCGCCGAATGCGGCACGACCTGCGGTGCCATGTATAATGACGGCCAGGCGCCGCATCCTTATTGGCTGTTCTACTTCCACGTCGAGGCGATCGATGCCGCGATCGAGCGGATCAAAGTTCATGGCGGCAAGGTCACCGAGGGGCCATCCGAGGTCCCCGGCGGGCTGTGGATCGTCAATGGGATCGATCCGCAGGGCGCAATGTTCGCGCTGGTTGCGCCGAAACGCTAGCTGTAGTTGAAGCTGACGCTGATCCGGTCGCCCTTGGCTGTGCTCGGCGTCACTTCGTGGCGCAGCCAGCTCTCCCAGAGCAGCACCATGCCCGGCTGCGGCTCGACATAGACGAAGCTGCGGCTGTCCTCCGGCGCGTCCGGCGAGCGCGGCGGCGCTGCCATCATCATCGGCAGACGCGGGTCCTCAAGCTTGAAGGCGCCTGATCCCGGGGGGGCCGCAACGTAGAAGGTTCCAGAAACCACGCTGTTTGGATGGATGTGGCCCGAATGCGTGCCACCTGTTTTGAGCAGGTTGACCCACATGCTGTCGAGCTTGAGCTTGCGAGCGAGACCGAAATGCGAGGCTTCAGCGAAGCGGCGAACATGGGTGTTGAGGAGCCGCACCAGATCGGCAAACGCCGGGTCGCGTAAGGGCAGGTCGTTGAGTGAGGCATAGCTGGTATAGCCGCGATAGCCATGTTCCTTCGACCATGACCGGCCTGCGTGGTCCTCATCGGCGAGTATGCGGACCGAATGGTCGAGTTCGCGCAGCAGGTCGGCATTGTCGATCAACGCCTCGTAAAGACGGGTCACGAAGAGGGTACGGATCATCATCAGCCGCCATGAGCATGGCAGCGTCCGAAGTTCAACGGTTCAGTGCGTTGGATTGGCTTTCGCTCCGAAGCAGCGAGGCTGCCTTCTCCAGCGCAAGGTCGCGAGGCTTGGTCGCCACCGGCGTCAGGTATCGTGGGGTAAAGCCATTACCTTCGAGCCGCGTTCCGTTCGCGGTTCGGACGTCATATTCTGCTACGGTGAGCTTGCCGCCGCCGGGCAGATCATAGTCTATGCCGCCCGTCACCGCCCCGGCGCTGCGCTCGCCGTGTTCGGGCCAACGATCACGGCGAGCGGCCCCTGATAGGCACCAGGGCCCGCGCCTCGCGTCTTTTCCTCGATGGTCTTCTTGCCGATCAGCCGGATCAGCAGTTGGCGCCGGGTGGTGAACAGGCCGGCGACCCTGTCGAGCACATCGTCGCGCCCGCCGCTATTGTCGCGCAGGTCGAGGATTACGCCGCGCAAGACCGGCACTTGGGCGATCGACCCTGAGATCCAGCGGTCGTCGCCCGGATCGAACTGGTTGAAGGCGAGTTGCAGGATAGCTCCGTCCAGCAAGGTCGCTCGCCGGGCCGGCGGCATGGCGCGCTCGTCGGGAGGCTCGTGCTCCCACCCGAGGTCGCGTGGCGAGGTCGCATAGACATGGCTGTCGTCGAGCTGGTCGAGCATGCGGTTGACCACCACGTAGAGCTGAGTCTCGTCGCGCGCGGCCATCGCCCTAGGATAATATACGTCGTGGACCCCGTTCCAGTCGTTGCCACCCATGGTGCGGTCCCAATAGCGCTCCGCCACCAGTCTCCAGGCCTTTTCGAATACGCGTTCGTTGTGCGTAGCGGCTGAGCTCGCCTGCGCAGCAAGGACGCTCGCGAGCGCGATAAGCGGCCGGATGGTCCGGCGCATCAAGGGGCGCACCGCAAGGTCATCCTCCGTGCTCCCGTATCGTAAAGCATCTCGCCGCAGCTATCGAGTTGGTCGCGACCGATCATGACCACGGGCCATACGCGTTGTTGGGCTGTGCGCTTGGCTACGATGATATCATCGGCATCCGCAGGCTCGTCAGGGTCGACCGGAAACTCGAGCGTGCCGGCGAAATCTGCGGTGCGGACGGGGATGCGGTCGAAGCGGAAGCCCGCCAGTTGGGCAGGGCGCCGGAACGTCAGCATTGTCATTGGTCGCACGATACCGAAGGCCGCGACTATCGTTCCTTCGCGTCCGAGCCTGCCGCCATAATTCTGTGCCAGTATTGCCCCGGCGGAGGATGTCGCGACGCTTTCGGCACGGTTCAGCGAAAATTGCACGAAGAGCGATTGCCAGCCAACGGTAACCATTGTTTGCGGACCATGCTCATCATCATCATCGATGAGGAAATCGAAGCTGCGCTCCGACTTGCCGGCCCCGACGCGGACGAAGCGGATGGTCGCAAAGGGGAGCAGGCCGATACCGATTTCGCCATCGACGTCTGCGCAGCAATCGCGCTCGTGCGATGACAGGGTCACCGGCATGTTCCGATCATTGATTCTGACCATCGCCGTAGCGGCGATGCCCTTCAGTGTTTCGCGCCCGATTTCCGCATCGAACCCGTCTTCGAACCGGAACTTGCGATCAGGCGGATGCGCCCGAAGCCGATCGACGGCGCCCGGATTGAGTTCTATAAGCCGTTTCTGCTCGAGGCCGACCCGCAGGCGCAACGGTACGCTGCCAACCTTGAGTTCGATGACCGGATCGGTCATGTCGAGCAACAGTTCGCCGGCGGGTGGCCGTTCCTTCGCCTGCGTTGCTGCGGCACTGGTGCACAGCATGGTCAGCGCCAGCATGAGGACCGCCCGTACCGCTCCAGGCCGCTTCATCGCCTCATCGATCAAACGGCCCATTGGTTGCGGTAGCGCGGCGACAGAAAAAGATCCCGTTCTTCATTGCCATCATACCTTCGAGGAACATTCCTGCCAGAAACGGGCAACATATCAGCCAGTTCCCGGGTTCATCGGGGGCAAGGAAATTATCGTTTGCCTCCGTCTGGTAAATGCGGGTTCTTCGGATGAACCGAATATTGCTGACTCCATCGGAGAAAATGCCATGCGCGTTTTGATGTGCTTTATCAGCGGTGCGCTGATTGCCGCAGCGCTGCCGGCCCAGGCTGCCAGGCTCGAGCCCGAGACGCCGCTTGCGAAGCGGCTTGAGGGCCGCGTCGCGGGAAAGCCGGTTAATTGCATCCCCCAGTTTCGCATTCAGTCGAGTGAAATCTTCGAGAGGACCGCGATTCTCTACAAGACAGGCGGCACCTGGTATCTGAACCGGCCCGTCTCGGGCAGGAACTTCCTTGGCCGCGACGATATCCTGCTGACCGATACCCACAGCTCGGATCTGTGCAGCATCGACATTGTCCGCCTGCTCGACCAGGGCTCGCACTTTCCCTCGGGTTCTCTGGGGCTCGGGCAGTTCGTGCCATACACGAAATCCAAGGACTGATCCGCCGATTGCACCGTGCCGCAGGACGACGGTGCGCGGAGATGTCTTGCAATTCTGCGCGACTGCGACGTCGATGCGATAGCCAAATTCTGGATGCGGTCGAGGATCGCATAGTGTATAGTGACCCACTGTATCACTAAGCAATCCAATTTACGGAGAAGGGGTGTCATGTCCGGTATCAAGGTTCGCGATCTCGGTCCGCAGTACAGCTTTGGTTCGGTTGTCGACGGGGTCAATTACGATACCCTCAAGGACGAGGGTGTCCGCAAGCAGCTCAAGGAGCTGTTCCTGGATCGTGGACTTGTTGTGTTCGAGAACGTCGAGCCGTCGCAGAATATGCATGTCGCGATCAGCGACGTATTCGGCCCGCTCAAGGACCATCCGACCAAGACGACCGCACGGGTTGACCAGGAAGCGCATCCGGGCGTGATCGACATGCATTCGATGCCGGCCAAGCAGGATGACGACACCGGCAAGGTGCTCCTCAACGGCAAGAAGACCGTGCGCTATTCGCCATGGCATTTCGATCATTGCTATAACGACGAGCTCAACCTGGCTGGCGTGCTGCGCGTGCTGGTCAACTCGCCCGAGGGTGGTCGCACCGGTTTCGCCGATGGCGTCGAGCTCTACAATTCGCTCTCACCCGAACTGCAGGCGAAGATCGAGGGCAAGAATATCATCTACAAGCTCGACGTCCGCCTGTCGCAAATGCGTTTCGGTCGCCCGAAGGGTTTCCAGGTTTTCCCCGAGCATCCGGCGGTGATGGCCAATGTGAGGGAGGGGCTCACCTTCCCGCGTGCAATGCACCCGGCGGTATGGAGCCGGGACAATGGCGACAAGGTCCTCCATATCGGCGCGTGGATGGCGTTCGGCATCGAAAATCACGAGGATGAGGAAGGCGACGCGCTGCTCGAAGCGGTCTGTCAGGAGATCCTACAGAAGGCGAATGCCTACTGGCACAATTGGAAGCCAACCGACATGCTGATCTGGGACAACATCCGGATGCTGCATGCCGTGGAAGGCAATGATCCAAAATATGAGCGGCGTAGCCAGCGCACCACGATCAAGGGTGATTATCTTGGCCTCGGCTATTTCGAGGGCGGCAAGAAGATTGGCGAGGTCCAGCACGAACTGGTGATGTGACCGCCGAAGAATTTTGTGAACAAATCGCGGTGCGGGTGTCCATGGCACCCGCGCCGTTTTGTTGCGCGGCGGATTGACAGCGCAGGCTGGCCGGGAGGAACAATACCCGGACGGCGCTCGCATCTAGAAGCGTGTCGACAGGAGAGTGGCTTGGATATCTGTGAGCTGAAAGATCTCGCCGATCCGGCGTTTGACCCGCATATCGCCGACGATGTCGCCTTCGGGGCCATCGAAAATCCCTGGCCGATCATCGCCGACTTCCGCCGGAAATCCCCGGTCTGCGAGGGCGAATATCGCAACCTGTTCGGTGGTGGTGGGGACCCGACCCTCGCCGATCTGAAGCATTACACTGTCTGGGGCTATGACGAGGTCGATGCGGTGCTGTCCGACGCTGGCCTGTTCAGCAGCGCGATCGCCCACAAACGCAATGCCGAGAAGGCGTTCGGTCGCATCTTGGTGGTAATGGATCCGCCGGATCACACCCGCTACCGCAAATTCCTCCAGCACGCATTTTCGCCCAAGCCGGTGCGCCAGTGGACCGAAAATCTGATCCGGCCGGTGATCCACGAGCTGATCGACGCGTTCGTCGATACCGGATCGGCCGAGCTGGTCGAGCAGTTTACCTATCGCTACCCATTCGAAGCGGTGTTCCGGCTGCTTGATCTGCCGGCGTCGGATGTCGAAGTCTTCCACAAGCTTGCGGTCGTCCAAACCCTGTCGATCGCCAATTTCGTGACTGAAGGAACCGAAGCCGGCAACAATCTCGCCGAGTATTTCCGCTGCCTGATCCGGCAAAGGACCGAGAATCCCGGCGAGGACATGGTAAGCCAGCTGATCACCACCGAGGTTGATGGCGAACGGCTCGACGAGGAAATCCTCGTCGCCTTCCTGCGACATATCCTCAACGCGGCCGGCGACACGACCTATCGCACCACCGGCTCGCTGCTCACGGCGCTGCTGACCCAGCCTGGTCTGCTCGACGCACTCCGGCGGGATCGTGACCTGATACCGCTGGCGATCGAAGAGGTGCTGCGCTGGGAGGGGCCCGTCGTTAGCAATTTCCGTACGCTAACCCGCGATCATGAGTTGGGTGGCGTGAAGATGGAAGGGGGCTCGGTGATCCATGCGGTTCAGGGATCGGCCAACCGTGACGAATCCAAGTTCGCGGATCCCGATCGCTTCGATATCCATCGCTCGCGCAAATATCGCCATTTCGGCTTCGGTGGGGGCATTCACATGTGTGTCGGGACTCATCTCGCCCGCCTCCAGCTAAAGGAGGCGATCAACGCGCTCCTCGATCGGCTGCCTAATCTTCGGCTCGATCCTCATGCCCCTCCGCCCCGAATCAAGGGTTTCAACTTCCGCACTCCTGATCAGCTCAGGGTGGTGTTCGACTAAGCCGAGCTTGTTACTCAGCCCGGTCCTGACCGTTTGCCGGCCGCTCAAGCTGGTCAACGCGGATCGCGTCGGCTGCAACCTGGACCATGCCGGCGGGCGTCCGAAAACGAACTGAGACCGGGCCGGCTATGCTGAAGGGAGAGGCAGTTGTAGCGATCGCGTCGCTGCGCGCCGGTGCCGGGTTGGCCGTCGGGCCAGTGACGATCGCAATGGTTAGAAGCAGGTTGGCAAACATCGTCCGGTTCCTCTGTTGGGGCCGTTGGGGAGTACCTTCGCTCTGAGAAACCGTATCGCGCCTTGATCCTCCGCAAACCTGTGCGATTCGGCACTGCCACTGACGATGTTGCGCTTGTTTACGATTCTCGCTGAACTTGCCGGACCGCAGGAGCACTGCACAAAAAAAACGCCGGGGCGGACCCCGGCGTTTCTCTTTGTCGATGGCCGCCCCAATAGGGGCGATGAGATCAGCGCTTCGAGAACTGGAAGCTCTTGCGGGCCTTGGCCTTGCCGTACTTCTTGCGTTCGACCGCGCGACTGTCACGGGTCAGAAAGCCTGCGGCCTTCACCGGTGCACGCAGGACCGGCTCAAACTTGGTCAGCGCCTGGCTAATGCCGTGCTTAACCGCGCCGGCCTGGCCGGATAGGCCGCCGCCCTTGACGGTGCAGATAACGTCATACTGGCCAATGCGATCGGCAACGCCGAACGGCTGGTTGATAACGAGGCGCAGCGTTGGACGCGCGAAATAGACTTCGGAGTCCCGACCGTTGACGGTGATCTGGCCGGTGCCGGGCTTCAGCCACACGCGGGCGACGGCGTCCTTGCGGCGGCCGGTCGCGTAGGCGCGACCCTGGGCGTCGATGATCTGTTCGCGAAGCGGTGTGACCGGGAGGACCGGCGTGGCGATTACAGGGGCCTCATCGCCGGTAACGGTCGGCGCAGGAGCCGGGGCCGCCGGGGCGGGAGCGGCGCCGGTCAGCGCCGCAAGATCGGAAAGAGACTGGCGGTTATCGGACATTATGCGCCCACCTTGTTCTTGCGGTTCATCGACGCGATGTCGAGCACTTCGGGGTTCTGGGCAGCGTGCGGATGCTCGCTGCCTTTGAAGATGCGCAGGTTGCGCATCTGCTGGCGGCCGAGCGGACCACGCGGGATCATGCGCT
Source organism: Sphingomonadaceae bacterium (assembly GCA_947476735.1). Taxonomy (GTDB): domain Bacteria; phylum Pseudomonadota; class Alphaproteobacteria; order Sphingomonadales; family Sphingomonadaceae; genus Rhizorhabdus. Next base: position 15,019 of record CANJRZ010000041.1, read on the forward strand.
CGATCGCCTTCTCGAGCACGCGCTCGGGGAAGCGTCCGTCCAGGATCTTGTCGGCTGTGACGCCCTTGATACCGCCGGCGTAGCCGGTATGGCGATAATAGACCTTGTCAGTCCGCTTCTTGCCGGTGAAGCGGACCTTGTCAGCGTTGATGATGATGACATTGTCACCACAATCGATGAATGGCGTGTAGCTCGGCTTGTGCTTGCCGCGCAGGATATTGGCGATGATCGAAGCGGCGCGGCCGACGACCAGCCCGTCCGCATCGACGATATGCCATTTCTTCTCCACCGTGGCAGGAGTCGCCACTTTGGTGGTCTTCATGAGCGCCTTCATGGGCCTGGACCTTTTGCTTTCGTTCGATTCAAATGAACGACGCCGCCCGAAGCCGAGCGGCGTTGATGGCGGCCTAATGCGGGTGAGGCCCAAATAAGTCAAGCAAAATGGGGCTATTCTTGTGAGGTATTATAATACCGCAGCACGTTTCAGGCTATGTATCGCCCAGAGAAGCGAGCCGAGCGTGAGCACAGCGACCGCCTGGTGTGCGACTGCGATCGCGATGTCTACCCCGGTCATAAGCGTTGCGACACCAAGCGCGATCTGGACGATGATTAGGCTCGAGAGTGTCACGGCCGCTGCCTTGCCGTCGCCCTTCAGCGCGGCGCGAGCGACAAGAAGTGCGGCGATGGCGGCAACCCAGGCCCACCAGCGGTGGACGAACTGCACCACGATCGGGTTATCGTAGAGATTGGCAATGCCGAGTGAAGGATTCCATGCTCCCGAAGGGAACCAATCCTCCCCCATCTTCGGCCAGCTGGCGAAGGCATAGCCGGCCCGCAGCCCTGCGACGAAGGCGCCGAGCATGATCTGGAGGCCAAGGACCAGCAGCGCCGCGATGCCTGGCGCCGAGAGCCGCGCCGGCGGTGCGGTGGGATCGGCTGAGAGGCGTCGTAGGTCGAGCGCAGTCCAGATCAGCGCCGAGAAGATCAGCAGGGCCGCGATCAGGTGGATGGCGAGGCGAATGTGGCTCACTTCGGTGCGCACTGACAGGCCGGAAAAGACCATCCACCATCCGATCACCCCTTGCAGGCCACCGAGGGCGAAAATGGCAACCAGCCGACGGCCATAGCCGGCAGGAATCGCCCGCGCCCACCAGGCGCCGACCATCACCAGCGCCAACACCAGTCCGATCCCTCGGGCGAGCAGGCGGTGAAGATACTCCCAGAAATATATCTCCTTGAAGCCTTCCAGCGTCATGTGGAGGTTGAATGCCGTATATTGTGGGATTTGTTTGTAATTATCGAACTCGGCCTGCCACTCGGCTGCGTTCAGCGGCGGAATGATGCCGCGCAACGGCTTCCATTCGGTGATCGACAGACCTGACTCGGTCAAACGGGTGATCCCACCCACCACGACGATTGCAAAAACCAGCCCGGCGATAACGAAAAGCCAATTGGCGAGCGCCGCAGGGCGAGTCAAAGATGCGTCGGGACGGGTGAGAAGCGACATGGCAGCGCCTTAACAAATCGTCGTTCCCACGAAAGCGGGAAACCGCAGGATGCGGATCGCTTATGGCGCGGCCGTGCCGACGTCCAGAGATTCGGGCGATCACGAGCATGGCCTTTCGGGAGGCTGGCATCCCCGATCGCCGCCGCCTATCATGGTCGGATGCACGCGGGCATCGATCGACAGAAAGAATCGGGCAAGGCCAGCACCGGTATCACCCGGCGGAGGCTGCTGATCGGCGGTGGAGCGGCCGTCGGGCTGCTGGTCGGCTGGGCGGTCTGGCCGCGACGTTATTCGCCGAACCTGATTGCGGGCCCCGGCGAGACGATCTTCAATGCCTTCCTCAAGATCGGCGCCGACGGGCGGGTGATCGTCGCGGTACCTCAGGCCGAGATGGGGCAGGGCGTCTATACTTCGCTGCCGCAGATCCTCGCCGACGAACTGGGCGCCGACTGGCGTACTGTCGGCGTGGAACCGGCTCCGATCAATCCGATCTATGCCAACGCGCTCCCGATCGAGGAGGAGGCCGACCGGCGACTGCCTGATTGGCTACACGGCCCGGGCCATTGGGCAGCGCGACAGGTCGCTATGCGGATGAACCTGACGATGACGATGGCGTCCTCGTCAGTTCGAAGCTTTGAGGGCCGGCTGCGCGAAGCCGGCGCCGCCGCCCGGACTTTGCTGTGCATGGCGGCGGCCGAACGCTGGGGTATCGACTGGAAAGCTTGCGACACCGAGGGCGGATTCGTGTTGAGGGGCGGCGACAAGCTGCGCTTCGGTGAACTGGCGGCGAAAGCCGCTCTGCTCGATCCGCCCGATCCGGTGCCGCTTCGCACCTCCGCTCAACGCACACTTGTCGGTCAATCGGTTCTCCGGCTCGATCTCCCATCGAAAGTCGACGGCACAGCCAGGTTCGGGGCGGATATCCGTCTGCCGGGTTTGGTCTATGCCTCGATCGCGCATGGCCCATATGGTGGCGCGACGCCGCAGAAGATGACCCAGGGCGCCGCTGACGAGGTGTCGGGTGTGATGGCGGTCGTCTCTAATCCGGGCTGGGTCGCGGTAGTGGCTAGCAATTGGTGGGCGGCGGATCGTGGCCTCCAGGCGCTGGCGATCGATTTCGTGACCGAGGACCCGGCTCCCGACGACCGATCGGTTCAGCGCGCCGTGACGGCGGCGCTAGACGGTGACGCTGCCAGGCGTTTCACGGAACGTGGCGAACCCGATGCTGCACTCACCGGCCAGGGCGTGATCAGCGCCAGCTATTCAGTGCCGATGCTCGCGCACGCTCCGATGGAGACACTCACCGCCACCGCGCGGTTTGGCGAAGATGGGCTCGAAATCTGGATACCGACCCAAAATGCGCCGATGGTGCGGACCGCAGTTGCCCGCGAACTCGGGATCGAAGAGCGGGCGATCACCGTCTATCCAACATTGCTCGGTGGCGGTTTTGGTCGCAAGGGCGAGGTCGATGCAGCCGTCGAGGCGGCGATCATAGCGCGGAAGGTGAATAAGCCCGTCCAGCTTGTCTGGCCTCGGCGCGAGGACATCCTGCATAGCCGTTTCCGCCCGCCCGCGGCAGCGCGGCTGAAGGCGCGGATCGGTCAGGGCGGCTCGATTGCGGCCTGGTCGACGCGGATTGCGACCCCCGCGTCGGCGCGCGAAATGCTTGATCGGATGATGGGCAAGCCAGCTGCGCCGAGCTACGGGCCGCAATGGGCCTCTATCGAAGGTGCGGTGCCGCCCTACGAGATCAAGGCGCTGTCGGTCGAACATGCCGAGGCGCCGATTGGCGTTCCGACCGGTGCATGGCGTTCTGTCTCCAACAGTTACACTGCCTTTTTTACCGAAAGCTTCATGGACGAGTTGGCGCTCGTCGCAGGGCTCGATCCGCTTTCCTTCCGCATGCAGGCGCTCGGGGAGCGACCGCGGCTCGCACGGTGCCTACAAATTGCCGCTTCGATCGGTGGCTGGCAAGGCGGGGAGCCCGGAGTCGGGCAGGGTGTCGCATGCCACAGCTGCTTTGGCAGCCATGTCGCAATCCTTGCGGAAGCC
>CANJRZ010000042.1 GCA_947476735.1 Sphingomonadaceae bacterium
TCTCGCATGAAATAGCGCACGGCTTTGCCGTTCGCCAGCAGCGCAGAGCCGATTTCCGCAAAGCCGAGCGCGGCGTGGAAGGCGTCCGATCCGGGGTTGGGCGGATCGGAATTAACCTCGCAGACGACCCGCGCATGCCCGGCCGCGCAGGCGCGCTCGAACAGAAGATCGTACAGTCGGCGCGCCAGGCCGCGGCCGCGGGCGCGCGGATCGACGACGATCCGGTCGACATAGACGAAGCGTTCGAAGCGATCGCGAAACCACAGGAAATTCGGGCTGTCATAATCGGCCGCCTGGTCGAAGGCGACCAGCAACGCCTCTTCGCCGATCCGACAGGCGAGGAAGGCCTCGCCGATCAGCGCCCTAAAGCGCTCGGGCGCGAGGAAGGAGAGCAAGGCGGCATGGTCGTTGTTGAGCGCGACAAGCGCGGGCGGTGGCGCAGTGTCGGCGTCCAGGGGGGTGATGTCGGACGGGAGAGCGGCGGTCATTTCCCGCTTCTACCGCTATTCCGGCAAAAGCTGGAATCTCTCTTCCACCTTTGCGACGCGGAGAAAATGAGATCCCGGATTTCACCGGGACGGCGTCTGATTCAGAGATCGACCGCGAGGACCAGCGACAAGCGGCGGCGCTCGTCGACATAAAGGGTATTGGGCCCGACCACCTTCCACGTCTCCTTGTCGAAGGCGTTCAACATCACGGCGCGGAGACTGGCCGGGGTGCGGCCGATCTTGAAGCGCTGACGCGCGCCGATGTCGACGAACAGCGCTCCGGGTACCATCAGCTGGCGTCCGCCCAGCGCCGCGAACGGCCGCGCGCTCACGGCGCGCTTGCCGGTATAGGTGATGGACAGCGTCGGCGTGAGCCCGCCGAAGATGTCGGTCCGGTAATTGGCGTCGAGCTTGGCGGTGAGCGAGGGGGTGCCGGTCGGCCGCGTGCCGACGAGGCCGAGGTCGCGGGCAAGTCCGCTGACCCGCGGCTGGAGCGCGACCGCCCCGGCGACGATGTTAAGCCGCGGCGTCAGAAAATGCCCCGACAGTGACATTTCGATGCCGCGATGCCGGACCTGGCCGACCGGCGCGAAGATGTTGGCGGGATCGAAGGAGAAATAGGGCTTGGAGATGCGGAACGCACTCATCACGAATTGCTGGCCGCCGTCGAGCTTGAGGCGCAGCCCCGCCTCATATTGGGTCGAGCGGGTGGCAGGGAGCTGTTCGTTGCGGTTGGTGGCGCTCTCGGGCGCGGTGCCGCTGTCCTCCAGGCCCCGCTGGGTGCCGATATAGGCCGAGACATGGTGGCTCAGATTGATGCCGGCGCGCGCGCTGTACAGCCAGTCGTCCGATGCCGAGCGGGTGACGATCCCGGTCCGCCCGGCGCGCGAGGTGGCGCGGTAACGGCCTCTGAGCAGCCCGAGATTGAGCGAGCCATAGTCGCCCAGCTTGCCAATATAGCCGAGCTCGAACGCCGACTGGCTGATCTCGCCGTGATTGGGCCGGCTGAAATTGAACACCGGCCGGGGTTCGAGATCGGGGATGCCGTAAATCGCGGTGCCGAGATCGCGGACGTCGGAGCCGCCTGACTCGGTAGTCCGGTGGCGCCCGCGAAAGCCGGCGATCAGGCGATGCTGCCATGTGGCGTTACCCAGCAGCAGCGCGATCTGCGCTTCGCCGCTCAGCGAGCGGATATCCTCCGCGGGGTCGGCGATCACCCGGTGGCTCGACAGCCCGGCCTGGTTGAGCACCGCATAGATTTCCGAAAAGCCGCTGTGCTTGTCGCCGACCACATAGAATAGCCCGCCGCGCAGCGACAGCCGGTCGGTCAGCGGCGTCCGAAGGGTGAATCCGTGCTGATCGTCATGGTTGCGGCCTTTCGTCCAGCTCTGGCCGAGGAAGCGGCGCTTCGCCGGGAAATTGGGCAGGAAAGCGCCGGTAGTGACGACCAATGGGTGTCCGACATTGTGATAGAAGGTTCCGAAACCGGCGAACAGGCTCATCTCGCCGCCATTGGCGAAACGCCAGATCGGACGGACGACGAAGCCCTTCCGGCGGAAAGCGGAACCATCGGTGTTCTTGAGCCAGGACAGGGTCGGGCCGCCGGTGATGGTCAGTCGATCCTTGATCACCGGGATACGGGCGTCATTCTCGATGAAATGGCCGCCGAACGGCCAGCGCGTATAGGAGATGCTGAGGCCGCCCTTGGTCGAAAAGGGACGCAGGCGATAGTCGACGATCCCGGTCGGTGCCTGGAAGGGATAGGTTTCGGCGGCAAAGCCCACCCGGATCGTTGTGCTTTCGCGCAGCCGTCCCGCCGGCTGGCCGATCGGATCGAAATAGATACCGTCAAAGCGGACATTGCCGGCCTTGAACGGGCTGAAACCGCGCGTGTCATTGTCGGAATAGATGCCGGTGCTTTCGATGCCGATCGACGTTCCGAAGGCGTCGGCTGACATGGTGACCGCATTCTCTGCCGTGCGCTGGGCCGGTAGCGCGGTCTCCAGCGCCATGATGGCAGCCAACGCAGCGGCACAACGCAGGCGTGGCTTGTTGCCCATCGCCTTCCCCTTTGTGGCGACGGAAAGAGCATGGCGGAGGTGCGAATGCAATGGCTGTGTTACGCTGTGCGGCGATGGACTATAAAAATGACACAGGGGGGTCCGGACCTTACTCCGCCGCCTCCGGCAGATCGGCGTCTTTCCACACCAGGACCGGCTTCCTCGCCGCCGCGGTTTCGTCGAGACGGCGGCGTGGGGCCAGCGCCGGTGCGGCCTTGAGTGCGGCATCGCCGGCTTTCGCCCGTTCGGCCACCGAGCGGAGCGCGCCGATGAACTGGTCGAGCGTCGCCTTGCCCTCGGTTTCGGTGGGTTCGACCAGCATTGCGCCATGGACGACGAGCGGGAAATACATCGTCATCGGATGGAAGCCCTCGTCGATCAGCCCCTTGGCGATGTCGAGCGTGGTGAAGCCCTGGGCAAGCCCCGCGTCGCTGAACAAGGCTTCGTGCATGCACGGTCCGCTGGCGCCGAACGGCGCGTCGAGCACATCGTCGAGGCTGCGCAGCACATAGTTGGCGTTGAGCACCGCATCCTCGGCGACCTGGCGGAGGCCATCTGCGCCATGGCTGAGGATATAGGCGAGCGCCCGGGTGAACATGCCCATCTGGCCGTGGAAGGCGGCCATGCGGCCGAAGCTTGCGCCATGATGCTCGCCCGCCGTCTCCTCCTCGACGAGCACATAGTCATCGCCTTGCTTGTCGACGAAGGGCAGCGGCGCAAAGGGGGCGAGCGCCGCGGAGAAAACCACCGGTCCCGAACCGGGCCCGCCGCCGCCATGCGGGGTCGAGAAGGTCTTGTGGAGGTTGATGTGCATCGCGTCGATGCCGAGGTCGCCGGGGCGCACCCGGCCGACGATCGCGTTGAAATTGGCGCCGTCGCAATAAACCAGCCCGCCGGCGGCGTGGACCGCGTCGGAGATTCGCTGCATGTCGCGCTCGAACAGGCCGCAGGTGTTCGGGTTGGTGATCATCACCCCCGCGACGTCCGGCCCGAGCCGCGCTTCCAGTGCGGCGAGATCGACCCGGCCATCGGCGGTCGCCGGGATATTCTCGACCCGATAATTGCAGAAGGCCGCCGTGGCCGGATTGGTGCCGTGCGCCGATTCGGGGACGAGGATCACCTCCCGGGCATTGCCCCGTGCTTCCTGCGCGGCGCGGATCGCGAGCAGGCCGCACAGCTCGCCATGTGCGCCTGCCTTGGGCGCCATGGCGACACCGGACATGCCGGTCAGCGTCTTGAGCCATTCGCCGAGCTCGTGGATCACACCGAGAGCACCCTGCACCGTGTCGACCGGGGCGAGCGGGTGGAGATCGGCGAAGCCGGGCATCCGCGCAACCTTCTCGTTGAGGCGCGGATTATGCTTCATCGTGCAACTTCCCAGTGGGAACAGGCCAAGGTCGATCGCATAATTCTGCCGGCTCAACCGGGTGTAATGACGCACCGTCTCGGGCTCGGGGAGGCCGGGCAGGCCGATCGGCCGATGGCGTTCCAGCCCGCCGAGCAGGTTCGCCACGAGCGGGGCCTTGGGCAGATCGACGCCGGTGCGGCCATAATCATCCCGCTCGAAGATCAGCTGCTCTTCGAGCATCAGCCCGCGATTGCCGGTGAAGGTCGCGGGGGCTGCGGCCGACGCGGTGTTTTCCGGGCGGGTGACCCGGCCTTCGCTGTTCATGCTCATGCCGCCAACTCCGCTTCGAGGGCTTCTGCCAGGCTTTCGACATCTTCTGCGCTGCTCGTTTCGGTCACCGCGACCACCAGCCCGTTGGCGAGGCCGGGCGCATCCGGATAGAGCCGGCCGAGCGAGACGCCCGCCAAAATGCCCTGGCCGGCGAGGCTGCGGACGATGGGTCGCGATTCCTTCGCCAGCTTGAGGGTGAACTCGTTGAAGAACGGCCCGTTGACCAGCTCCACGCCGGGTACGCCGCCGAGCCTTGCCGCCGCGGAGACCGCACCCGCATGGTTGAGCGCGGCAAGGTTGCGCAGGCCGGTCTCGCCCAGCAGGGTGAGGTGGATCGAGAAGGCCAGCGCGCACAGTCCGGCATTGGTGCAGATGTTCGAGGTCGCTTTCTCGCGGCGGATATGCTGCTCGCGGGTCGACAAGGTCAGCACGAAGCCGCGCTGGCCATCAGCATCACTCGTGACGCCGCACAGCCGCCCCGGCATCTGGCGGACATATTTCTCGGCGCAGGCGAACAGGCCCACATAGGGGCCGCCGAAATTGAGGCCGACGCCGATCGACTGGCCCTCGCCGACGACGATGTCGGCGCCCATCTCGCCCGGTGAGCGGATCGCGCCGAGCGAAACGGGCTCGGTGACGACGGCGATCATCAGCGCGCCTTTTTCATGGCAGCGGGCGGCGAGCTCGGAAAGGTCGGCGATATGGCCGAGGATGTTGGGGTTCTGGACCACGACGCAACTCGTGTCGGCATCGATCGCACCGAGCAGCCGGGCCATGTCGCCGCCGGGTGCACCCGGGGCGAGATCGGGGATCGCGATGTCGAGCTGGTCGCCGGTGAATCGCGCCATGGTCCTGGCCAGGCTGACATAATGCGGATGGAGCCCGGCCGAGAGGATCGCCTTGCCCCGCTTGGTGACGCGCCGCGCCATGGTGATCGCCTCCCAGCAGGCGGTCGAGCCGTCATACATTGAGGCGTTGGCCACATCGCAGCCGAGCAGCCGGGCGACCTGGGTCTGGAACTCGAACAGCGCCTGAAGCGTGCCCTGGGCGATCTCGGGCTGATAGGGCGTGTAACTGGTCAGGAACTCGCCACGCTGGATGAGATGGTCGACGGTGGCCGGGACATGATGCTTGTAGGCGCCGCAGCCGAGGAAGAAGGGCGCTTCGCCCGCCGAAAGATTGCGCTTCGCCAGCTTCGCCATATGGCGCTCGACCGCGAGCTCGGAGGCGTGGTCGGGCAGACCCGCGATCGGGCCGGCGAGGCGGGCGGCTTCCGGCACGTCGACGAACAGATCGTCGATCGAGGCGGCACCGATCGTGCGGAGCATCGCCTGGCGGTCGGAGTCGGTCAGCGGGAGGTAGCGCATTCACTTTTCTCCCCCCTCCCTGGAAGGGAGGGGCAGGGGGTGGGTCGGATCAGGTACGAGAGGCGTCAGAGTCCGTCGCAGAACGTCTTATATTCCGCTGCGTTCATCAGCCCTTCGAGTTCGGCCGCATCCGCGACGCTCAGCTTGAAGAACCAGCCATCGGTTTCGGGAGCGCTGTTGACGAGCGCCGGATCCTCCTCGAGCGCGCCGTTGACCTCGCTCACCGTGCCGCTGATCGGGGCGAACACGTCCGAGGCGGCCTTGACCGATTCGACCACCGCCGCCTCGCCGCCCTTGGTCACATTCGACCCCGGTGCCGGAAGTTCGACGAAGACGATGTCGCCGAGCTGCGCCTGGGCATAGTCGGTGATGCCGACGGTGGCGGTGCCCCCTTCGACCGAAATCCATTCATGCTCGTCGGTGTAATAGGTCGTCATCGGTTCAGCTCCCTTGGCGAACATAACGGTGGGGGACGAAAGGCATCGGTGCGACGGTGGCGTCGAGTCGCTTGCCACGCACTTCGATCTCCAGCGCGCGGCCGAGTTCCGCAGAGGGGGCGTCGACATAGCCCATCGCGATCGGCACTTGCAGCGAGGGTGAGAAGCCCCCCGAGGTGATGGTTCCGACCCGGATATCACCGTCGAGAATCGCGGCGCCCTCGCGCGCCGGCTGGCGCCCGGCAAGGATCATGCCGATCCGCTTGCGCGGTGCGCCCTCGCTGAAGTGGCGGATGATGCCTGGTGCGCCGGGAAATCCGCCTTCGGCGCGCCGCCGCTTCGGCACCGCGAAACCCAGGCCCGCCATCGCCGGATCGGTCGATGTGTCGAGATCATGCCCGTAGAGCGGCAGCCCCGCCTCGAGCCGCAGCGAATCGCGCGCGCCAAGGCCGATCGGCCTGACTTCGGGCTGCTCGGTGATCAGTGTCGCGATCCGCTCGGCGCTCTTGGCGGGGATCGAGATTTCGAAACCGTCCTCGCCGGTATAGCCCGAGCGGCTTATCCAGGCCGGCACCCCGGCGATCTCGAACGCGCCGGCGGTCATGAACACCAGTTTCGCGACGCCGGGGCAGAGCCGCGCCAGGGCGTCGACCGCCTTCGGTCCCTGCAATGCGAGCAAAGCCTGTTCGTCGAGATGGTTGAGGGTCAGTTCTTCGGGCAGATATTCGTGGAGATGGCCAATATCGTCGGCTTTGGTCGCACCGTTGACGACGAGGTAGAATGCCGCAGCGCCGAACAAGCCTGCCCCCGGCAGCCTTGTTACCATCAGATCGTCGAGGATGCCGCCCTGCTCGTCGAGCAACAGCGAATAGCGCATCCTGTCGACGCCGAGATTGACGATATCGCCTGGCAGCAGTGCCTCAAGTGCGCGATCGGCATCGCCGCCGCTGACCAGCAGCTGGCCCATATGCGAGACATCGAACAGGCCGGCCGACTCGCGCGTCCACAGATGTTCGGCGATGATCCCATCATATTGGATTGGCATCTGATAGCCGGCAAACGGAACCATCCGCGCGCCAAGCGCGCGGTGCCAGCGATCGAGCGGCAAGGTCTGAATGATTTCTTCGGGTTCGTCGCTCAATATGGTCTCCGTGATGGTCAATGACGCCGGGCGCGATTCGCCCGCCGGTCATTGCCCCCTCTGTCACGGAACCTGAGAGCTTTCACACGGCCTGTAAGGGCCGGGCTTACCCCTTCGGTGGGATAGCCGGCAAAAGCCGCCATCCGCTTTCCAGAGTGTCGATCCTGTCCACGCGGTCCTTTGACCTGAGAGATTCCGGGGCGGTTGCTCCTTCGGCGGCCCCTCGAAAGGGCGCTCTCCCGCATGGCCAGCCACCGGTTACCCGATGGCGACATATCAGGGCTAAGCCCGGGTGGCGGGCTGAGTCAACGGGCGATGTCGCGCTGCAGCGAAACGATCCACAGGAATTGAGTCCCCTCCTCGAAGCGAGGGGCGATTAGGGATTAGCGCGACGCGTTGTAGGCGAGCTGGCTCTCGCTCAGCTGGAAGCCGACGAGAAGCTCGAAATTCGCCTTGTTGACCGCGTCGCGGATCGTCGGCTCGTTCATCGGATCAAGCGCTGCGTCGGCATCGCCAGCCTTGCGCTTGCGGTTGATCCTGCGGAGGATTTCGGGCGGCAGGGTCGCGGCGGTGCGCGACACCATTGCCGTGGCCGAAGCATGCGAGCTGCCCCGCAGCTGGCCGTCGGCAAAGCTGATGGTGATGGTGCCGACCTGTTTCGACTCGATCTGGTTGCCGGCACGCAAAACCGTGGCGAACCAGGGCAGAGTGAGCGTTCTGGCCGGACCGGCTGCAGCCCGCCGGGCGTGCACGTCGAATTCGGCCGTCACCTGGATTTGCGGACCGTTGCCGCTTTCGTTGCATCGTGTCTGGAGGTTGGCGATGGTCGCGGTGACGTCAATGGCCTCCACGGTGCGCGCGGCGACCGGATCGAACAGGGTGACGTCGCCGGTATAGGTCGCGATCGCGGCGGCCGGGCAGGCCGACCGCGCGATCTTGAAGCCCCCGCGATCGTCGAACTCGGTGTCCGTCTTGCAGCCGGCCAGCGTCAGCGCGGCCAGCAGCATCGCGGTCGGAAGGATCGCGGTCGATTTCGCAAAAGGCACGGGTACGGAATCCTTCATTCTGGTCCGGAGCGATGCGCGCACGTCCGGTGACCCCCCGATCATAGGAAGCGGCTTCCTTGCAGGCAAGCAATCGCTTAATGGGCCGCCATGCGTAATGTAGCCTTGCCTTCCCTCGACCTTCTGATCGCCGCACCGCGCGGTTTCTGCGCGGGGGTTGATCGCGCAATCCGGATCGTTGAACTGACGATCGAGAAATATGGTGCGCCGGTCTATGTGCGCCACGAGATCGTTCACAACAAATTTGTCGTCGACGGGCTCAGGGCCAGGGGTGCGGTCTTCGTTGAAGAACTCGACGAGGTGCCCGACGGTGTTCCCGTGGTTTTCTCGGCGCATGGTGTACCCAAGGCGGTTCACGAGCAGGCGAGCGAGCGCGGGTTCAACTTCCTCGATGCGACTTGCCCGCTCGTCTCGAAGGTCCATCGCCAGGCTGAACGGCTGGTCAAGGACGGCTATCATGTCCTGTTCATCGGCCATCATGGCCACCCCGAGGTGGTTGGCACCTTCGGCCAGGTGCCCGACGGGGCGATGACCCTGGTCGGGACGGTGGAGGATGTCGCGATGCTCGCGCCGCCGCCGGGCCCGCTCTCCTATCTGACCCAGACGACGCTTTCGGTCGACGATACCGCCGAGATCATCGTGGCGCTCCACCGGCGCTTCCCGCGCATCCAGCCGCCGCGTTCCGAGGATATCTGCTACGCGACCTCCAACCGCCAGGCAGCGGTCAAGGCGATCGCACAGCATTGCGATGCAATGCTGGTGATCGGCGCGCCCAACAGCTCCAACTCGCTGCGGCTGGTCGAGGTTGCCGAACGACATGGGGTGCGTGCCCGGCTGATCCAGCGCGCCGTCGAGGTCGATTTCGACTGGCTCGAGGGGGTGAAGACGCTCGGGATCACCGCTGGTGCCTCGGCACCTGAAATCCTCGTCCGCGAACTGATCGACCGTCTCGCTACCGGCTATACCATTTGCGAGCGCGAGATCGAGGAAGTAACCGAGAATATGCTGTTCAAACTGCCTCGAGCCCTGGTCGCCTGATGGCTGTCTACACCCATGTCTCGACGGAGGAGATGATCGCTTTCCTCCACCGCTATGATCATGGGACGCTGATATCGGCGAAGGGCATCGCCGAGGGCGTCGAGAACAGCAATTATCTGATCGAGACCAGCGACGGCCGCTACATTCTCACCCTCTACGAAAAGCGCGTGAACGCCGATGAGCTGCCCTTCTTCTGCGCGCTGACCGATCACCTGGCCAACAAAGGGCTCAATATTCCGCGGATGCTCGGCGATCGGCGTGGCGAGCAGATCCAGACGCTCGCCGGGCGGCCCGCCTGCCTGATCGAGTTTCTGAGCGGACTCTCGGTTACGCATCCCACGCCGGCGCAGGCGCGCGCTGCGGGGGAATCGCTCGGTGACATGCATCGCGCGCTCGGCGATTTCCGGCTGAGCCGCGGCAACAGCCTTGATCTCGCCGGCTGGCATGAACTGGCGGAACGGTGCGGCGACGATCTCGACCGAATCGACGCCGGCCTGGGAGCCCGCGTCGGTGCAGAACTAGCCTGGCTGGACGCGCACTGGCCACGCGACCTGCCGACTTCGGTGATCCATGCCGATCTTTTTCCCGACAATGTGCTGATGCTCGGCGACGAGGTGAGCGGGGTGATCGACTTCTACTTTGCCTGTACCGACATCCGCGCCTGGGACGTTGCGGTGACCCATGCGGCCTGGTCCTTCGAGAATGACGGCACCGGTTATCATGCCGATCTGGGGAGTTCCCTGATTGCCGGTTATGATCGGCAGTTCGGCCTTTCGACCGAAGAGCGGCTTGCCTTTCCGATCCTTGCCCGCGGCGCATGCCTGCGCTTTCTTCTGACCCGCGCCTGGGACTGGCTCAACACGCCCGCCGACGCGCTGGTGACCCGCAAGGATCCGCTCGCCTTCCTGCGCCGGCTCGAATTCTACGCCGAAGCCGATCCCGAGACCCTCGTCAGCATATGACCGAACTGCCGCTGGTGGAAATCGCGACCGACGGCGCCTGCAAGGGTAACCCCGGTCCCGGTGGCTGGGGTGCCTTGTTGCGCTTTGGCGGCCGGGAAAAGGAGCTGTCGGGGGCGGAAAATCCGAGCACCAACAACCGCATGGAACTGATGGCTGCGATCAGCGGCCTCGAAGCGCTGAAGAAGCCGTGCCGGGTCAAGCTGTCGACCGATAGTCGCTATGTGATGGATGGGCTGACCAAGTGGATCCATGGCTGGCGCAGGAACGGCTGGAAGACCGCCGACAAGAAGCCGGTCAAGAATGCCGATTTGTGGCAACGCCTTTTAACGGCATCGGAGCCGCACCGGATCGAATGGATCTGGGTCAAGGGCCATGCCGGCCACCCCGACAATGAGCGCGCCGACAAGCTGGCGAGCGACGCTGCGCTGGGGGTTTAGCCAGCCGCCGCCAGCGGCTCGACCAACCCGATCACCACACCCTTGTCGACGAGGACATGCTCGGTTGCGATTACCGAAAAGCTCGCTTCCTGGTCGACATAGAAGGACTGGCGGGTCCTCATGTCGGGATAGAAACGGGCAAGGCCGTCGAGCGAGTCGGTCCAGCTGTCGATGATTGCGTCATAGTCCTGGTCGGTGACTGCGCCGGTGTCCCCTTCGGCGGCATAGAGCGAGTCGTCCCGGTTGACGCGATTGTGGCAGCGGCGACGGACAACCGCGCGGTAATCGGCATCGCGGGACAGAAGTTCGGCCTCGCGGCTGAGCTCCGCCAGGAAGCTGGCCTCGCTAACGTCGGCTCGGCGCTTGAGGAAGTCGAAGACATGGTAGCGGCCGGGCAGTTCCGAGGCGAAGATTTCGGTCTCCTCCATGTCGAAACAGAGGCAGGCGCCGTTGAGGAACTCGCCCACAATATGTTCCTCGTCCTTCTTCACCTGCTCCTTGTGACGATCGTCGTTAAGCGCCTGGCGGAACAGCGCCCCGTCGAGGCAGGCATGCTCGGTGATCAATGCGTATTCGGGGCGCCGCCGGTAGAGGAGGTGGCGGGCTGACACCGCGTCCGCCGTCAGCGGCGGATATTGGACATAGCGGTGGAACACTCCTTCGAAGGCCGGGTTGCGCAATACCGTCTGGGAATGGCGGTGGATGATATAGTCCTGGCAGGCGGTCTGCTTCTCTGCCGCTACCGGCGCCAACAGATAATCCTTGAACATCCGCATATCCTCGCCGCTGATCTTATGGGCCGAACAGACCATGCGGCGATCGACACCATCTTGGTGGCGGTATCGCGCTGATCCTGTTCTGTCACAAGCGGATTTCAGGGGTTTGGCGGTTGCCTCAGGCCTTGGTGTTGCGGGCGAAGTCGGTTTCCACGACATTGTCGATCGCATGGGCAATCGGGCCGCCCACCGCGCCGAATTCGGTCCGAAGAACCGCGCTGAGCGCGCGCGCCTGGTCAAGCAGTTCGTTGAGCACGGCGGGCTGACATTCCTCCCGGGTACACTGGCGCGAGATCGATGCCAGCAGGCGCGACATGCTGAAATTGCCGAAACTGTCGAGCAGGGTCCGGAGAGCTTCGGCCTCGGCCGCTGCGATCTCCCAGACCTGGGCATGGACTGCCGCGGCGATACGTTGCGGTCGATCGCTGACATCGAACAGCAGCATTCTCATCAGCACCGCCGCATCCTCGTATCCGGCCTGTTCGACGAGCAGGTTGAGCCGTTCGCGATTGAACTGGTCGCCGCCCGACTCGCCGGCCGCGCGCTTGCTCGGCCGCATTTTGGCGATCATATCGAGCAGCTGACCCGAGACGATCGGCTTGGGCAGGAAACTGTCAATCCCTGCCTCGAAATAGATCTGCCGTCGTTCTGGCGCCGAATCGGCGCTGATCGCGAGGATCGGCGTATTGCTCGCGGGCGGATCGAGCGCGCGGATCGAGCGGGTAGCCGAGATGCCGTCAAGTTCGGGCATCTGCATGTCCATCAGCACCAGGTCGAATGGCTGGGCGCTGATCGCGCCGAGGGCCTTGCGGCCGTCCTCGACCGCGACCACCTGATGGCCCTCGCGACTCAGCAGTCCGGCCATTAACCGCCGGTTGATCGGGTTGTCCTCGGCGAGCAGGATTCTCATAGGCTCGGTCGGGCTCACGACGACCGCGGCGCCGTCGCCCTCGACACGCTTGAACGGCAGTTCGATCGAAAATGTCGTGCCTTTGCCCAGCTCGCTGGATACCGCGATCGAGCCTCCCATCGCTTCGGCGAGCTGCTGGCTGATCGCCAGACCGAGGCCGGTCGCGCCCTGCAGCCGCATCCGCGCCGCGTCCACCTGTTCGCTGCGTGAGAAGATGCGCCCGAGCATGTCCTGGTCGATGCCCTGCCCACTGTCGCGGATGATGATCATCCAAAAGTCGGCATCGTCGGCCGAACGTGTTGGCGAAAGACTGACATCCACCCTGCCCGTCTCGGTGAACTTTATGGCATTGCCGATCAGGTTCGAAAGCAGTTGCTGGACCCGCGCCGAATCGCCGCGCACCACCACGGGATCGCCGTCGAGGCCGTGGGTTTCGAGCGCGAGTTGCTTTGACGCAGCGGGGCCGCTGTAGAGGTCGACGGTAGTGCGGACGACCGCCTTGAGGTCGAAATTGACGCTCTCGATGACGAGGCGCCCGGATTCGACGCGCGCATAATCGAGCATGTCGTCGACAACGCCCATCACGGTCGAGGCCGCCTGGCCCATCCCTTCGAGCAGCGGCTGGCGCTGAGCGTCGGCGGGATTGCGACGGAGCGCCTCGATCGAGTTGATCAGGCCGTTGAGCGGAGAGCGTATTTCGTGGCTCATCACCGCTAGCAGCTCGGCCTTGGTGCGTTCAGCCGATCGCGCCTGGTCGCGTGTCGCGATCAGCATGCGTTCGGTCTCCACCTCGTCGGTCACGTCGCGCATGATGCCGATAATGCCGGTCGGGCCGATCTGAGCCGCGGAGGACTGGATATGGATCAGCTTGCCGTCGGGACGGATCCAGCGCAGTCGGGTGTGGGGCATCACGCCGGTGCGCTCGGCCTCGGCCAGCGCGAAATCAGCTTTTTCGACATCGTCGGGGTGATAGCGGCCCCGGATCAGCTCTACCGACGGGCGGACATCTGTCGGAATGCCGAGGATGCGATAAATCCCTGGCGACCACTCGAATATCCCGCGCGCGCGGTCCGAACGCCAGTGGCCCATGCCGCCCAGTGCTTCGGCAAGGTGCAGGAGGCTTGTGGCTTCGTCTGATCCATCGACCGAAATCGAACTGTCCCCTTCAGCACGGCTATGCGCTCCCCATCGGCTTTTAGTGACAGATGAGCGTTGAAGGAAAGCGATTGATGTAAACATTTGTGAAATCGGCAAGGGCAAATGCGTGCCTGACGTCTCACCGGATCACTGGTCAGGCCGCGTCCCGACATAGGCGGCGCAGGCGATCAGCGCTGACGCGACGATCAGATCGACCCACCAAAACGGCTGCGCTGTGGCCAACATCACGCCATAGCCGCCGGCCATGCTGCCGATTGCCAGAATCTTGGCCTTGCGGGGAATGGCCCGACTGGCGCGCCAGCGGCGAATCGGGCCACCGAACCAGCGATGATCGAGCAGCCAGGACTCGAATCGAGGGCTCGAATGGCTGAAGCAACCCGCCGCAAGGATCATGAAGATTGTCGTCGGCATGATCGGCAGCATCGCTCCGATGATACCAAGCGCCACCATCGCCCAACCGAGCATGAACCAACCCCAGCGCTGGATAGGGCCCTTCATGTGAGCCCTGCCAGGGCGGGCCCGCCAACGTTTTCGCTATGCTGAACCGGTTTCAGCATTCGCCCATCATCCGCACTGTCCTCGTCTGTGGAACGGTGGATTCGAAACCAGGATCAGTATGACGAGCATGTGTTGATCGACGCGGCCAATCAAAGCGCGCCGTGGCAGTGCTTATACTTGCGGCCGGAACCGCAGGGGCAAGGTGAGTTGCGACCCAGATTCGCGGTCATCTCCGGCGTTATCTCGAAATCGTCACCTGTCACGCCGAGCACGGCCTGGGGCACGCGGGTGGTGATCAACCCCAGCGAGCCTGCATCACGATCGTTTGAGTCATCTTCGCCGGTCAGCGGATCGATGTGACTGGTGATGAAATCGGGCATCGGCGGCAGCTCGGCATAGTCCTGCGGCGCCATCTCGAAGCGGGCATTGGCGAGGATGCGAGTCACCTCCTCGCGGATCGCGACGAGCATCCGCTCGAACAGCGCGAAGGCCTCCTGCTTATACTCGTTGATCGGGGTCTTCTGCGCATAGGCGCGCAAATGGATCACCTGGCGCAGCGCGTCGAGCGTCGCGAGATGTTCTTTCCAGTGATGGTCAAGCGTCTGCAGCAGAACGCTCTTCTCGATGCTGTGCCAGCTCTGTTCATCGATCGTCGCGCTTTTCGCCTCGATCGCCTCGTCGGCGGCCTTGAGCACCCGCTCGGCAAGCAGCTCGGGGTCGATGCCGTCGGCGGCGACCCATTCGTCGAACGGCGGCTGGATGCCGAGCGTCTCGAGGCATTCGAGCTGCAGCTTCTCGATATCCCATTGCTCGGGATAGCTGTTCGGCGGACAGGCGGCGCCGACGATCGAATTGGCCGTCTCGGCCCGCATGTCGCTGACGACGTCGTCGACCGTCTCGGCGTCCATGATGTCGGCGCGCTGCTCGTAGATCACCTTGCGCTGATCGTTCATCACGTCGTCATATTCGACGACCTGCTTGCGGATGTCGTAGTTGCGCGCCTCGACCTTCTTCTGGGCGGTCTCGATCGCCTTGGAGATCCAGGGCGAGACGATCGCCTCGCCATCAGCGAGGTTCTTGTTCATCATCCGGGCGAACATCGTCTGCGGGCCGAAGATACGGAGCAGATCGTCGTCCAGCGACAGGTAGAAGCGGCTGAGGCCGGGGTCGCCCTGGCGGCCCGAACGGCCGCGTAGCTGGTTGTCGATGCGGCGGCTCTCGTGTCGTTCGGTGCCGAGCACGAACAGACCGCCCGCTGCGAGCACGGCTTCCTTCTCGGCGATGATCTCGCCACGGATGCGCTCGGCCTCGGTCTCATATTCGGGCGTTCCCAGCACCAGATCGGTGTGCTCGTCGAGCATGCGGAATTCGAGATTGCCGCCGAGCTGGATGTCGGTGCCGCGGCCGGCCATGTTGGTCGCGATGGTGATCGCGCGCAGCCGGCCCGCCTGCGCCACGATATGCGCTTCCTGCTCATGGTAGCGCGCGTTGAGCACCTTGTGCTCGACGCCCTCCTTGGTCAGGAATTCGGAGAGCATCTCCGACTTTTCGATCGAGACGGTGCCAACCAGCACCGGCTGGCCGCGTTCCTTCGCATCGCGGATCGCCTGGGTGATGGCGGTGAATTTGTCACCCATATTCTTGTAGAATTCGTCGTCCTGATCGATCCGCTTGACCGGCAGATTGGTCGGGATGGTGACGACGTTCATCTTGTAGATCTGGTAGAATTCGGGGGCTTCGGTCGCCGCCGTGCCGGTCATGCCGCTCAGCTTGGGGTACATGCGGAAATAATTCTGGAAGGTGATCGAGGCCATCGTCTGGTTCTCGGGCTCGATATTGACGCCCTCCTTCGCCTCGACCGCCTGGTGGAGGCCATCCGACCAGCGCCGCCCGTCCATCATCCGGCCGGTGAACTCGTCGATGATGATCACCTTGCCATTCTTGACGATATAATCGGTGTCGCGCTTGAACACGATGTTCGCGCGCATCGCCTGGTTCAGGTGGTGGACCACCTGGGTATTCTCGAAATCGTAGAGATTGGCCCCTTCGAGCAGCCCCGCCGCCTCAAGCAGCCGCTCGATCCGCTCGGTGCCGTCCTCGGTGAGCACCACCGAGCGCTGCTTCTCGTCGAGCTCGTAATCGGCCGGCGTCACCTGCCTCACGATCGCGTCGACCTGCTTGTACAGTTCGGACTTGTCGTCGGTCGGGCCCGATATGATCAGCGGCGTGCGCGCCTCGTCGATCAGCACCGAGTCGACCTCGTCGACCACCGCGAAGCGATAGGGCCGCTGCACCATCATCGCGCGCTCATATTTCATGTTGTCGCGCAGATAGTCGAAGCCGAACTCGTTGTTGGTGCCGTAGGTGACGTCGCAGGCATAGGCGTCGCGCCGTTCGCTGTCGCTTAGGTTGGGAACGATCACGCCAACCGACAGGCCGAGGAATTTGTATACGCGCCCCATCCATTCGGCGTCGCGCGCGGCAAGATAGTCGTTGACCGTGACGACATGGACGCCCTCGCCGGGCAGCGCATTCAGATAGACCGCGAGAGTCGCGACCAGCGTCTTGCCTTCGCCGGTGCGCATCTCGGCGATTTCGCCGCGATGGAGCACGATACCGCCGATCATCTGGACGTCATAGTGACGCTGGCCGAGGACGCGCCGGGCGGCCTCGCGCACCGTGGCAAAGGCTTCGGGAAGCAGCGAACCGAGCTTGGCGCCATCGTCGAGAAGGTTACGGAACTTGACCGTCTGGCCGGCGAGTTCCTCGTCGTTCATCGCTTCGAGCGTCGGCTCGTAGCTCGCAATCTTTTGGACGATCGGCCGAAGCGACTTTACATAACGGTCGTTCGATGATCCGAAGATGGCTTTGGCGAGACCGCCGAGCATGGGCATTCCTTGAAACATGGGCGGGCGATCGGACCGAGGGCCGTCGCGCAACATTGGGGGTGCAGATAGGTGTCGCTGCCCTATCCGTCAATTCGAGCGCCTAACGGCGGCGGCCCAAAGTCGTTCGGCAGGCAACATAAACTTCTCCCGGTCCCGGGATGGAACTGAGTAACTTTAAAACCGCATCCCCTCCTCCTATAGCGACGGCGTTTACTGGAGTAGCCCATGTCGGACCGTTCGCCTCTTGCTCCCGCCCGCTTTCCCGATCTGCTGCCGATCGCCGGCGTGCGCCTGGCGGTAGCGCGCGCGCGGTACAAGAACTGGGACCGATGCGACCTGACTTTCGCCCGGTTCGACGAAGGCACGTCGGTGGCGGGGGTCACGACGAAGAGCAAATGTCCCTCGCCCGAGGTCGAATGGTGCCGCGCCGCGCTTCCATTGGGGACGGCGCAGGCGCTCGTCGTCAATGCCGGAAATTCGAACGCATTCACCGGGAGCCGCGGCCGTGCCGCAGTCGAGGCGATCACCGCGCGGGTGGCGGGCGCGATCGGTTGCCAGCCGTCGGATGTCTATGTCGCCTCGACCGGGGTGATCGGCGTGCCACTGCCGATCGACAAAGCCGAGGCTGGAATCGATGCCGTGCTCGAGGCACCGGAAGCCAGCTGGGAGCAGGCCGCCGCGACGATCATGACCACCGACACTTTTGCCAAGGGCGCGCGCGCGTCGGCGATGATCGGGGCGACACGGGTGGAGCTGGTCGGGATCATCAAGGGTTCGGGGATGATCGCACCGGACATGGCGACGATGCTCGGCTTCATCTTCACCGACGCGGGCGTCGCGCCAGCTTTGCTTCAGGAGATGCTCAACGCGGCGAACGCCTCCAGTTTCTCCAGCATCACCGTCGATGGCGACACCTCGACCAGCGACACGGTGCTCGCCTTCGCCACCGGCAAGGCCGGCAATCGCATTCTGGAGTCGATGAACGATGCCGGGGCCGACGCGTTCCAGGCGGCGCTCAGCGATATCTGCCTGCAGCTCGCCCAGCTCGTTGTCCGTGACGGCGAGGGCGCGTCCAAGTTTATCAGCATCACCGTCGAAGGCGCCGAGAGCGATGCCAGTGCGCACCGTGTCGCCATGTCGATCGCCAATTCGCCGCTGGTGAAGACCGCGATCGCCGGCGAGGACGCCAATTGGGGCCGGGTGGTGATGGCGGTCGGCAAGGCGGGCGAACCGGCCGAACGCGACAAGCTCTCGATCCGCTTCGGCGCGACCCAGGTGGCGCGCGCCGGCCTTGCGGTGGAGGGCTATGACGAA
>CANJRZ010000043.1 GCA_947476735.1 Sphingomonadaceae bacterium
ACCGACTTCTCCCTACGCCCCTAGCCTGTCTCAAACGACAAGACAGGAGCGGGATATGGCGCGGGAAATCATTAACGGGATAGGTATTGCCTACGAACTTCTGGGCAAGGAGAGTGATCCCGCGATCGTGCTCACGCCCGGCGGGCGCTTCCCGATGACGACCCCCGGCTTGAAGGAGCTCGGCGAAAAGCTGGTTGCGGGCGGCCGGCGCGTGCTGCTGTGGGACCGACCCAATTGCGGTCAGTCGGATTTCTCGATCGTCGGCGACGCCGAGTCGGAGATGCACGGCGAAGCGCTGTCCGGCCTGATCCGCAAACTCGACCTCGGCCCGATGGTAATTGCCGGGGGATCGGCGGGATCGCGGATCAGCCTGATCACCGCCTCGCGTAATCCCGATCTGTTCACCCATGTCGTCGTGTGGTGGATAACCGGCGGGCATGCTGGTCTCGCCGGGCTGATGCGGGTCTATGCCGCCGAAGCCGCGACGGCAGTCAGCGTGAAAGGCATGCAAGGCGCCGTCGAGCATTTCGGCTGGGCTGAACAATGCGAGAATAATCCCGGCATGCGCGCGGCGCTGCTGGCGCAGAACCCGAAGCACTTCATCGCCAAGATGCAGAAATGGACCGCAGCCTATATCCCCCCCGCCGGTTCACCGATGCCCGGCATGAGTCCCGAGGATTTCGCGGCGATCAAGGTGCCGGTGCTGATCATGCAGAATGGCGCGAACGATCTCGCCCACGTCCCCGCGACGACCGAGTGGGTCCACCGGCTGATCCCGCACTCGCAGCTGGTCTCTCCCCCCTGGGGCGATGACGAATGGAACGAGCGCTCGTCCGCCCGCAATACCGGCGCCGCGGCGGGCCTGTTCGTCAACTGGCCAAAACTGGCGCCGCAGATCCTGGAGTTCATCAAGTCGTAGGGGATCGCTATTTCACCCTCTCTCGCTTGCGGGAGAGGGGAAGAAGGGAGGGAAGGTCAGGGCAACTCGACCCATTTCCCCTCACGCTGCGATCGTTCGACCGCCTCGATCACCTGCATCGCGGCGAACCCGTCGTCGAACGTCGCCAGCGCCGGATTGTCGTAGCTGCGATCCAGAATCCGCCGCTTGAACGCGGCGCATAGTGCGGTCTGCTCGATATAGGAGCCGTCATGCGCGTGGATCTCGGCATAAACGCCCTCACCCGTTGGCGGCAGGCCTTCGGCGGGTCGGGAATCGCGGGCGATGCCGGGGTCGAGCAGCGCCAGCACTTCGGAATCCGCCTCAATCACGCTCTTGCCGTTCTTGTCGTAGCGATAGAGCGAGACGCCCTCGATCACCGCAGTGGCATCCGAACCAAGCACGCGGGTCTGGACGTCATAAGCCCAGGATCGGCAACTCCCGGTCATCACCCCCTGCATCCCGTTCTTCAGCAGGAAGGCGAAGACATAGCCATCGTCGGCCGACATGCCGCGCGCATTATCGGGATGCACCCGTCCAGACACGGCGGCGAACTCGCCGATCATGTAGCGGACCAGATCGATGCCATGCGAGTTCCAGTTGCGCAGCCAGCCGCCGCCGGTCTCAGACGTGAACCACCAGTCGGGGACGTCGAGCGGCCCCGGCCTGTTGGTCATCGGGACATCGAAGGTGAAGCTGCCCTGGAGCAACTCGCCAAAGGCGCCCTGCCCGACCTGCTTGCGCAGCATTGCATATTCAGGCCGCCAGCGCTGCTGATGCTGAAGCGCGGTGACGACCCCCGAGGCGGCCGCCGCGTCGCGCATCTCTCGGGCCAGACTGACGGTCAAAGCCAGCGGCTTCTCACACAGGACATGCTTGCCCGCTTTCATCGCTGCGAGCGCCATCGTTGGGTGGAACTCGGGCGGCGTTGCGACGACGATCGCATCGATATCGCTGTCGATCGCCGCCTCGACCGAGGTCACCGCGTTGGGAATGTTGAAATGGGCGGCACGTTCGGCGGTTCGCGCCGCGTCGCGGCCGACCAGCGTCGTCACATCCCAGCCCGCAGCTTTCAGTGACCGGACATGCAGGGTGCTGCCGATATTGGTACCGACCACCGCGACCTTAAGCGCCATGTCCCTCTCCCGCCTGGTTTGCGAGATGGATAGCGCGAGGAAAGCTGCGGGCCTAGCCCGGCATCGCCTGCCGCGCCCAGGCGATGATCGCGCTCTCGGGCATCGCCCCCGATTGCCGCGCTAACTCACGCCCTTTGGAGAAGAGGATCATCGTCGGGATCGAGCGGATGCCATAGCGCCCGGCGATCGCCTGCTCGGCCTCCGTATCGAGCTTGGCGAGGCGGATATGCGGCTCAAGCTTGCCCGCTGCAGCCGCAAAAGCAGGCGCCATCTGCCGGCAGGGCCCGCACCAGCCAGCCCAGAAGTCGACCAGCAATGGAATATCGCTGCGCGACGCATGGGCATCGAAATTGGCGGCGATCAGGTCGATCGGGGCACCCGCGAACAGCGCCGACTTGCACCTGCCGCATTTGCCGCCTGCGCCAAGCTTGTCGTCCGGCACCCGGTTGAGCGCCGCGCAGGATGGGCAGGCGATGATCTTGCTGTCGGCTTGGGTCACTGGCTGATCCTCTCAGATGCAGAACCGTGTCATGGCGAACTTGTTTCAGCATGGCGAGCCGGTACTGAAGTATCATGGACCATATCGATGCCATTGTGATCGGAGCCGGGGTGATCGGCCTCGCCGCCGCACGCGAACTGGCGTTGTCCGGCCGGTCGGTGATCATCCTGGAGCGCGAGCGGCAGTTCGGCATGATCACTTCCTCGCGCAACAGCGAGGTGATCCATGCCGGAGTCTATTACCCGCCGGGCTCGCTCAAGGAGCGGTTGTGCATCGAGGGTCGCGAGCTGCTCTATGCCTTTTGCGAAAGCCATCAGGTCGATCACCGGCGCACCGGCAAGCTGATCATTGCCCATGACGAAAGCGAGCGGCCGCTCCTCGAGGCGATCCATGTTCGAGCCCATAATGCGGGGGTCGAGCTGACCCCGCTCGACGGCGCCGGCGCCCGCGCGGCCGAGCCGGAGGTTCGTTGCGTCGCGGCGCTGCTGTCCCCCACCACCGGGATCGTCGACAGCCATGGCTATATGCTGGCGCTGCTGGGCGAGGCAGAGGATCATGGCGCCGCCATCGCCTATCAGTCTCCGGTCGAGACGATCGAACGGACCGCGGAGGGCTGGGTCGTTCAGGTCGGCGACACGAGGGTAGCCGCCTCGCTGCTCGTCAACGCCGCCGGCCTGGATGCCCAGAGGATCGCCCGCAAGATCGAGGCCCTGGCGCCCGCCCATATCCCGCCGCTGTTCCTCGCCAAGGGCTGCTACTTCACCTATTCGGGCAAGGTCCCCTTCACCCATCTGATCTATCCGGTGCCGGTCCCCGGCAGCCTCGGCACCCATCTCGCGCTCGACCTGGCCGGCGGCGCGCGGTTTGGTCCCGATATTCACTGGGTCGACACCCTCGATTATGACGTTGATCCCGGCCTCAAGTCCGAGTTCGTCGAAGCCGCGAGCAAGATCTGGCCAGCGATCGACCCCGACAAGCTCAACCCCGGCTATTCGGGCATCCGGCCCAAGCTGACCGGCCCCGGTGAACCGATGGCCGATTTCTTGATCCAGGGCGAGGATGTCCATGGTCTGCCGGGGCTGATCAACCTGTTCGGCATCGAGTCGCCCGGCCTTACCTCCTCGTTGGCGATCGCACGGGAGGTGGCCAAACTCGCCTGATCCTCACCTGGCAATGCTTTTCCTAGCCAGCCTCCAATTTACCGATTGGGTATATACCGACGGTACCGGCCGCCCATCCATGTCCAGGCAAGGACTGAATCGTGCCTTTGAAATTGCCGCCGAGCAGGCCGCCTGATCTAGGTCCGCATTGCCGCTGCTCGCGACGACGGCGCAAGCATTGACCGTGCCCGTTTCGTCGACGTCCATGCTGATGGTGGTTCGGCCGCTTGCGCCGCTGCCGCGAAGCAACAGCGGATAATCAGTGGCGGAAAGCCAGGGGCCCTTCAATTTGGCGACTCTGACCTTCTTCACTTTCTCGAGAAACTGTCTGCATAACCTACGAAAATCCCTGTCGGCCTTCTCTCCAGATGGCGGCAGGCATTTGACGTAGCGCCCGCCATCGTCTGCCAGCGCGGCCGAGCCTGGCGGCAAACCATAAGGCCACGCCCCCTGATCGATTTGCGACGAGCAAGGCGTGGCAAGGAATAAACAGCCAAGAGCCAAGAGAGGGGCGAGCTTCATCTTGTACACCGGGTTACAAGTCCAGCACTTCGCCCGCCAGCATCTGAGCCACCGTGATCGTCCCGAGCGAACGCCCATCCGGGTGGACCAGTTCGAACACCCCGCCTTCGGCGCTCGTCACGCTGAAGAACACCACCGAACCCGTCGGCCCGCCATATTCCCAGTGAAGCTCATCCTTCGGCGTACAGGTATAATGTTTCGGCAGGCGTTTGCGGCGCGAGCCGTCGACCTCCTCGATATAATGGTCGCCTTCGACGACGATCGACACCGTGTCGGCGAGGTGGCGGTGGAGGGGGCAATAGGTGCCGGGCTCCCATTTCGAGAAGAAATCGATCCGGCCGGCCGCGGCGTCACCGCCGACCACCGCAGTCGAGGTGTCGACCGGATGCGCCGGATCGGAGAAATCCTGCTGGCGAACCCAATTCAGTGTGCTCAGGTCGAATTGCGTCGTCATTCTCTTCTCCTCAAAGCGTGTTGACGCCGGCCGCGTGCTTCGCGGCGATATAGCCGAAGGTGAGCGACGGGCCGATCGTGCTGCCCGCCCCGACATAAGAGCCACCCATCACCGATGCTGTGGTATTGCCGGTCGCATACAGTCCGCCGATCGGCGCGCCATCCTCTCGCAATACCCTCGCATGCTCGTCGGTGAGCAGGCCGCCGCAGGTGCCGACATCGACCGGCCAGATACGGATCGCGAAGAAGGGCGGATTGGTGATCGTGCCAAGGCAGGGATTGGGCCGCTGGCCTGGATCGGCGAAATGGCGGTTATACGCTTGCGCGCCCTTGCCGAAGTCCTCGTCGATACCGGTCCTCGCAAAACGGTTCATCTTCGCGACTTCCGCTTCGAGCCCGGCATGATCGATACCCATCTTCGCCGCCAGTTCGGCGATCGTGCCGGCCTGCACCAGCGCACCGCTGTCGAGATGCGCCTGCGCAGATCCGAACGGCTGCAGCATCAGCGAAACGAGGGTGTACTTCGTGCGAAACTGGCTGTCGAAGATGCCGAATGCAGGCACCGCGCCGTCCTTGTAGAGCGCCCAGCCCGACTCCGCATAGCTCTTCGCCTCGTTGCAGAAGCGCTTGCCCGCCTTGTTGACCACCATGAAATGCGGCTTCGAAGCGTCGACCGGCATGCCGGTCGGCACCCACCACGCCGAGTCCATCATGTCGGTGGCAGCGCCAATCGCTGTCGCCATGCGGATTCCCTCACCGGTGTCTCCCGGATTGGCGAACGTCCATTCGGTCTTGCTCGGCTGCGGCAGATATTGATCGCGCATCGCCTGGTTGTGCGAGAAGCCGCCAGCGTTGAGCAGGACGCCCCTCCTCGCCTCGATCCGCACCTCGCGGCCCTCACGCAGCGCGACGACACCGGCCACCCGATCGCCGTCCATCAGCAGACCACGCACTTCGGTATTCATGCTGATCGGCAGATCCTCGCGCAGCGCGATCTCGATCATGTTCGCCTGAAGCGCCCGTCCGCCCCCGCGCAGCTTCCGACCGGTCAATTTCTCCATGAAGATGCGCCAGCCAAGTCGAGCGGCGGTGATCCGGCCTTTCCAGTTGCGTTTCGCGACCAGTAGTTCGCCGATCTCATGGTTCTTCACCGGGATCTGCGGGCTGCGCCAGCTTTCGCCGAACCGATCGGCCCAATCGCCGATCCGTCGCATGTCATACAGAGCTGGTCCGATCGAGCGATCGCACAGCACGCCGTCGGGCACGTAGCCATGATAATAATCTGCCACTTGCGCGCTCGCGAATTTCACCCCGTTCTCGACGAGGAAATCCACCATGCGCGGCGCCTCGCCGATATAGGCCGCACGCCGCTCCGGGGTCGAACCGGGGCGGTGCGCGCCGATTACCGCGTCGAAGTAACGTGCCGCCTTGTCCGGGCTGTCGCGATCGCGGACGAGATGGTTGTTGGGAATCCACATCACCCCGCCCGAGATCGCAGTGGTGCCGCCAAAATAATCCTGCTTCTCCAGGATTATCGCGCTCATACCCGCGCGCTTCATGATCAGCGACGCGACCACCGCCGAAGCGCCGCTACCGACGACGACCAGATCGTAGCTTTCGTACCAGGCCATCAGGCGCTCGCTCCCCATATTTTAGGCCAGCGGTGGCTGATCCGGGTGAGCATGGTAACGCTGCTGTCTATGTCGCAGAACTCAGCCATATCGCCGGTGAGCAATGCGAGTGCGGGATCCCCCAACGCCTTCACGGCCTGATCGAGATCAGCGTGCCAGCACTCGCTGATCCCATCGAACGGGAAGTCGGGTGGTGGCTGGTCGATCGACAAATTCTGCGCGTAGCGGTTCACGTTGCCAAGGGCGTCGGCCACCTCGCCAGCGATATCGGCGTGCTTGCCCTGCCAACGCTCGGCGAATGCCTCGCGCGACATCCCTGGCTTGCGGGGCACGAACCGGAACACCCCGATCTCCAGCGGCGGCCCGTTACGCAGCAGCTGCTCGGTGCAGAAAAAGGAGAAATCGGGCGTCAGCCGATCGAACACGCGCAGCTCGTCCTGATCGATCAGCGCGCGCTCGTCCTTGGAGAAGCCGCCACCGTTGAGCGCATCGAGCGTCGGGCTCGACGCCACCGACACGCCGTCATGCGCGGTCGAGATGCCTGGCATGCCCGCGACCTCTGCGTCGTCGATCCGGTTGCAATAGCGCATCCAGTCGATCCGGGCCTCGAGCACCGGGAACCGGCTGGCGAAAATCGCATGGCTCCGCCAGGTTCGCGGCCAGTCGGCGCGGGCAACCGTCGCGGCGCGGCGCGCGAGATAGATCAGTTTGTAGGCGGTCACCTCCCCTTCCCAAACTTCGCGATCACCTCCTCGCCATACCAGGCGACATTCTCGATGAAGGCCCCCCGGCTCGGCGCCGGAAGCGGCGTCCACATCGATGTGGCGCCGTGCGACTGGAGCTGGTGCGCGCATTCGAGCAGCTGTTCGGCATCGTCGCGGGTCGTCGTCTTCGGGCGGAAGGGCGAACCGGTCGAGATATCGAACAGGCCATCGTTGCCGAGTTTTGCCCGCATATCCTGTAGCCGGGCGATCATCCCGGCATATTGTTCATAGGAGGTAATCGACGAGGCAGCGACGGTCGGATCGTTGGTGGGCACGCTAAAATAGGGAATCCATCCATCGCCGAAGCGGGCCGCCCGTTCGATCGCCTTGGCCGAACTGCCGCCAACCCAGATCGGCGGCGACGGCGAAGGAACAGGTCGAGGTTCGTTGCCTTTCGCATTGAAATTGCGGCCTTCCTTGACGACCGCACCGCCGCTCCATGCCAGACGAATCGTCTCCAGCGCCTCGTCGGTCAGTGCGCCACGCTGGCGGTAGGCTGCCCCCAGCGCGTCGAATTCGCTCTCCTGATAGCCCACGCCGACTCCGAGGATCAGCCGGTGATCAGACAGCACCTGGAGCGTTGCCGCCGCCTTGGCCGTGATGAACGGATTGCGGAACGGCAGCACGATGATGTTGGTCAGCACCTTCAGCCTGGTCGTCGCCGCCGCGACGAAAGCCAGTGCCGTGAACGGATCAAGCGCATCATGCGCGGTCGGATCATTGTGCAGCCAGTGCGTGTCGGGCGCCGGATGCTCGGAAAGGCCGGCAAAGGAGACTCCCGCCGCCTCGATCGCCACCGCCATCTCCCGGACCGCAGCCATCGACTGATATTCGCCCACCGGGCTGATCTTGCCGATCGGAATCGAGACGCCGAATTTCATACTGTGTCCTTGCTCTCAAACGCCGGGGACGTGTTCACCCTTGCCCCAGTCACGGCCCTCAAAGGGCGTGATGTTGACCTTCAGATTCTGCCAGCCATCAACACAGCGCAACGAGATGCTGATCCCTTCCGGGTGCGAGCGTGGCCGGTAGAAGCTCTTGATCCCGCATTGCGCGCAGAAGATGTGGCGCGCTCTACCCGTACCGAACCGATAGGTGGTCGTCTCCCCCTGCCCTTCGACCAGCCGAAACCGGGTATCGGGGATGATCAGGTGGAGATAGCCGGTCATCGAACAGATCGAACAGTTGCAATCGAGAATTTCGAGCGGCTCCTCGCCGACCTCGGCCTCGAAGCGGACCAGCCCGCAATGGCAACCGCCTTCGACCTTCACGCCGAATTCTTCACGACCTTGCCGGTGACCGCGCAGCTCACCGAAGCGGTGACCGCGGAAAGGATGGTCCCCCACGCCATGTCGGCAAGGGTGATCTTGCTGCTCCATATCTGCAGCGTCGCGTGATTGGTGAGGTCATAGGTGGCATAGGCGAAAAAGCCGAACAGCGCTCCCTTGAGCGCAGCCGTCTGCCATCGGCCTGCGGCCAACCCGGGCAGAATCGCGAAATAGCAAAGACCCACGATATACAGCACGTAGAAGGCAACCGCCGCCTCCATGCGTGGCGTCTCCAGCAGGATCGGCTGGAGAACCGGATTATACAAATGAGGTCCGACCTGGGTGAGCCAGAAAAAATCGAAAATGGCCATGGTGACCACCGCGACGGCATAGGCGACGATATTGCGGGTCATGCGATCTCTCCCCCATAATTCGGCTCCTTCATGAACCAGTTGAACGCCGCCGTCATCCTTGTCTTTTTGGCATCAAGAGTCGATGAAGCGGGCATGGCGCCATTCGGCGCCAGGATGAGGGATATACATGCCGGTTTCTGAGCGTGGTCGCAGCCCCGCAACCATCTTCATCGTCGCCACCATATTGATAGATTCGATCGGTTTCGGCGTTGTCATACCGGTGCTGCCGCGGCTGGTGATGGAAGTCGGTCAATTCGATCTGGCTCAAGCGACCTGGATGGGTGGCTGGCTGTCGGTGGTCTATGCGGCGATGCAGTTCCTGTGCGGCCCGCTGGCGGGCAATCTCGGCGACCGTTTCGGCCGCCGTCCCGTGCTGCTGCTGTCGCTCGCCGGGCTTTCCATCGACTATCTGATCATGGGTTTTGCTCCCAGCCTGCTCTGGCTGTTCGTCGGACGGCTGCTTGCCGGTGTGTTCGGTGCCTCGTTCAGCCCCGCCAGCGCAGCGCTCGCCGACATCACCCCACCCGAGCAGCGCGCCAAGCGCTTCGGCCTGATCGGCGCGTCGTTCGGCATCGGCTTCATCATCGGCCCCGCGCTCGGCGGGCTGCTCGGCGAACTCGACCATCGCGCTCCCTTCTACGTCGCAGCGGCGCTCGCCGGGATTAACTTCACCTTCGGCCTGTTCTTCTTCCCCGAGACACTGGCGAAGGAATATCGCCGCTCCTTCAGCCTCGCCCGTGCCAATCCGGTCGGCGCGCTGCTCTCCGCCCGCAAGATGCGCGGTGTGCTTGGCCTGGCAGGCATATTGTTGCTCTGGAACATCGCCTCGATGATCTATCCTGCGACCTGGGCCTATTTCGCGATCGCCCAATATGGCTGGTCGAACGGCATGATCGGCGTGTCGCTGGTCCTCGCCGGCGTCGCTATGGCGATCGTTCAGGTCAAGATATTGGGGCCGGTCGTCGCGCGTTTCCGCGAAAGGCGAACGGCGATGATCGGCACCGCGGTCGCGGCGACCGGCTACCTGACCTTTGCGCTGGTCCCCTATGCCTGGGTGGGGCTCGTGGTTGTCGCCATCACCGGGCTCCAGGCGCTGGTCCAGCCGTCGATCACCGCACTGATGTCACAACGCGCTCCCACCGATGCTCAGGGCGAGATGCAGGGTTTCATCGGCAGTCTCAACGCGATCGGCGCGATCGCCGGCCCGCTGCTGTTCAACCCGGCACTCGCGTGGTTCACCAGCGCTGAAGCGCCGGTGCGGTTCCCGGGTGCTGCGTTCGTGATCGCTTCGGCGTTCGCGCTGTGCGCTTTCACCGCGCTCGCGATGACCCGGAAAATCCGCGATCAGGATGCTGGCAGCAATATTCCGTCGGCGACGGGCTCGTAGCCGAGCAGGATGAGCCCCGATCCGATCGCAGCGATGCAGCTGTCGACGGTGCCGGCGTCGATCGACCGCACCACGAAATTGGCGCCGACCTTGCCCGTCTGGAAAAAGGGATAGCTGCCAATCTGCGAGCCGGCGTTCGCAGCCTCGACCTCGCGCAGCAGGTCAGCGACTTCGCTCTCCGCCACCCAGCAACCGATCGTGCGCGATAGCATCGGCCGGCCGCCTTCAAGCTGGTTGGACAGCGCCTCCAGCATCAGCCCGGCGATATGCGGAACCCCGGCGAGGATGAAAATATTGCCCATCCTGATGCCGGGTGCGCCGGACATCCGATTCTCGATCAGTTCAGCACCATCTGGTACGCGTGCCATACGCAGCCGCGCATCTGTCAGCCCACCGCGCGTCGTATAATAATCCTCGAGTGCCTTGCGCGCCTTGGGATGGATAACGACCTCGACATCGAGCGCCCGGGCGATAGCGTCGACGGTGATGTCATCATGGGTCGGGCCGATCCCGCCGGTGGTGAACAAATAGTCGTTGCCCGCCTTGAGTTCCACCACCGCTCGACCGATCAGCTCCATGTCGTCCGCGACGACGCGAACCTCGGTCAGCCTGATGCCCTGCATGTTGAGCCAGAGTGCCACCTGCGCGACATTCTTGTCCTGGGTGCGGCCCGACAATATCTCATCGCCGATCACAAGCAGGGCTGCGGTCCAGATTCGCTCTTGTAGGCCGGGTGGAGTCATGCGCCTGCCATAGCGCGAGCGCGCGCTATCGCAAAGCCGGCGCGGTTCGCTTATATCCGATTCATGACCACTTATGTTCTTGCCGACGAAGCCGTTGCCGCGCACCCGCGTAGTGGCGCGATCAAGCTCCATGGGCCCGAGGCCTTTGCCGGGATGCGCGCCGCCGGACGGCTGGCCGCAGAGATCCTGGATGCGCTCGCTCCTCATGTCGTCCCGGGTGTCGAGACACAGGAGCTCGACCGGTTGGTCCATGACATGACGATCGCGGCCGGGGGCTATCCCGCGACGATCAACTATCGCGGCTACACCCATAGCTGCTGCATCAGTATCAACCATGTCGTCTGCCACGGCATTCCTGGCGACAAGACCCTCAAGGACGGCGATATCGTCAATATCGACGTGACGCCGCTGCTTAACGGCTGGCACGGCGACAGCAGCCGCATGTTTCTGGTCGGCGATGTCCCGATCAAGGCGCGCCGGCTCGTCGACGTCACCCACGAATCGCTGATGCTCGGCATCGAGCAGGCCAAACCCGGCAATCGGCTCGGCGACATCAGCAACGCGATCCAGCGCTATGCTGAGAAGCACCGCTATGGTGTGGTGCGCGATTTCTGCGGCCATGGCCTTGGCCGGGTTTTCCACGATGCGCCCGAAGTCGTTCATGTCGGCCGCCCCGGCACTGGCCCAGAGCTCAAGCCTGGCATGTTCTTCACGATCGAGCCGATGATCAACATCGGTCGTCCCGACGTGAAGCTGCTCGACGATGGCTGGACCGCGGTGACCCGAGACCGATCGCTGTCTGCGCAATTCGAGCATTCGATCGGTATCACCGAGGACGGCTGCGAGGTCTTCACGCTGAGCCCCAGGGGGCTGCATAAACCGCCCTACGCCTGAAATCCTTTCGCACCGGCAACAAAATTGCCAGCGAGATGCCGTCCATTTTTCAGGCAATTTTTGCTCAATATGCAGGCAGTTTGAGGATATTTGCCGAGATTTGCGGCATTGCGGCAGAATCTCTTCGATCACGCCGCCACTATCCTTGCGACTCGCAATCTGGCACGCTTATTGACGTACCGCAACGCACTGGCCGGGGAGGGCACAGGTGAAGAAAATCGAAGCGATCATTAAGCCGTTTAAGCTCGATGAAGTGAAGGAAGCCCTCCACGAGGTGGGGGTTTCGGGCATCACGGTGACCGAGGCGAAAGGCTTCGGCCGTCAGAAGGGACATACCGAGCTGTACCGCGGCGCGGAATATGTCGTCGACTTCCTGCCCAAGGTGAAGCTCGAAGTGGTCGTCGAGGACAGTCTCGCCGATCGTGTCGTCGAGGCAATCGCCGCCGCGGCGCAAACGGGTCGCATCGGTGACGGCAAGATCTTCGTCCTGCCGGTCGAGACGGCGATCCGTATCCGGACTGGAGAGAGGGACGCCGAAGCGATCTGATCGCACGCGCGACGACGACAAGGCTGGGCGCAACGAAACGCCCAACACAAATTTACTGATTTTTCTCACGGGGAAGGCACGAATTATGGCGAACAAGCCCGCTGACGTTCTGAAGCTGATGAAAGAAAAAGAGATCGAGTGGGTCGATCTTCGATTCACCGATCCGAAGGGCAAGTGGCAACACCTGACCATGGTTGCCGGCGTAGTCGGCGAAGACGAGTTGACTGACGGCTTCATGTTCGACGGTTCGTCGATCGAAGGCTGGAAGGCCATCAACGAGTCGGACATGATCCTGAAGCCCGATCTCGATGCGATCTGGGTCGATCCATTCTCGGCAACGCCGATGCTAATCCTGGTGTGCGACATCGTCGAACCCTCGACCGGCGAGCTCTACACCCGCGATCCGCGTTCGACCGCGAAGCGCGCCGAAGCCTATGTGAAGTCGATCGGCATCGGCGACACCGTCTATGTCGGTCCTGAGGCCGAGTTCTTCATGTTCGACGACGTCCAGTTCGAGAACACGTACAACAGCAGCTATTATAAGCTCGATGACATCGAGCTTCCGACTAATAGCGGTAAGGCGCTGGAAGGCGGCAATCTGGGGCACCGTCCCCGCGCCAAGGGCGGTTATTTTCCGGTCGCTCCGGTCGACTCCGCCGTCGACATCCGCGCCGAGATGGTCTCCACCATGCTCGAAATGGGCCTGCCCTGCGACAAGCACCACCATGAGGTCGCCGCCGCTCAGCACGAACTGGGACTGACGTTCGGCACGCTCGTGACTACCGCCGATCGTATGCAGATCTACAAATATGTCTGCTGGCAGGTCGCTCAGGCTTACGGCAAGACGGTCACTTTCATGCCGAAACCGATCAAGGAAGATAATGGCTCGGGCATGCACACCCACATGTCGATCTGGGAAAAGGGCAAGCCCCTTTTCGCCGGCAACGGCTATGCGGGACTTTCGGACACCTGCCTCTATTTCATCGGTGGCGTGATCAAGCATGCCAAGGCGCTCAACGCCTTCACCAACCCGACCACCAACAGCTACAAGCGCCTGGTGCCGGGCTATGAAGCGCCGGTGCTGCTCGCCTATTCGGCGCGCAATCGCTCGGCCTCCTGCCGTATTCCCTATGGCGCCGGTGCCAAGGCCAAGCGTGTCGAGTTCCGCTTCCCCGATGCGATGGCCAATCCGTATCTCTGTTATTCGGCGCTGCTGATGGCCGGGCTCGACGGCATCGAAAACAAGATTCATCCGGGC
Organism: Sphingomonadaceae bacterium; assembly: GCA_947476735.1. Lineage (GTDB taxonomy): Bacteria > Pseudomonadota > Alphaproteobacteria > Sphingomonadales > Sphingomonadaceae > Rhizorhabdus. The sequence continues at coordinate 13,613 of CANJRZ010000043.1, forward strand.
GAAGCGATGGACAAGAATCTCTATGACCTTCCGCCGGAAGAACTGGCCGAGGTTCCCACCGTCTGCGGTTCGCTCCGCGAAGCGCTCAACTGCCTGGCCGCTGACCATGCCTTCCTCGTCAAGGGCGGCGTGTTCACCGAGGACCAGATCGAAGCCTATATGGAACTCAAGTGGCCGGAAGTCGCCCGTTGGGAAATGACCCCGAGCCCCGTCGAGTTCGACATGTACTTCTCGAGCTGATCGCTCATCCAGGCCTGAAAAGGGGGCCCTGGAGCGAGAGCTTCGGGGCCCCTTTTCTTTTCGCTGTACCGGGCAGCGTTTGTCGCCCATGCGACATAGCATTCTCCAGGACATCCATGCGCGCCCCTGCCTCCTCCCCGGCCACCGAAGCCGTCCACGGCCTGCCGCTATGGGAATTCATCGTACTGATGGCATCGCTGACCGCGGTCAACGCGCTCGGCATCGACATGATGCTCGCGGCCCTGCCGGACATCGGCCGCGAGCTACGATTGAGCGCGGAGAACCACCAGCAGCTCGTCGTCTCGGTCTATGTCGGCAGCTTCGGGGTCGGCCAGCTCTTCTGGGGGCCTATCGCCGACCGCTTCGGGCGCCGACCGATCCTGCTCGGCGCGATGGCGATATATGCGGCGATGAGCTTTCTTGCCGCGCATGCCGGGAGCCTCGAATTGCTCCTCGTGGCCCGCGCGCTCCAGGGCCTCGCCGCGGCATCGACGCGTGTCCTGTCCAGCTCGATCGTTCGCGACTGCTATGCTGGCCGGACCATGGCCAAAATCATGTCGCTCGCCTTCATGGTCTTCCTCGCCGTGCCCATCCTGGCCCCATCGCTCGGGCAACTCATCCTGCTGGTCGCACCCTGGCACTGGATATTCTATGTCCTCGGCGGCTTCAGCCTCGGCGTCGGGCTGTGGGCGGGCCTTCGCCTGCCAGAGACCCTCAGCCCGGTGAACCGGCGGCCGATCAACCTGGGCGCGATCATCGAAGCCTCCCGGCAGGTCATCACCAGCCGCATTTCAATCGGCTATGCGGTCGCGATGGGCTGCATCTATGGCGGGCTGATGGGCTTCCTGAACAGTGCGCAGCAGATTCTCGCGCACAGCTTCGGCCGGCCTGATCTGTTCGGTGTCTGCTTCGGGGCGATCGTGGTGTTCATGGCGGTGTCAGCGCTGCTTAACGCACGGATCGTCGAACGCTTCGGCCAGCGGCTGATCTCGCACATCGCGCTACTGGCGATGATCGCCATATGCGCACTCCGGCTAATCCTGGTGATGTCCGGTCAGGAGACGCTGATCCTGTTCATCCTGCTGAGCGGGCTGACTTTCGCATTTTACGGACTGTGCGGATCCAACTTTGGGTCGCTGGCGATGGAACCGATGGGCCACATTGCCGGGACCGCCGCATCGATCCAGGGTTTCGTATCGACCATGATCGGTACCTGCATTGGCCTGGTGATCGGCCAATCCTTCCAGGGCACGACACTGCCGCTCACGCTGGGCTGGGAACTGGGCGGGCTCGCCGCACTCGCCATAGTGCTGTGGATCGAGCGAGGCCGGCTGTTCCGCGGGCATTATGTGCGACCGGGAAGCTCGCCCCCCTGATCCAGCCGCTTGCTGCGACAATGTGAACCGCCCGCACCGCCCGATAGGGTTCCCTTTGCAGTCTGTTCAGCCAGCAGGTCTGGTCGTGGCCCTGGCAGGATCGGCATAAGGCAGAATCAGCGTGCCGTCGGGCGCTGCCGTGAAGGTCGTCTGCGTCGGATAGGCAAAGGCGATACCGTTGCGCGCAAAGGTTTCAAGGATGGTGATGCAGACCTCGTGGCGGACTCGGTTGAACAGCTCGACATCGTTACCGATCACTTCGAAGATCAGCTCGAAATCGAGGCTCGAGGCCCCGAAATTGGTCATGACACAATGGAGAAATGCACTATTTTCCTGACGAATTACGATCTGCTTCACGATATCGGGCACCCGGCGCAGAACCTCCGGCGGCGTTTGATAGACCAGTTGCAGAACCAGCGTCGCCCGCCGTCGCATCATGCCGGCCAGGTTGTGCAGTTCCTTGTTGAGCAGGTTGGTGTTGGAAATCACGACTTCGTCGCCGCTCAAAGAGCGGACACGGGTGGTCTTCAGCCCGATCGACTCCACCGTGCCGGTGGTCTGGTCCCACCTGACCGTATCACCGCGCCGAAACGGCTTGTCGAAAATGATCGCAAGGCTCGCGAAAAGATCCGAGAATATGCCCTGGGCGGCAAGGCCGATGGCGATACCACCGATCCCGAGGCTCGCCACGAGGCCGGTGATATTGACACCGATATTGTCGAGAATCAGCAGCGTTGCGATGATGAAACAGGCGACCGTCGCCAGTAACCGGATGATTCCAACCGCTGACCCAAGCGTCGAGTTGCCGTCGTCCTCTCCGGCGCGATGCTCAACGATGCCAATCACCAGTTCGCGAATCCAGAGCGCTGCCTGTACGGCCGCTGCCACGATAAACAGGAAGCGGACCGTCTCGAACACCATTTCGGGCGGGTTCGCATAACCGCTGACGACCCGGGCAGCGAGCATCACGATGAAAAAGAGGTTGGTTCGCGCGATCGCCCGGCCGACGATACGCGGCCAATGTCCGAGATGATCTCTCCGGCAAAGCCGCGCGCCCAGCATCCGCAGGCCATAGAGCACCGCAGCGATGATTGCGGCGGTCGCGCAGGCGATCACGATATTGAGATAATGACTCTGGATCCAGGTCAGTGTCTGAGCCCAAACCAGTCGTAAATCATCAGCCGACTGAAACAGTGGCACCGTTCCGCTGAGATCAGCGGCATTGCCCGTCTTGCTCATTAAAACACTCTCATTTGCCGGCGATGGTACCCCAACGCGGCTGACCACGCCTGCGGTCCTTCCACGAAGTCGGTTCTTCCACGGTTGACTGAGAATTGGCTGCGGCAGCTTCAGATTCGGCAGCCTCAGCGGCGGCGCGCGCCTCCTCGGCTTCGGCCTCAGCGAGCGCTTCGAGGTCGCGGCGGCGCCTGCGGAAGGGGTTCCAGGCCTTCTTCTTCACATAGGTCTGGACATAGCGATCAAAGCCGATTTCGACCGCGATCATGAAGTAGATATAGGGCTGGAAGGCGATGCCGACGAAGGAGCAGCCCAACATGTAGACCAGATGACCGTGCTGGAGCGCCGCGGCCAGCGGCGCCACCCATGAATGCTCCCCCTCATGCTTTTTGTACGTTCGTCGGATGATCTCCATGCGGAAAACACCGATCAGGTGGACGAGCAGGAACAGGGACAGTCCCGGATAACCCTGCTCGCCCAGCATCTCGAAATAGGCGTTGTGAAACGCGCGACCAGCATCATAGCCGATCACCTTGACGACGGTACCATCGGCAGTCTTGTAGCTCATGTCGATTTCGAGCTTGTTGCCGATATAAGAGTTGAATCCTCCTCCGATGGGGTGGGTCTTTGCGTATTCGATCGTCCATTTCCAGACGGCCAGGCGGGTCGACGCGGAGGCATCGCCCTTATAGCCCTGAATAGTATCCATGCGTTCAGTGTAGCTTTTCGGCAGGAACGGGATGCCGGCCACAACGATACCGGCCATGATCGCCAGGTAGAGCATTCGCCGTCGGGCTGCCCGGAGTTCCAGCACCGCAACCAGGACGATACACAGCAAACCGGTCCGCGTCTGCGTGCCGATCGGAATCAGCAGACAGGCAAAGGCGAATGCATACCAGTAGAGCCGCGAAAGGATCGTAGGTCTGACAATCGTCGAATATTTCGCCATGTAGAGAATCAGCGGGATCGAGCAGATCGCAAATGTCGAGATAGTGCTGCTCTCGTACATTCCGCTGTTGTTGGCGACCATGAGGTTCAGCGTGCCATAACCCCCGCCACCCGCGAGAGTCTTGGCACCGCCGACCACCGCGATCGACGACATCGACAGGAGCATGAACAGCAATATTCCTTCGATGCGCACGCGCGTATAAAGCGTCGCTGGCATGAAGATGGCAAAGACCATCGCCTTCCACACCCAATCCCATTTCTCGTACGCGGCATCCGGATAGTCGGCGGTGAAGGTCGTGAATGCACAAAGCAACAGCAACACGATCAATATCAGCTGACGAGGCGTCGGCTTGCTGAGAGTCTTGTCGTCGTTGATCGCCCAGCCGATGAAACATGCTGTGAAGACGATCAACGAGACCGGGACCGAACTCAGCAGATAATAGGAGAGCCGCTGCGGCGAAACGATGTCGACATAGATATAGGTACAGAGAAACAGAAACGGCCGCCGAAAGCCGCTAAGCAGGATTCCGACCAGGAAGCTGATCAGGAAAATATCACGCACGGTTCGAACCGGGTCTTTGTTCGCCGGTCTCCACGCCGGCGCGCTTGGGCAGGACTTTCTTAGTGTCTGACCCGAAACTAAGTTGGGTGATATCAGTCGGTTGCGCTTGACGCGCTTGCACATGTTTGATTCTGCGGGTTTTGCGAAGAACTCTAAGGACACACGATGTGGACTGACACCACCCGGGCACAACATGCCCGCAAG
>CANJRZ010000044.1 GCA_947476735.1 Sphingomonadaceae bacterium
AAATCAGAAAACGAGCGGCAATTGCATCTCCTCGGCTGGTCGAAATGATCCAGCGGTCCCGGCTTTCATCCCAGCGCGCGCTCTGCACCTCTGTCTGAAACAGCGCACCTGCATAGAGATCGTGATGCTCCGCCAGTCTGCGGGCATAGGCGAATATTTCAGATGCCTTCGCGTATCGCTCGGTGGGGATATATCCCGTCTCCTCGAGCATCGGCAGGTAGATGTAGGACTCGACGTCGCATGCCGCGCCCGGGTAGCGGTTCCAGTACCACGCCCCGCCAAAGTCTCCGCCCTTCTCGACGATGCGAATGTCGGTAACACCGCGCTCGCGCAGCCGGCACGCGGCGAGAATGCCGGCAAAGCCGCCGCCGACGATCAGGACATCAACGTTCTCGCTGATCGGCGCGCGCGCGAAATCCGGATCGGCATATGGGTCAACATTCAGCCCGTCGACGGAACGAAGCTCGACATACTGATCGTTGGCGTCTGCCCGCAGCCGCTTCTCTCGCTCCTCGGCATATTTCGCCTCGATCGCCGCAACATCGATATCGATAGCGGTCGTGTCGCCTTCAGCCACCAGCTTTCCTTTCATTCCGGCGATTTTCGGTTGGCCGGGTCAGATCAAAATATCGAAGCGGTGATATTCGCGGATCGCGCTCCGAGCATCATCATTCCACTCGAACGGGAGCCCGGCCACGTCGTGCGGGCGATAGACAAAGGGCGTTTCTTCGGGAAACCACAGTCGGCGTGCGGATATGCCATAGCCGATCAACGCCGCCCGTTCATCGACCCATCGCCGGTCATAGACTTGCGGCTCGCCGTACATGCTCCTGGTTTCGACATTCTCGACCGCACTGCGCCGATGGAAACCCATGTTGAGTGTAATCCGAGGCTCGTTGCTGGTGTTCGGGAATGAGCCGTGGACGAGCTGACGATTGCTGATGGCGACGTCTCCGGGTTTCGAGACAAGCGGCACAGCACCGGGCAGCAGCTGCCCAGAGCGTGAAATGATTTTCTTGAGATCGGCCTTGCCATCACGGTGAGAGCCCGGAACAAACCAGAGCCCATTGGCCGCGGTCGAACCATAAAGCTGGACCATGAAATTGAAGCCGTGAATGAGCGGATCCCAGCTGGGGTGGTCCCAGTGGGTCATCCCATCCTGGTGCCAGGCGAACGAAGCCCCCTGTCCTGGCATCTTGACGATCACCGCCTCGTTGAATGGCACGAAATCTTCGCCGTTGATCGCTGCCGCGACACGCAGCAGCTCCGGATGACCGTAGGTGCGTAGCGCCGCATCCGAGAATTGCAGCGGACCGACCAGACTAAACGGCACTTCGGCAGGCAGGCCTGGTGCAGGGGTCGGCTCGAACATCTTGACCGCGTGCCGACCGCCCGCGAAGCTGGTGCCGCCCAGCGGATCGCCAAGCGGCTTGGACCAGAGGACAAACGGCGTCTCAAAGTCGGCGCCGTGAGCCGGTCGTCCCCGCGCGTCGGTCTTTGCGTCCCGGTGTACCGGCAACCGCTCGATCAGATCCTTGATCCCTGCGCGCAGTTCGGTCAGTTCCTCGGGTCCGATCACCTGTTCAAAGATATAGAGGCCGACTTCATGATAGGTGGCGACAATGTCGGGATGAAGCCTGCGGTCGACGGTAAAACGGATTGGGCCGCGGTTATTCAGCGAGGCAGCCGCACGTTCTCCAGCCGCCACATAGGCCGGAAGGCGCGCTTCATCATCCATCGGGCTAATTTGGGTCGCCATGGCTCCTCTCGGGCCGTTTGGCCTCTTTTAACTCCGAAACCGTACAATGATTCCGCCAGCGGAGGCAACGCGGTCAAAGCAATGGCCAGGAACCTGGACTGGCGACCGCAGCCACTAAGCGACACTGCAGTAGCATAGACGAAGACCAGTTCGTTGCCAGGGTGCCGGCGAGGAGCCCATGAAAAGCTCGACGGAAATGGAAGCTCCAGGCTCCCTGGCCGGCGATCGGAAACCACGCGATCTTATCTGGACGGTCCAATGGCGGAGTGGAGACGCAGAACACTGCAAATCCTTGCACGCCGGTTCGATTCCGGCTCGGTCTACCTTTCCCTGTCGCCAACATCGTAAAATGGTGCATTGTTCCCTTCATCCGACTGTCCGGATGTCCACGTGATGATCAAAGGAGAGCAGAATGCCCGGCCATGATCCGTCTCGTCCGATCTACATTCACGCGATCAGCAAATTGCGGAACGCGGATTACGACGAACTCTATGCCGCGATCGAAGCCGAATGCCTGCCGCTCTTCGCCGAGCATGGCCTTCATCTTCATAGCTGCTGGGAAAGCGCGCCCGGCCAGGGCGAGTCACCCGAGCTGGTCGAAATCTGGGAACTGAAGGACTTCGCCGCCTACACCGCCTTCGTCGCCGCCAGCCACGGCAGCGCACGCGACCCGAGGCTGCGCGCCTGGCAGCGGTTGCGCGCCGACTGGGTTGCGTCGAGCGATTCGATGCTCTGCCTCGCGCACCCCGTCAGCCCGACGATCGACGAGTTGAAGGAGCGCGGGGTGAAAGCCAAGCTGGTGCTGCATGAGACGATCCACACCAATCCGTCGGGGCAGGCCGACTATCTCGATGCGATGGTCAACATGTGGTGGAAAATCGCCGATGGCGTCGGTCATGTCGTGCTGGCTCTGCTCTGGTCGCCCTGGAACAACCGCCGCGCGATCAAGATCCAGGGCATGGGGCCGGAATGGGACGATTTGCGCCCATGGAGCACCGACTATGGCGACCACAATGCCGACTTCGCGATGTGGATGAAGATGGCCCCAGCGTTGCGGGACGATTACAATGACCGGTTCCTGGTGCCGGCGCCGTTTTCGACCGCGCGGTGAGGCGCCCTGGCGCAACGAGATTCCACCTCCCGCTGGGATGACGATTTAGGGAGAGGAATAGATTAGGACGATTTTGCGTCGCCACGCTCGCGCGCATCGCGGCTGATCTCGTAACTCACGTCGTCCGGATACCGATTGCTGCGGATCGGGACATCGAAGATGTTCGACTGCCAGTCGCCCGAATCTGGATATTCGCGGTACCAGTCATAGGCCAGCTCGCGCCGCGCGATGCGCCATTCGCCATCGCGCTTCTCCATCCGGTCGACATAGCGGCCGGCGATCACGGCGTCGAAACGGCTGCCGTCGTCGCGGACCATGCGGTGATAGGCATGGAAATAGCTCTCGACCGCCGCCGCACTGCCGTGAATCTCGATATGGATGTTACCGAGCATGTGCATAGTCTGGTCCATCGCCCCGAGCCCCGGGATGACCCATTCTATGAAGCCCTTCACCGGGCCATTGTAATTGCCGTGATTGTCAGTCGCGTCAGGCCAGTAGACTGAGCGGAGCAAATCCTCGTCGATCCGATCGATCGCGCGCGCATAGCGCATCATGACGTGACGGATCGCCTCGCGATCGACCATCTCGGCGGCCAGCTGGTCGACATGCATATCCTAATCCCTCCCCGTCACCCGACGCGCGGCTTCACTTCCTCGATGAACCATTGCGCATAATCGAGAAATTCATCGGTATCCCGGACATCGGGAATGGCGAAGGTGAAATAGGTGACACCCTGATCGCGCAGCCAGCCGATCCGGTCGACGAGCTTCTGCGCTTCCTGGGTCGGCAACGAGGCATCGCTGTGCCGTTCGACATGTCCTTCGCCGATGCGCTCGGCCAGCGAGATGTGGAGCAGATCGAACGGACCACCCTTATATTCCGGCTGTGATTTTATGAAATCGAGGCGGGCGGCATAATCCTCGGGCTTGGTAAGAAAGGGAGTCCAGCCGCTGGCAAAGCGCGCCGCGCGCCTCAGCGCCGCATCCGCATCCCCGCCGATCCAGATCGGCAGATAGGGTTTCTGGACAGGCTTCGGCTCGAGAACGATATCGTGGAACGAGACATATTGGCCCTCGAAATTCGCGACGTCGGCCGTCCACAGCTCGATGATCGCGGCGAGATATTCGTCGGATATACGCCCGCGCTCATGGAACGGCACACCGAGGGCGTCGAACTCGCCCTTCAACCAGCCGACGCCGAATGCGACCTCGATCCGGCCACCGCTCAGCCAGTCAATCGTCGAGAGTGCCTTGGCCATGATGATCGGGTGCTGCAATGCCAGCAGGGTGATGCCGGTCGACAGACGGATGCGCTCGGTCGCGCCCGCATAAAAGCCCTGTGCGGCGGTTGCGTGGAGATAGTGCGCACCGGACAGCTCGACATGTTCAACCGGTACGACGAGATGTTCAGGAATCTGGATCTTGTCATAGCCCAGCTGGTCCGCGCGCGTCGCAATGCGTTGCTGATCGCGGCCGGTCACCGACGGCTCCCAAGGCTGCATGACAGCCTTGAGCCGCATCGCATGTGGCATGGGGATGGCATATTTCATGAGCGACATTCTCCGGCCAGCTTAACGATGTGCATGTCTTTCCCCCATTGGTTCACGAGGCTTCGTCACCGACGCGCGGCTTCACCTCTTCAATGAACCATTGCGCATAATCGAGATAGGCCTCGATATCGCTGACCGCCGGCACCGCGAAGTTGAACATGGTGACCCCCTGCCCCGCGAGATAGCCAAGCCTGTCGACGAACCGCTGCAAGTCGCGAGCATACGACGCGCTGTCAAAGCCTGTGGGGACATGCCCCTCACCGATCTTTTCCGACGAGGCATTGTGCATCAGCCCGAATGGCCCTCCCCGGAAGCCAGGCTGCGATTGGATGAAATCGAGCCGATCAGGATAGTCCTCGGGCCGGGTAAGGAAGGGATTCCAGCCGGTGGCGAAGCGTGCCGTCCGCTTCAGCGCCGCATCCGAATCCCCGCCCATCCAGATCGGCAACCACGGCTTCTGCACCGGCTTGGGTTCGAGAGCGACATCACGGAACGAGACATATTTGCCCTCGAAGCTCGCATAGTCCTTCGTCCACAATTCGATGATTGCCGCGAGATATTCGTCGGCAATCCTGCCACGTTCGCGAAAAGGCACGCCGAGCGCCTCGAACTCGCCCTCGAGCCAGCCTACTCCAAAAGCAACCTCAATCCGGCCACCGCTCAGCCAGTCGGCCGTCGACAGCGCCTTCGCCATGATGATCGGATGCTGGAGCGGCAGCAGGGTGACGCCGGTACCGATGCGGATGCGCTCGGTCGCACCGGCAAAATAGGCCTGCGCTACCGTCGAATGGAAATAATGCGCTCCCGACAGCTCGACATGATCGCGCGGAATGACGAGATGCTCGGGCACCCGCAGCATGTCATAGCCGAGCGCCTCGGCGCGCCTCGCGATCCGCGCCTGATCGGGTCCGGTGACAGCGGATTCCCAAGGCTGGACCGACGCCTTTATCCGCATAGCGTGCGGCATTGGGAGAATGTATTTTATGATGTTTCTCCCCACAGGTGGGCAGCAAGCGCACTCGCCTGTTTCCCGCGGCCACCTGCCTCACCCTGCAGATATTTAAGGCGATAGGTCCAGAGGTGCAGCGGATATTCGAGCGTCAGGCCCATCGCACCGGAGAATTGATGGCAGTCGTAGATGAGCTTGCGGGCCGCTTGCTGGGCGTAGAGGCAAGCGAGCGACGCCTCTTTAGCGCTGTCCACATAAGCCGCACGGAAAGCGAGCAGTCGGCAGGCATGGACGGTCTGGGCGTCCTCCGCCAGCCGATGCTGGATCGCCTGGAACTGGGCGAGCGGCTGGCCGAATTGCTGGCGGTCCTTTACATATTGCACGGTCTGCTGGAGCGCACCGCGCATCAGCCCCGCCGCCTCGGCCGCAATCCCGATCAGGGCTCTTCGATGAACGGCTTCGGCAAGGTCGGCCGGCTGACGAACCATGCCCTCAGGTAAGCGGCACAGGGTTGCGAGCGGATAGGCAACAACGCTCGTTTCCGTCCGCCAGTCGTCGGGCGCCGGCGCGCCCACGAGTAGCCCGTTTTCATGAAACAGGGCGACGGTCCCCGCGCGGTCGAGATATCGTGCCGGCCGTCCCAACCCCCAGGCGAGCGCCACAGGCGCACCGTCACAGCCGAGCAAAGGTGCAATCAAGGTCGATGCGGCAACCTCCGCGTCAACCGGGCAACTCGCCACTTCCTCGATCAGCATCGCCGCCTCGAGCGGTCCGAAGCCTTGTTCGCCGACGATATCGAAGAAGCCGCCTTCGGCCAGTGCCTGTCGCAGGCTCTCGCTATATTCGAAATACCCATGCGCGCCGGTCGGGGCGCTGCGATAGGGCGCGAGAAGCCCGTCCAATGCGGACATAAGCAACTTCTGATCGGGGGATAGCTCAAGCTCCACGCGAGCCTCCAAGACCGAGGATATCGCGCGCGATAAGGTTCAGCTGGATCTCGGAAGCCCCCGCAGCGATACCGGCCGCTATCGCGCGCTTGTGATGGGTCGCAACCATCGGCTGTTCGGCCGATCCGAAGAGATGCGGCGTCCAGTCGAGCACGAAGTCAGCGACGGAGCGTTCGGCCTGAACGATCGCGACGCGTGCCATGCTGGTCGCGCCGGTCGACGGACTGCCCTTCGAACGTTGGTCAACCACCTCATATGTCAACATCCGCGCTGCCTCGCACATCGAACAGGCCGATGCGGCTGCGTCTTGCGCCACCGCGTCGAAAGCGCCCTCGCTGATCAGCGCTGCAACGGCGCGGTGCAGAGTTTTCAGGGCGAGCGCATAGCGTGGAATGCCGACCCTCTCATAGTTGAGGGCATAGCGTACGACCGACCAACCCTCGCCTTCCGGTCCCAGGCGTTCGCTCTCCAGTGCTTCGACATCGTCGAAGAATACCTCGTGGAGATCGCCCTCCCCGACCACGCTTTCGATCGGCCGGACTTCGATACCTTTCCGGTCCATCGGCAGCAGAAATACAGAAATGGTTCTCCGATCCGAGCCGGTGCGTGCGAGAAGAAAGCAGAACTCGGCCAGCCGCGCATAGGATGTCCAGATCTTAGAGCCGTTAATACGATAGCGATCGCCGACCCGCTCGGCCCTGGTCCGCAGCGCAGCGAGATCCGATCCGCCCGAGGGTTCGGAAAAGCCCTGGCACCAGATCACGTCGCCGCGACGCATGCGACCAAGGTGGTAATCCTGCTGGGCGGGCGTGCCATATTTCATGATCGTCGGCCCGATCCAGTTGACGTTGTAATATTGCGGTCCCCGCGGTTCACCCGCTTCCCACAATTGCTCACCGATAATGAAGTGAGCCCAGGGCGATGCATCAGCTCCGCCATGGGCGCTCGGCCAATGCGGCACCAACAGTCCGGCTTCCGCTAGTTTGGGGCAGAAGCGCTTCGAAAAGCTGGTTACCGCTTCCGATCCGGGACTGAGAGGTGCAATCTCTTGCCATTCGCTCGTGAGATGCTCCGCGAGGAAGGCGCGCACATTTTCCCGGGCGACCGCCTGCTCGTCAGTCCAGCCAAATTCCATCCGCTTTTCCCATTATACAGCAACAATGCACCACCGATTGGCATGGATCAAAAGAGTTGGCATGGCAGCGTCAATCGGATCGGCAATTTCATTCCGTATTATGGGAATCAATATGAAGTCCAGCGGCACGACAGACGGTGCACAGGCAATCCGTCGGGCGATGGAAGTCGTCCGAACCGTCGCACAGATTCAGCGATCCGGCGCCACCCTGAACCGGGTCGCGCGCGCCACCGGCCTCAGTACCTCGACAGCTTTTCGCATTCTTCGGTCGCTCACGGAAGAGCGGCTTTTGCGCTTTGTAGGTGCTGATCGCTCATACCATGTCGGCCCTCTCGCGTTCGAGCTGGGACTGGCGGCCCAATCCGAGGCGGGGCTGCAGGCGCGCTGGAGAGAGAGCGTCGATGCGATCGCCAGAGAAACCCGGCTCACCACCTATTTGATGGCCCGATCGGGCAATGAAGCAGTGTGCCTCCTGTGCTTTCAGGGCTCAACGGCACTGCGCGCCATGCCGATGGAGGTCGGGCAGCGCCTGCCGCTCGGCATAGGTGCGGGTAGCCTCGCGATGCTCGCCGCGCTCGAAGACGAAGAGATTGCCGCCGTGGTCGAGAGCCAGGGCGCCAGGCGCGATCCCTTCCCAGGCGGCAAGATCAAGCCTGGCGAGGTCCTCAAACGCGTGAGCCTTGCACGACAGGCAGGCTACGCGCTTAGCAATGGCACCGTTGCACTGGGGGTGACCGGGATCGGAGTCGCCATTCCGAAGGCTCACGGAATGAACCAGCTCGCCATAAGCGTGTCCGCCGTCGCCGACAGCATCAATCCAACCGAAGCGAGGAAGCTGGCGGCAATCATCTCGAGCCACATCGGCGGCGTCGCCTTCATGACCTAATGCAGGCGCAGATTTGGAAAATGCCGCCAGTCGGATATGCATCCGCGAAAGACCGTGGAGGGGCAGCGGGTGAATCAAGCAATTTCGGGGTTCCGGCTCCACCGCGCCGAATGGACCCCGATGCAGCGACACGGCGCCATGGCGCTGATCTGCCTTGCCGCCTTCTTCAACCTGCTCGACCGACAAATCATGTCGATCCTGATCGATCCGATCAAGACAGAGTTCGGCGCGTCGGATGCGGCGATGGGCTTACTCGCCGGTTCGTCCTTCGCATTCTTTTACGCAGCCTGTTCGGTTCCGCTGGCACGCGTTTCGGACCGCTATCCGCGCAACATGCTGATCGCGATATCACTGTTCGCCTGGAGTCTGATGACTATGACGGGCGGGCTCGCGAGCAGCTTCGTCCAACTCGCGCTCACCCGCGTCGGCGTCGCGGTCGGCGAGGCGGGAGCGGGGCCCTCCAGCTACACCCTGGCTTCGGACCTCTATCCGCTGCGCCATCGCGGCAAGGCGGTGGCGATCTATGCCGCCTCGACCTCAGTCGGGATCGGCTTGGCAGTCATGATCGGCGGTTGGCTGCTCGGCGAACTCGGCTGGCGCGGCACTCTGGTGGCAGTCGGCGCACCGGGCATCTTGCTGTCGGTGCTGCTCCTCCTGTTTCTCAAGGAGCCCCCCCGCGGCCTTTCCGATCCCCTCGCCGCAGACAAGGCCGAGGCCAGATTTGGTCTGATGCAGGTCATACGCTATCTGTGGAGCCTCAAGAGCTACCGCTGCATCGTTATCATCGCGAGCGCGGGCGGGGGCGCCGGTTTCGGCTCGCTGCTGTGGGGACCGACCTTCATGCTGAGGGTCCACCATCTGAGCCCGGCCGAGGTCGGCCTGCTGTTCGGCACCGGCACCATCGTCGCGCTGCTGATCGGCCAGGTCGGTGCCGGCGCGCTTGCCGACATCGCCGGCAAGCGCGACATCCGCGCCTATATGTGGACGATGGCGATCAGCACCACGATCGCGATTCCCTTCGGCCTGCTGTTCGTCTTCTCGGACAATCGCTGGGCAGCGATCACCGGCTTCAGCCTCTTCTACCTCTTCCTGTCCCCGTTCAACCTGTGCTGCATCACGATGGGCCAGACGCTGGTACCGCCACGAATGCGGGCAATGGCCGCCACCATCCAGGGCCTGTTCCAGACCGGCATCGGCTTCGGTGTGACGCCGCCGCTGCTCGGCCTGTCAAACGACCTCTTGAAACCTTATTATGGCGAACTGGCGATCCGTTATTCGATGGCGCTAACTCTCGCAATCTCGCTGCTCATCGTCGGCTTCTCGCTGCTTGGCGCCCGCTGGCTGCTGGCCGACTATGCAAGACTGCACAGCTTCAACGAACAGGCCGTTTAGGAGAGACATCATGGACACAGACATCCTCAAGAAGGTGACATTCCCCAGCGAAGGCGTGACCTGTTCCGCATGGCTGGGTATTCCGGAACATGCCACCGGCGAGCGCCGACCTGCCATCGTCCTGGGTCATGGCTTCGGTGCGCTCAAGGAAGCATTGATCGTCGAGGCCGAGCATTTGACCAGGGCCGGCTTCGTCACCCTCGCGATCGACTATCGTGGCTTCGGCGAGAGCGGCGGCGCGACCCGCGGCAACCTTTTCCCGCTCGATCAGGTCGAGGATTTCCGTAACGCTATTTCCTGGCTGCAGGCGCGCGACGATGTCGATCCGGACCGAATCGGAATCTGGGGCATGTCGTTCGGAGGTGGCATCGTGATCCAGACCGCGGCAGTCGACCGGCGGGTCAAGGCCGTGGTGTCGATTGTTCCGGTCGTCAACGGACGGCGCTGGCTGCACAGTCTGTGGGGGGCAGACCGTTTCGAGCAACTCCGCCTGCTTGCCGAGGCGGACCGGAAGACCCGGTTCGAAACCGGCGTCAGTGGCCGGATTCCGCTGGTGGAGATGGAGATGCCGGCCGCGATCACCATGGATGCGCGTGGCGCCGCCCAATATATGAAAATCCAGGAGCAGCCCAAGCGCCCGAAAATGCAGGGCACAGCCGATCTCAGCATCGAATCGATCGAAAAGATCATCGAGTTCGCGCCCGATCAGTATATCCACCTTATCGCGCCCCGTCCCTTGATGATCATGGCGGCAGCCGGGTGGGACATGATGCACCCAATCGACCAGATCCAGGAGACCTTCGCCAAGGCGGGCGTGCCCAAGCAACTCGTGGCGCTGCCGTGTGAAGGCAACGAGATCTATGTACCGCCGGCGCTCGACCAGCTTTTCGATGCAGCGACCGACTGGTACCGGAAGCACCTCTGAGACTGACCAGACCTAGCGCATCGCTGCGAGCAGGCTGGCGATCGGCACGAAAGCAAAGGCGACGGAACTGTCGGCAACGCCATAAGGCATGAACAGCATATCGCCATGCCTGAGCGCTCCGCAGGTGTAGAGCACATTGGGGACATATCCTTCGCGGTCCTCGTCCCCGGGGGCCAGCAGTGGGTCCGTGGTGCGACCGAGAACCTTTGAGGGGTCATTCAGGTCGAGCAGTACCGCTCCGATTGAATATTTTCGCATCGCGCCGACCCCGTGGGTCAGCACCAGCCAGCCCTCGTCTATTTCGATCGGCGCGCCGCAATTGCCGATCTGAACCGTCTCCCACGGATATTTGGGGGCGATCAGCAATTCACCCTCATGCCAGAGGTCGATCTCGGGCGAACGGATCAGGAAGAGGTTCTCGCCGTCCTGCCGGCCGAGCATCATGAATTCGCCGCCGATCTTTCGCGGAAACAGCGCCATGCCCTTGTTACGCGCTGCCGATCCGCGGATCGCCTGCATTTGAAAGCTGCGGAAATCGATGGTGCGCAGGAATTCCGATCGAATCATGCGGCCGTTGAAGGCGGTGTATGTGCCGATCCATTCGAGCGATCCGTCGTCATGGGCGAATTGCAGCATCCGCAGGTCCTCAAGCCCATTTGATTGCTCGGGGGTAATCGGAAAGATCAGCGTGCCGGAGATAGTCGAATCCTCCTGGCGATGAATCTCCACCATGTCCCCTGGTCGCACCAGGCCATCGTGCCGGTGTGCGGCGGCGATCGCGAAGGGTGGCTCGGGACCCAATTCGAACTGGGCCCCTGGCGACAATATCCCCTCGCGGAAGGCGATCGAACTTATATGGCCCTCGCCAACCGCGCGGAGCGACAGGACGATCCGGCGCGAACCCGCGGAGAGGCCGGACTGGTCGGGATGCAACACCACGCTCGGGTTCATCAGCGCCGCGGCAGCATAGCTGTATTCATGACAGAAATAGGCCCCGATCAGTTCGCGTCTGACTGGCGATATCGAGCCGTTGAGTTTGAGCGCCTGCGCGATCTGATCGTAGCGTTGATTGAAGACGTTGCGCGTCTGCCAGTGCCGCGCCTCGAAATCCTTGAATACGATTTCAAGCACCTTTTCGGCCTGGACCTCGTCGAACGCCAACACGGCCCTGACGATCCGCCC
The DNA here is from genome assembly GCA_947476735.1 of Sphingomonadaceae bacterium. GTDB lineage: Bacteria > Pseudomonadota > Alphaproteobacteria > Sphingomonadales > Sphingomonadaceae > Rhizorhabdus. Next base: position 11,836 of record CANJRZ010000044.1, read on the forward strand.
CACTCGTCCGCTCCCTGGATTCTCAGGATCAATCGGGATGTGGAACGGTCTGACCACCACGCGCGAAGCATCGGCCTTCAGCCGCATGGCGCTGTGGATGACATCAATCAAGACGTGCTGTCTCCCCTCGTCCTGGCCACGACGCCTTAGGAGTCAGACCCTAAACTGCGACCGCGCCATTCCGGGAATGCGCCGCGTCCGAAACGGTTCCCGACAGTCTCGCGATTGAACAGCAGGCAAGCTGGAAGGCCAGTACCGATTCGGCCCCGGTATTGAGATTGATGCCGTCGCTCATCAGTCCGTCGAAACAACTTCCGGCGCTGGTCGAAGCCATTGGCAGGCCGAGGTCGTTGTTACCGAAATACCAGCGCCAGGCGCGCATCGCCGTTTCGCGCCAACGCTGATCACGCGTCACATCGAACGTGGTGATAGCCGCGTCGATGGTCGCCCATGCCTCCAGCGGCTGCTGATCGAACAGCCGGGGCGACGCATGGCGGCGGCCAAAGCTTTCGGTGCCGACTGCGCGGAAATGGCCCGCCCCGCTCGTCTGAATTCCATCGAGCCAGTCGAAGGCATTGAGCGCGGCGGCAACCATGTCTTTGTCGCCCACGATCTGGCCTGCAAGCAACAACGCCTCCGGAAGCCGGGCATTGTCATAACCGAGCACAGGCTCGAACCATCGCCAGTCCGGTTGGCGCGCATCGATCAACACGTCGTGAAGATTCCGCCCGAAAATTTCCACGATCCGTCGCGCGCCATTATGACCGGGAATAGCGCGCAGCATCGAAATCGCGCCCAGCACCGCGAACGCCTGCGATCTGAGGCAATCGAGTTTCAGCACATGCGGCGCCACATCATCGAAAAGATGATGAGCCCAGCGCCGCATGTCATGGCGACCGGCCTCATGCGCGGTGACCCCAATCGCCCAAACCGACCGCCCGAAGCTGTCCTCTGACCCAACCCGCTCGAGCCAGCTGCGGTCATAGCCCATGAAGTTTCGGAAGACACCTTCCGACCTGTTCCACGCATGCTGGACGAACGAGGCGTAGACCGTAGCCAGTTGTTCGCTGCGGGCGCTGCTCGAAGGCCCGAGCCGGTGCATCAGGATGAGCGCGCGGGCATTATCGTCGACACAATAGCCATGATCTCGATCGGGGATGGAAAAGATCGAGTGCTGCATGATGCCGCACTTGTCCGAAAGCTGCTCCACGGCATCGAGCCGGGGATCCACCGGCTGGTCGCGCACGACAACCGGCAAGCGAACGGGACGTTCCGGAAGAGCCATATCGAAAATCTCCAGATAGGCATGAGCGAGCCGCGACCAGATCATCGTCCGCCCAAGGCGATAGGCCCCCTGGCGCAAGTGCTCGCGGCGTATGTCGTCATCGAGCAGGGCAGAAGTCTCCCGAGCAAATGCATCATGGTCACCGAAAGGAACCAGAACTCCGATTTCGGGACTGATGACCTCTGCGGCATGCCAATAAGGTGTCGAAACGACCGGTTTGCCGAGCGCGATAGCGTAGGAAAGCGTGCCGCTCGTGATCTGCGCTTCGTTCAGATACGGCGTTACATAGATATCAACGGCTTCGAGATAGTCGAGTAACCGCACGGTCTCTGTGAATTCGTTGATGAAGCGAACATGTGATTCCACGCCGAGCGTGCCCGCCAGCCGGATCAGCGATTCACGATAGGCCTGACCTTCGCGTGCGATCAGCTGAGGGTGTGTCGCGCCGAGCACCACATAGAGCGCCCGGGGGTGGCGCTCGACGATTGCGGGCAGCGCGCGGATCATCGTTTCGATGCCCTTGTTGGGCGACAGCAACCCAAAGGTCAGCAATATATCGTGGCCTTCAAAGCCAAACCGGCGCTTGGCCTCAACAATGTCAGCGAGGGGGCGATCGGGAACGCCATGCGGGACGACAGCGATCCTCGAGCGCGCGAACCCATGCACTTGCTCGAGCAGATCCCGGCCTTTCTCAGCCATGACGATGAGCTTTGCAGCCCGGCGAGCGAGCCCTTCGATGACGTAACGCTGTTCGGCGTTGGGATGCTCAAGCACGGTGTGAAGAGTGACCACCACAGGCATGTCGACAAGATCGAGCAATTGGAGCAGATGGGCTCCGGCAGGCCCGCCGAAAATCCCATATTCATGTTGTACACAGACGATCTGGGCACCACTCTCGTTGATACGCCGCGCCGCGGCCCGATAATCGACGAGATCGTTGTGAGCGATCTGGCATACGACATGCGAGGGATAGCTGTGGAGCGAACCCGGTTCGTCCATCGCGTAGAGATCGGCCCGCAACCCAGGCCGCGCCTCGATCAGCGCTCGCCAGATGTCGTTCGTGAAAGTGGCAATGCCGCACATGCGTGGCGGATGGTTGCCGATGATGGCGACGTGGGAAGTCCCCCCAAGAATTGCCATGCTGCTGCTCCGCTGGTCCCCCGGCTGAAGAGTCGAGGTCTGCACGGTAAATGATCCTTGGGCGGAAAGGTTGCATTGCACTGCCGAACAGGAGCGAATTACGCGACGAAACGCTCAGAAAAACTGCCTAACTCTCCCCTTTCAGCCAAAATCATCTCAAAATCTGCGAGCGTTGCTCAAACCATTTTCCCTTTCGACATAGATCAAATGTCGCAATGCAGCATATTTTAGGCGCGCCGCTTCAGCAGGCAAAGGCGAGCTTGGGAACATGGGTTATGCGGCAGGCGAGATCGGCTTCGCCGGACGCAACCACATAATGATCGCCTGCATCGGCGATGCCGGTCGTAAAAACGACGTCTCTGATATACATCTTATCCTCAAGCGGCGCAGTGAGATCTGCTCTGGCTTCGATCAACGGTGCGTCCCCCGAACGGATCACGACCGATGGGTCACATCGGTCAAGCAGTGACCAATAAGTGCGGTATATCCCTACGATCTCCTTGGGTTCCACACCATGCCACAATGTAAGCCACCCGTCCTCGGTGAGAATCGGAGGTGCGCCTCCTCCGATACGCACGGAAGCGACCGTCGACGCCCGAGGACGGATGCCCGGATGGATGTGCGGCTTCCAGTGCATTGCATCGGGCGAGGTGGCGAGGTTTATCGACGGCCCGGCGCGCCATTCACTGCCCGGCGGGTAAGCGAAGTAGAGATCACCCAAAGGCCGCGTCTGGGCCCAATATTGACCGTCGATCATTCCTTCGAAGATCAACATGTCCTTGTTCTGGTGATCGAGTACAATGGCTTCAAAGCGCCAGTCGAAGCCATTGACTGAACTGTAGAGAGTCGTCGATTGCCGCTCGGGACTGACCGAGCAGCTGGTCATCAGATATCGGCCGCCCACCCGCGAAATCCGGGCATCCTCGATACCATAGCATTGGTAGCTTCCGGCTGGCGCAATCGCACGGTCATAGTGGATTGCGATGCGCTCGAGCCCGTTACTGGTCAATTCGACGGGCAACAGCCAGGAAAGAGAAGTCAGCCCCATCGTCCGCCAGCCTCCCCCCCGAATCATGAATTTGCGTGGGTCTGCGGTATCGACATAGTCGAGCGGCCAGGTATCGAGGACATAAGGCCGCCCGCCACTGCCAACCCACCGTATCGCATGAATATGACCGTCGCGGATCGGCTCCCGCAGCGCTTCGGCAATCCGGACCATCAGCAGCAGATTGCCGTTCGGCAATCGAGTCAGACCCGGATTGAAGGCGCCAAGCACATAGGTTTCAACATCAAGCGATCGGGCAAGCGGCGATCGAGACAGGTCTACATCATCGGGGCCGAAAACCAGCTTGTCGACTGGGTAGCGCATGTCCGTTCCTTAGCCAAACAGGCCACGCTACAACCGTGCGCATGCAAGGGGGGTTCCGGATCGCTGGGCGCGCCGGGAAAAGATATCAACTGTGATGAAAAAGCCGACCGTCCGCAGGTGGGGGCCATACGGACGATCGGCCGATTTCGCCAAGTCGGATCGCGAATGTCCTGTTGGGGTAGGACTCTCGCAATTCAGCTTGCCTAGGAGCGCGCTAAAGCGGCGAACCGCTCATCACACCCGGCAGCCAAGACCGCCGATGTGTTTCATGCGGAAAATATTGGCGCTGGGGCAGTGACTATCCGTGTCTGTTACCGTTACAGTGCAATCCCCATCGATGCGAGAATGGACGATGGCTCCCCCGAAAATTCGCGCTATTCCTAGTCAGGGACATGACCGATACGAGCGAAATCGCGATTAATCGCGCAGGGGCTAAAGGGTCATCGGTGCCCAATCGATCCGGTCCTCCTGAAGCCGAGCTGATGCGCGAGGAGCTTCAATCGGTTATCGACTCTACCGATTTCGCGCGCGCGCCGATCATGAAACGGCTGTTGTCATTCCTGGTCGGCGAAACCGCAGCGGGACGCGGCGATCAGCTCAAAGCCTATTCGGTCGCAGTGGACGGTCTTGGCCGCGCGCCAGATTATGATGCGCGTGCGGATAGTTATCCGCGCGTCCAGGTCGGACGATTGCGCCGCATGCTCGACAGCTATTATCGCGCTACCGCTCCCGTTGTCGGCCTCCGGCTGACCATACCGAGCGGCCGATATAAGGTTATGCTGGAAGCGGCACAGCCTGAGGTGGGGGAGCCCGCACCTGTGCCGGCGATCCCCTTCATCCCGGAACGGCCGCTTGTCTTCGGCCAGCAGATTGCGCTGCTACTCGTGCTGTTGCTGGCAGGGACTGTCCTGGTGCTCCAGATCGTGCCGATGCGGACCGGACCGCCGATCGCCGATCGCGAACGACCTCTGGTCGACCTGTCCGCGGTTGAGATGGCCAGCCGGAGTGAGTTCGGCAGTCTCCTACGCGCCCGGCTTCTTGATGGGTTAAGCCGGAGCACCATGTACGATCTGCGGGCTGTGCGCCCGACCGGTGCGCTCGATCCGCATCCGCGACTGGCCAGCTACCGGCTCAGCGCCGAGTTGACCAGCAGCGACCGCCCGCGTCTATTCCTTCGCCTGTCAAGCGCCGCGCCCGAGCGGTTGGTCTGGTCCGGCGACATCAGCCTGCCCAAAACAGGTGACCCCGGCGGCGACGCGTTGGATCATGCGCTTGCACCGGCGATCGCAACCCTCGGCCGGGTCAATGGCGTGATCGCCACCCATCAACTCCAGGGGAATAGCGGACGGCAAGCAATCGGATACAGCTGCCTCCTGCTCTACCATCAATATCGCAAGGTCCGGACCGACGAAGAGCTCGAGAATGTCCGCTCCTGCGTGACGAACAGCCTGGAACTCAATCCTAACAATGCTGGCCTGCAGGCTGCTGCAGCCCAGCTTGCGATAGAGAAGATGGTCAGCACGCGGACCGATCCGCGCAATCGATCGACGCTGCTGCTAACAGCGCGCCGTCACTCTCAGATCGCCGCCTCGATCGATCCTTTCGATGCCTGGACCAATGCGGCGCGCGCGCGCATCGCTTTGCTTCGGAAATCATGCCCGCAGGCAATCAATTTCGCGCGTCGCGCGGCTCAGTTGCAACCTTATGATCCGACGCTGCTTGCCGATACCGGTACCTACCTGCTCGGCTGCGACGATATCCTCGCGGAATCGATGATTCGGCGCGCGATCGCGCTCGACGACAATCCGGAAGGCCGCTTCTACGCACCGTTACTGCTGCTGGCGATCAGCCGGGATAATCGGCGAATCGCGCAAGAGGCGCTAACCCGCATGGCTCCACCCATTGTCGGCCGCCATGGCGATTTCTATCTGATCAGCGCATCCGGCTATGCGATGATCGGCGATCTTACCCAGGCCAAGACAGCCTGGGCACAGCTCGAAACGAGCTACCCCGCGATCGCCCGAGATCCGAAGAATTTGATCGAGCGGCTCGGCTATACCGAACAGTTGCAGGCGAAGGTGATTGGACACCTTCGGGAAGTGCGGCTCACTCGCTGATCGGACAACGTCCCGAACAGCCTTCCGCACGGACCGGTACGACGATATGATCGGCGTGCCGCACGGGCAGCGGCGAGTATCGGCCCAAGCTGCCGATCGGTAAGGAGCGGAGTCATCACTGCATTCATGGATGTGCCGCACCGGCTCGCCGGGCGTAAACCGGATCTCGCGGTCGATATCGTCGTCGCGGTGGCAGCGATCGGTATTGCAGTGATCTTCCGCGCCATGGCCGATCTCTTCACGCCAGGCGTGGTCGCCTATGTCTTCGTCTATCCCGCGGTCATCTTCGCCAGCCTGATCGCCGGCGCGCGTTCTGGTTTCATGGCCACGGCCTGCTGC
>CANJRZ010000045.1 GCA_947476735.1 Sphingomonadaceae bacterium
CCCTTCACTCCGGCAGAGGAGACCTCGGTCGGTCGCTACATCATGCACCTCAACCGGGTGCATGGCGTCGCGATCGTTCCTGATGATGACGAGGTGGGGGCTATGCAGGGCGTGATCCAGCCCTGGGTTCGGCGGCTCAAGGAGCTTGGTGCCGATTTCCATCACGGCTGGAAGCCGATTGAGATCACCAGCAGCAATGGAGAGGTGACCGGCCTCGTCGCGGTCAACGACGGCAGCCTTGTGAAGGTCTTCAAGGCGCCGATCGTGATTGTCGACTGGCCTGGCTGGCATCTCACCGAACTGGTTGAGGAGCGGTTGTTGCCGCGCGCGTTCATGGCGGCGGCGCGGACAACGCAGGATTATGGCACCGAGACGGCGAGCTGGTGGGCGGGGCTCACGAGGCTCCCGACCATCCGAAAGACGGGTAAGCAAGAGGACTTGTCCAGCCCGTGGGAGCGGGTGCTCTACGGCAACAGCATGATCAAGCGGTTCCGCGGCGGCTTCTTCTATCCCTCGGCCTTCTCGCCGCGTTCGGCTCCGCCAGGGCGCCACCTGCTCTGCGCCGAGGCAGTTGCCCGCTCCAACCAGCCGGGCCGCCAGTGGCGCAACTGGAGCGAGGCCAAGGACGCGATCGATTCGATCGTCGACTATCTGCACGACTATTATAGCGACCTTGCGGATTGCACCGAATGGTCGAGCTATCAGAGCACCGATCCGCCCTCCATCTCGACCTGGTACACCAAGCCGATCCTGCGGCATCCCGTGAAGGTCGAGACGCTCGACGGGCTCTACATGGCCAATGCCTCGGCCGAGGGCGACGGCAGCTGGATCGATATCGAGGCCGGCTCAGCGCTGCTTGCGGTCCGGCTCGCCGAGGCCGAGCGCGGGCATCTATGCCGGCTTGGCTGAGGTCTCGCTGAGCGGCGGGCAGCGCAGGCCGAGCAAGATGATCGCGCTGAGTGTCGTTAGCCCGATCGTCAGCCAGATATAGGGAAAATAGTCGCCGCTCGCGTCGAAGATCATCGCGGCGACATAGGGGCCCGCCGCCGATCCGAAGGCCATCGACGCGAACGCCACCGACATCAGTGTGCCGAAGCTGCGCAGGCCGAAATGACGGGTGATCAGATAGATGATCACATCGGCTTCCGCGCCAACAGTCAGACCGAGGGAAATCGCAGCGATGATCTGGTTGGTGATGCTTGTGCCATCGATCAGCAGCGCGACGGCGCCCGCCACCGGGATCATGTAGACAACCGTTCCGACCAGATGCGCGGGAAGGCGATCGAGCAGCGCGCCAGTGCCGAGCCGGCCGAGAATCGAAAAGATGCCGATGAAGGTAGCGACCCACGCCGCCGCCATCGGCGTCGCGCCAAAGCTTCCCAGCATCGGCACGAAATGAATCACGCTCGCAATCGTGCAGAAGGCGAAGGTGAAGCTGATGAACAGCAGCTTGAAGTAGGCCGGGCTGCGCAGCCCGTCGCTGCGCGAGACTCCCGGCAGTTCGACATGCTCATCGACGATGCCCTGGCGCCGCGCCTTGAGCAGGTCGTCCTGGGCGCCGCGGAAGAACAGGAAGAGCATCGGCAGCACCACCGCCGCCCAGATCAGCGCGATGCCGAGGAAGCCGCCGCGCCAGCCATGGTTGATGATCAGCCAGGTCGTCAGCGGCGGCAGTATCGCGATGGCGACCGAAAGGCCGCTGACCGTGACCCCGATCGCCATGCCGCGCGACAGCAGGAAACGGCTGACCACCGCACCTGTCCAGATCGTTCCCTGGAGGCAGGATGTGGCCACCGCGATTCCTGCCCAGTGCAGCCACCAGTCCCAATGCGTGCCGGTTGCGACGCTGAGAAGGCCGTAGGCGATCAGGAAGGCGGAGACGCCGACGATACCGAGCGGGCGTGGCCCGTAACGGTCGATCAGCGCGCCAATGAAGGGAATGAAGAGCGCTGCGCCGAGGTTCGAGATGGTGATGCCGGTCGCGACCTGGGCGCGGGTCCAGCCAAAATCATCCTGCAGCGGCTGGAAGAAAGGGCCGAAACCATAGCTCTGCAGGGCGGACGTGGCATAGCCCATTCCGGCCACCAGCGGCAGAAACCAATATCGCCGCCACTCGGCCGCCGCGCCGCCACCCTGCTCCGCCACGAATATTCTCCCCCTGTCTGGTGCCATCCTGCGTCAGCTTCGGGGAAGTGCAAGCGTTATGCGGTGTCCGAGCGTCAGACTCTCGGTCTTTGTTGCGGTCCCCGCACGACCTTGCCCGGATAAACGCCCTGGTGCTCGCCGTCGCGGAAGGTCGGCCTGCCGCTCTTGATCGTCGCGACATAGCCTTCCGAGCGCTGGACCAGCCGCTCGCCGCCGGCCGGTAGGTCGGCGCTGATGTGCGGCACCGGCAGGCTCAACCCCTCAAAGTCGATGATGTTGAGATCGGCGAGATAGCCGGGCGCCAGGACGCCGCGATCCTCTAGGCCATAAGCCTTGGCCGGATCGGAGGTACATGCCTTGACGATCAACTCGATCGGCAAGGTCGCTCCGCGCGACCGGTCCCGCGCCCAGTGGGTCAGCATGAAGGTCGGCGCCGAGGCGTCGGCCACCCGCAGGCAATGCGCACCCGCGTCGGACAGTCCGGCGATCAGGCCCGGGCGCCCGATCAACTCGCGCAGCCTGTCGAAATTGCCCGGGGCGTAGTTGGCGAGCGCCATGTAGATCATCCCCGCGCCATCGTTGGCCATCATGGCGTCATAGGCGTAGGCCTGCGCTTCCTGACCTGCCTGCGCCGCAAGCGTGGCGATGCTGTCGGTTGCGGGATCGGGTTCATAGTCCTGACGGTCGCCGACCGCATACATGCGATCGAAGGCATCCAGCACCCAGCGGGCGACTTCGGAAAGCCGCTCCACACCCACATTCTCCTCGCCCAGGACGCGGGCTCGGAACGCGGGATCGCCGAGGCGGGCATATTGCTCCGCCCAGGGCAGCCCGGCGATCGCTCTGACGCTCGGCCGGTTCATGAAGGGATGCCGGCTGCCCCGCCAATGCAGATAATTGCCGACCGCGCGGGGCGGGACATGGCCGACGAGCCGTGCGCCCGTCTTTGCGGCTTCCTCGATTCCTGCGAGCCGTATCTCGCTGTCCTTCTCGATCATCGCGAAATGGACCGGCATTCCGCTGCGCCGGGACATCTCGGCCATGAAGGGAAGATTTTCGTCCCAGGTCGAAATCATGCCAAGATATTCGATCTGTCCCGATCCGATCGCAGCCAGCCGATCGGCCAGCGCCAGCAATTCCTGCTGATCGGCCATCGATCCCGGGATCAGGCTGCCGTCGGCGAAGCGGTGAAGGTCGGTGCGGCTGCACGCAAAGCCGATCGCGCCGGCTTCCATGGCCTGCTCGAGCAGGTCGCCCATCGCCGCAATGTCGCCGGCTGTGGCGGCCTCGTTGCGCATCGCCCGTTCCCCCATCACATAGGCGCGCAGCGCGATGTGCGGGACCTGGGCGACGATGTCGACGCTATGCTTGCGGGCGTCCAATGCATCGAGATAGTCGGGGAAGCTTTCCCAGTCCCAGGCGAGCCCGGCCCTGAGGACATGGGCGGGAATTTCTTCGACATTCTCCATCACGTCGATCAGCCAGTTCCGCGCCTCGGGCCGGACGGGGGCGAAGCCCACCCCGCAATTGCCGATTACCAGCGTCGTGACGCCATGCCAGGCCGAGGGCGCGAGCACGGGATCCCAGGTCGCCTGCGCATCGAAATGGGTGTGGAGATCGACAAATCCCGGCGTGACGATCTTGCCGGTTGCATCGATCTCGGCTGCGCCATTGCCCGCGTCAGGCCCTACATGGACGATCTGGTCGCAATCGATAGCGACATCGGCGATCCGCGGCGGTCCGCCGAGCCCGTCGATGACGGTACCGCCGCGAATGACAAGATCATGCATCTGCTTCTCCAGGCTTCATGCGCGGGGGTGCGGGGTCGAATGCGATGGGCAAAGTCTCAAGCCCGCCGATGCCCAGGAACTGGCGCCAGGCGATCGGACCGGTACGGCGCGGATTGGTGATCCGCTGTGCGATCAGGTGGATCCCCTCGGCGATCTCGGCGCGGGCGAGATGCTGGCCCAGGCACATATGCACGCCGCGGCCGAAGGCGAGATTGCGATTGTCGCGGTCGAGATCGGGATCGAACATATCGGCATTTTCGAAGGCTCTCGGATCACGCCCTGCGGTCGAAGTGCCGAAGGCGAGGAATGTGCCCACCGGGATATGGACGCCGTCATAGTCGAACGCCCTGGCTACCCGGCGCTTCTGCGTGACGGTGCTGTGATAGCGGAACATCTCCTCGGTCACACGCCGGCAATAGTCGAGATCCTCGGCGCAACGCCGCCAGGCATCGGGCCGGTCGATCATGTAATGGAGGATGAGCGCGAGCGCGTTTTTCGACGTGTCGTAGCCGGCCGGGAACAGCGTCATGATCAGGTAGCGCAGCTCCTTTTCGTCGATCGTGCCGGCATTCTTCGCGGCGATGAACTCGTCAAGCATGTTGGGTTCCGCGACGGGATTCGCCTCTCTCTCGCGCACCAGCCGGTCGGTGAAATCCCACATCAGGTCGAAACCGGCGAGCAAGGTCGGGATGAGATCGGGATTGCGCGAGCCGACCCGCGACTGCGCCTCGAACGCGGCGCGCAGCTTCGGCATCTCGTCAGTCGAGGCGCCGACCAGCCGGCACATCACGCTGACCGGGTAGGTGGCGGCGAACTCGACGAAATCGAACGCGCCCATCGGCGCCCATTCGTCGAGCATCGCCGCAGCCTGCTCGCGGATCAGCCCGATATGGCGCTTCATGTTGCGCGGCAGGAAGGTGTCGCCCGTGCTCATCCGCACCCGCCAATGCTTCTCTCCCGTCATGGCGGTGAGCACATTGCGTTGAAAATCGGCCCAGGGCGTGTCGCTCAGCCCCAGTTGCTCGACCACGGTGCCGAAGTCGGGGACGAGATGATCGTCCATGCCGGCGAGGTCGCGCACCGCATGATAGCCGTGCACGAAATAGCCGACATCGATCCGGGCGAGCCAGGGGTGCTTTTTGCGCGCCGAATCGATCGCGGTGAAGGGATCGCCGGGAAATGCCGCGTCGTTGATATCGAGATAGGGCAGGTCCAGTTCGCCGATCAGCGCCATTTTCTGGTCCTCCTCTCGCCTGACAGCCGACATTAGTATGAACTATGTGGCCGAATCTTGTTCGGCGTGGCCGCGCCAAGTTCAACATGACGCTGAAAGATCGGCCCGCTACAATGCGGCCGTGTTCTCCACTTTTCTTATCGTCCTTCCCGTTTTTGCGCTGATCTTCGCGGGCTGGTTTGCGCGGCGGATTGACGTCTTGCGCGAGCATGCTGCGGCCGAGCTCAACCGCTTCGTAGTCTATCTGGCGCTGCCTGCGATGCTGGCCGAAACCATCCTTCACGCCAGCTGGGCAGAAATCTGGCAGCCTGGCTTCGTTGCTGCATTTGGCGGCAGCGCGGTATTGTTGTTCGCATTGACCATGGTGATCCAGCTGCGGCGCGGCGCGCATCTTGCGGATGCCGCGATTGACGGGCTCAACGCCGGCTATGCCAACACGGGGTTCATCGGCTTTCCGCTCGCGCTGGTCGCGCTTGGGCCGGCGGCGCTGGCGCCGGCGGTGGTGGCGACGATCATCACCGCCTGCTTGCTGTTCGCCGTCGCGATCGCCCTGATTGAATTGGGGCTCCAGGCCGAGGCGTCGCGGGGCGCAATCCTCGCGAAGGCCGGCGGGCGGCTGATCCGCAATCCGATCCTCGTCGCTCCGCTCCTCGCCGGCATTTTTGCCGCGACGGGCCTGACCATGCCTGCGCCCGCCGACGGCTTCCTCAAGTTGCTGGCCGCCGCAGCTTCGCCCTGCGCGCTGGTCGCGCTCGGTGCCTTTCTCGCCAGGTCGGGGAAGGGTGCAGGGGCAGTCCGAGAGCCGGCGATGCTCGTCGGCGCCAAATTATTCGGCCAGCCGCTGCTTGCCTGGGGGTTGGCGACGCATGTGTTTCGGCTACCCGCGCCGCTCACCCACACGGCGGTGCTGCTCGCCGCGTTGCCCACCGGCACCGGCCCGTTCATGCTGGCAGAACTCTATGGCCGTCGTGCCGAGGTCACATCGCGGGTGATCCTGGCGTCGACGATCGCCGCTGTGATAACCGTGTCGGCCTATCTCGCGCTGGTTTAGGGGAATTCACCCGCGGGCTTCGGCGCCAGCCGGAACACCATGATCTGGCGGCTGGTGTCCGATGCGGGATATTCCGGGGCCATGGCGGTGGTGAACAGGTCGATCGGAGTCTTCCCGCCGGTCACGATCGCGACATATTGGACGCCGTCGACCGCATAGCTGATCGGCAGGCCACCCGGCACATTGGGCAGGCGTGCCTGCCACAATGTGGCGCCAGTGTCGCTGTCTGACGCACGAAACAGCCGGTCGCGGCTGCCTTCGAAGATCAGGCCGCCTGCGGTCGCCAGGATGGCGCTCGCTTCTGGCGCGCGCCGTCGCGCCGTCCAGTCGATCGTGCGGGTGGAGAGGTTGAGCGCAGCGACCATGCCGTGCTGGTCGTCCACTCCGGGGCGGCGGATATGTTCGACTTCAGACTCGCCCATCACGTCCTTCGCCATCAGGCCGGGCGCTGGCGGCCGGCGCGAATAGTGCATGCAGATGGTCGGGAAAACGGGGATGAACAGTCGTTGCGTCTTGGCGTCATAGGCGGTCGTCAGCCAGTTGCGCGCGCCGCTCGCTGCCGGGCAGATCAGCTTGGGAGCGACGGTCGGCATCAGCTTCGGGTCATAGCTCTTGCGGCCCGTTTTCGGATCGATCCGGGTGATGAGGTTCTGCAGGCCGAGATCGAACGACCAGAGATATCGGCCCGACTTCGCGTCCAAAGCGTCGAATATGCCGACTTTGCCGCCATTGATGACGACCTTGCCCTGCGGCGTGTCGACAATCGTCCGCTCAAACGACCAGTCGAGATCCCAGACGTCGCCGGGCATATGCTGATAATGCCAGACGAGCTTGCCGCTATCGGGGTCCAGCGCGAGCGTGGCGTTTGTGAACAGCGCGTCGGTCGACTTGCCCTTGCGCTTCTGCGGGTCGAGCAGGGTCGAGACCTTGTAGGTCTGGGCCACGCCCACGAAGAGGAGATTGAGCCCGGCGTCATAGCTGGGAGTCACCCAGACCGAGGCGCCATAGCGTTCCTCGGGCGGCGCGCCGTTCCAGCTGTCGCCGCCCGGCTGACCGGGCTGGGCGATGGTCAGGAAACGCCATGCCTCCCGGCCGGTCGCAGCGTCGAGCGCGAGGACATAGCAGCCGCCGCCGAACGACTGGCAGCCCGACACGGCCTGGATCACCTTGCCATGAACGACGATCGGCGCAGCGGTGAGCTGGAGGAGCTGGGCCGGCGGCGCGACTTCATGGTCCCAGAGCAATTTTCCGCTCCGGGCATCGAGGGCGAGGATGTGGTTGTCGACCGTGGAGATGTAGAGCGAAGTGCCCGAGATCGCGATGCTGCGCGTCTGGCTGATCGGGATTCGCAATCCCTTGGCGGGCCGAGAGAACTGCCAGAGCAGATCGCCGTTGCGCGCATCGAGCGCCATGATCCGCCCGCCCGCGTTGACGAACATCACCCCGCCATGGACAATCGGCGCAATGGCCGCTGTGCCCGGCTCGAGCGAGTTGCTCCAGGCGAGGGTCAATCGGGCGGCGTTGCTGCGGTTGATCTTGTCGAGCGCACTGAATCCATGGGTCGCATTATTGCCCCGCCAGGACAGCCAGTCCTCGGGCGCCGGCTTTTCCTTCTGGGTGTCACTGACTGCGGGCAGTCGCTCAAGGAGCGCGGTGCGTTCAGCCAGCGCCGTCCGGTAACCGGCATCCTTGTCCTGCTCGCGGACCGGCACAACAAGCTGGTCCGCGCTCGACGACAGGTCGGGAGCGGCTTCGGCCCCGGGTTGCCCGGTGGGCAGGCCATTGGCGGCGAGGACGAAATTGGCCGCCTCGGCCGATGTCGCAGGATCGAGTGAACCGGGCTGAGCGAGCGGCATGGTGGCGTGGACGAAGGCGAGAAATTCCGCCGCCGGCTTGGCGCGCCACTTGGCGGCGAACTCGGGGCTCCGCAGCGCCGGGCCGATATTGGGGCCGGTGGCGCCCTTAAGCGCCATGCCGTGGCAGCTCGCGCAATTCTCGCTATAGGCAGCAGGCGGTTCTGCAGTCTTCTCCGACTGCGCAGGCAGCGAAACCATCGTGGCCATCGCGACTACCAGGGTTGCGACCATGCTGCGTCTCATGCTGTCCCCACGTCGACCTTTGTCACCAGCAGCACTGCCGCCCGCTGCTCCAGGCATTCTTCCGGCTGCGACCCCGGTGCCGCGCATATCAGCAGTTCACGACCGTCGAGCCCGCCGAGGGCGCAAGCAAAAACGCCCAGCCCCTCTGGCGCCGCTATCTCGGCGAGGATCGCGCCGCCCTCCGCGACCCGGCAGACCCGGTTGTTGGCGGCGTCCGCGACCCAGATGCAGTCCTCGGCATCGATCGCGCAGCCATCAGGTGCCAGATCGAGTGAATGAAGCGTCTCGAACGAATAGTCCTCCGGCGCCGGCTCCGGACCGAATTGTGCCCAGACGCGCCGGTCGGTGAGGCTGCCGTCCGACTGGATGGTGAAGGCGGTCATCCGATTGCCGAGACTTTCGCCAACGATCAGGGTTTTGCCGTCGCTGCTATGTACGGTGCCGTTCGGAAAGAGCAGGCCCGTCGCCGCTACGCTCGCCCGTCCGTCAGGCGCAACATGGACCAGATTGGTCGGGCCAGGCCGGAACAGGACGGCGGGGTCGAAGCCGATATTGCCGACATAGGCATGGCCGTTGGGCAGGACATGCATGTCATTTGTCCAGTAGCGGGAGGCCTCGGCGACATCGGCATGGAGCGAGAGGCTGCCATCCGCGCCACGCCGGTAGAGTTTCATCTCCTGGATCGAAACGATCAGCATGTCGCCGCCGGGTAGCCAGCCAATTCCTGACGGACGCCCCTCGATACGGGCCAGCACCGTTGCCGCACCATCGGGCGTGATCCGCCACACTTCGCCGCCATACATGTCGGAGACATACCAGGCGCCGTCATGCCAGCGCGCGCCCTCGAAGAAGCAGCCGCCGGAAAAGAGCGTCTTCATCAGGCCGCTGCCGAGGCGGCGTCGCCCATGCATTCGGGGTGGAGTGGCGCGTCCATCGCCTGGACGGCCGGGAGCACTTCCTGCGCGAACAGGCGCAGGCTTTTCTCGGCCTGTTCGAAAGGGAGGCCGCCGAAGCTTCCGGCGATGCAGATCTCCGAGAAGGAGCAGGTACGCTGGCCGAGCTGGATCCGCTCGAAGATCGTCTCGGGTGTACCGATAAGCAGGTTGCTTTCATCATAGCCGCTCGGAGTGCCAATGAACTCGCCATCCTTGGTCAGCGAGGTCGCGCTGCCGCTGCCTGCGGCATAATCCTCATAGCCCTTCACCCCCGCGAAGTTGCCGGGATCGTGGAAGCCGTAATGGAGCGCGACGTCCTGGTTGGCCTTGGCCACGAAGCCTGTCGCCTCCTGCGCCTCGGGCTCGCTGTTCGCGCAATACATGAAGAGGATATTCTTCGACTGGGTCGGCGCGAGCCCCGCCTTCAGGCGGGCGCTGTTGACGCGACGGACGTCGGCGGCCGCCTCGGCCAGCGACTTGTTGCCGACGAAGATCGGCTTGAGGCCGCGCGCTGCGAGCCGGTCGAGCGAAGTGCCGGTTGCCGAGGCGCCGTACAGGCGGTCGACGAGATTCTTGCTGTACGGCTGGGGGCGAACCGATGTCTCAGGAATCTTGAATATCCGGCCTTCATAGGAGAAGCGCTCCTGCGTCAGCGCCAGTTCCAATATGTCGAGGCATTCGTCAAAGCGGTCACGGCTTTCTTCGCGTGGCACGCCGACCGCCTCAAACTCGGTTTTGGCGACGCCGCGGCCGATGCCGATCGTCTCGTAGCGGCCCTTGGAGAGGATATCGAGATAGGCGATCTGATGGGCGAGGCGGATCGGATTCCACCAGGGCAGCACGCACACGATCGTCCCCAGGCTCAGCCGCTCGCTGCGGGCCGCGAACCAGGTCAGCGTCTGGAGCGGATTGGGCGTCATCACATAGGGCGTGCCGAAATGCTCGGGCACCCAGATGCCGTCGAAGCCCAGCGGCTCGGCGAGATCGCCGAGCGCCATCGCTTCGTCGACGAAGACGCTGTCGGGCGCCGCCATCGGCCGGTCATAGCCCCCGGCCAGGACCCTGTCCCAGTCGGCGCTGTTCTGTGCCGAGATGTTGAGATGGACCTTCATCTTCGCTCTCCTCTCCTCAACGAGGGATAGGCGTATGACGGCGGTGAGGGAAATAGGACTGTGCGGCGATCTTATAGGGTTTCACAAGGTCAAGCTGTCGTCATTTCCTTCGCATCGACGAGCCGGGTGCTGCGAACGTCGCGGGGATATCTGCTGGCCTCGAAGGGGGTCGCGCGGTGCATCACGCAGCGATTGTCCCATAACAGCAGGTCGCATGGCTGCCAGGCATGCGCATAGATATTGTCAGGCGTCGCTGCCCGAGCGGTAAGGTCGGCGACAAGAGCCACTGTCGCCTCGCTGGTGAGGCCGGTCAGCTTCTCGATGTGCGAGGCGATCAGCAGCGCGGTGCGGCCGGTCTCCTCATGTTCGCCGACCAGCGGCCGGTCGACCGAGGGCAGCCGCTCGCGCACCCCGTCGGCCCAGTCATGATAGCCAGTGAGCGTCCGCGAATGGATGATCGAATGGCTTGCCGTCATGCCCCGGAGGCGGGTCTGTTCCTCCGTCGAAAGCCGATCCCACGCATGACGCAGATCGCAAAACTCGGTTTCGCCGCCGGAAGGGGGCACAATCTTGCCCAGCAGCATCGAGATGGTCGAGCGCGGGTGGGTATAAGTGGAGTCGATGTGCCACAGCATGTTTGCAAGCGATGCGCGCATGAAGTCGCCATCTTCGGGTAACAGCTTGCCGTCCGGTCCCACATTGCCGAGCGGCACGACGTTCGGAATATGTACGCCGAGACCCGGATAGCTCATCACAAGGCCGATGGACGCTGCAAAGCCTTCGAGCTCATTGTCGCTCAGGTCCTGATTGCGGACGACGACCACGCCTTCGCGGGTCACTGCCTCATAGACAGCATCGCGGACAGATTGCGGCTGACCAGGGCTGAGTCTGGGGCCGATCAGTTCGGCGGCGAAGTGGCCGTTCAGTCGGCGCTCTGTCCAGTTCATACTTAAGCCGCCGCCATCTCTGCCACATCGACCAGTCGCGCGGTGCGGACGTCGCGGGGATATTTATCCATTTCATACGGGGTCGCGCGGTGCATTACGCAGCGATTGTCCCACAGAAGCAGGTCGCCTGGCTGCCAGGCATGCGAATAGACATTGTCGGGGGTGGTGGCCCTCGCTGTCAGGTCCTTGACCAGCGCGACTGTCTCCTGGGTGGAAAGACCCGTCAGCGATTCGATGTGGGAGGCGATCAGCAGCGCGGTACGGCCGGTTTCCTCATGCTCGCGAACCAGAGGCCGATCGATCGATGGCAGCTTCGCGCGAATTTCGTCGGTCCAGTCATCATAGCCGGTCAGTGTGCGCGAATGAATGATCGAGTGGCTCGCGGTCATCCCCCGGAAGCTGGCCTGTTCTTGCGGAGACAGGTTTTCCCAGGCGTGGCGAAGATCGCAGAACTCGGTATTGCCGCCAGTCGGCGGCAGGACCTTGGCTAACAGCATCGATACCGTCGCGCGCGGTTTCGTATAGGTCGAATCGATATGCCAGAGCATATTCGCGACCGAGGCGCGCATCAGGTCGTCATCCGCGGACAGCAGCTTGCCGTCTCGTCCGACGTTGGTGATGGGCAGAACATTGGGGAGATTGTTGCCGATCTCGCCATAGCTGAGCACCCGGCCAAGCGAGGCGGCGAAGGTCTCAAGTTCGTCGTCGGTCAGGTCCTGGTTCCGAACGACAACGACGCCCTCGCGGATCACCGCCTCATAGACCGCGTCGCGCTCCCGCTGCGGCAGATCAAGGGAAAGCTTAGGCCCTGTCAGCTCGACAGCGAAGTGGCTGTTCAGTCGTCTCTCGGTCCAGGCCATCGCCGGCTCTCCTGTTCTTGCGGGGGACCATAGCGCATCCCGGCGGTAATTTCTCCCCCCCCCTCTCCAATATGGAGGCAAAGTCACCCGATCTTGATCTGGCTTGGCGGGCGGACGCTGTAGGGAATACCGCCTTTCGATTTTAGCTCGGCCTTCGCCTCGGCGATCGTCACCGTCACCATGTCGGGATGAACCCCGAAATTCTTCACCACCGCGTCAGTGATGTCCTTGAGCAGTGCCTGTTTGGCTTCGAGCGAGCGGCCCTCGACCGCATGGATGATGATTTCAGGCATGAGCTTCTCCGGTGGTTTTCAGGAAATCGAGAATCAGCGCGGTCACTTGTTCAGGTTGCTCCTGTTGAACCCAATGGCCTGCGCCCTCGACGAAATGGATTTGGGTCATGTTCGAGCAGCCTTTGGTCTGCATTGCCTCAATCGCGCCGACGGTCTGGAAATTGCCCCAGTCCTGCGCACCCGAGATGAAGGCGGCGGGCACGTCGATGCTGCGGCCGGCGAAGCTCGTCATCTCGGCGACGATGCGCGGGTCGGAGAGCGGGCGATAGGTGGCATTGAGCGGGCCCTGCATGCCGGTGCGGCCATATTCGGCAGCGAACAGCGCGACTTCGTCGTCCTTCAGCCAGCGGCAGGCGGCAATCTCTTCCGCATTGGGCATGAAGTCAGCCGCGGTCGCGGTCATCCCCTTGTCCATGTCCATCACATAATAGGTCGGCATCTTCGCCATCTCTTCGGCGGTCCGGCCGGCAAGGCGATAGGGTTTGTTCCCGGACCAGTCGGCGCTCTTGTAATGGAAATAGGCGCGGAAGAAGTCGTGCAACCCCTGCGGCGGATTGTCGTAGTCCGGCGCCGCGCCGCGTTCGCAGTTGTAGAGCAGATAATATTTGCGCGGACGCGGCAGCGCTGCGAGGTCTGTGGCCAGCGATTTCAGCATGGCAGGCAGGGTGGGGGTACCGATCGGGGCAACACCGGGATGAGGTGCGCTCATCATCACCACCGACCGGAAGATATCGGGCCGCACCAGCGCGCACCAGGCGGCGACCGGCGAACCCAGGTCATGGCCAACGATGATACGGGCCTGGCTCTGGCCTACCGCCTCGACCAGCGCCATCATGTCGCGGACCTTGCTGAGGAAGCTGAATTCCATCAGGTCGCAGTCATAATCGGTCGCGCTGCCGGTCGTCCGACCAAAGCCGCGGAGATCAGGCGCGACGACATGATAGCCGGCCCCGACCAGCGCGGGCATCACATGGCGCCAGCTGAACGCCAGTTCGGGATAGCCGTGGACGAGAAGCGCGAGCGGACGCCCCGGGCTTTCGAAGCCGCCCTCCAAAATGTGCATGTCGAGCCCATTGATATGCGGGAGCATGCGCGAGCGGATTCCGACCGGCAGCATCGCCTCCAGGGATGGCTCGCCTTGCTGCTGGTGCTCGCTCATCGATCCGTGCCTCATCCTCTTCTTGATGGGGCGACCATGGCATCGGCGTCGCGCGATATCCAATAGCTTCGGGAGCGCTTGGTAAATTCCTTCGATATGTCGTCGACTTGTCGCGGCATGGATATGGACATTGGCCCGGCGCCCCGGCATCATTGCGCCCGCGGGGGGCTCGTCCTGACCGACATGCGATTGGCCGCACCGACAGCCGGATGGCGTCAGAGTAGCCAAAGTGCTTGTCGATCGATGGCGGTGTGAGGATATTTCGCTCAGCGGATCCGAACTGGCTATCGGGCCATCGCAACGGTTGGATGTTGTGAAAGCATTTTTGGACGATGGCTGCCGATCCTACCGAAGTTGATGGCGACGAAGAAAAGCGGGCGCTGCACAGCATCAACGCTCAGCTCAAGACGACGATCGATCAGATGCGGCGCGAGCTCGAGGAGAGCGAAGGCCGGATCACGGAACGCGAGCAGAAGGCGCGCGCCGAGTCGGCGAGTGACATCGCCGAGCTGAAGATGACGATCGACGCGATGCGCTCACAGCTCGAGCAGCAGATCCACGACGCCGCGGCAAGGGAACAGGGCGTCCGCTCCGAGGGGGCAAAAGACCTGGCCGAGCTGAAGTCGACCGTCTCGGCTATGCGCTCGCAGCTCGAATCGCAGGCGCACGAGGCGCAGACGCGCGAACAGGGTATCCGCGCGGAGGCCGCAAAGGAGGTCGCCGAGCTGAAGTCGACCGTTTCGGCTATGCGCTCGCAGCTCGAAGCGCAGACGCACGAGTCGCAGACGCGAGAGCAAAGCAGCCGCGCGGAGGCTGCTAAGGAGCTCGCCGAGATGCAAGCCGCCGTCTCGGCGATGCGTTCGCAGCTCGACGGGCAACTCCATGAGGCCCAGAGCCGCGAGCAGAAGTTGCGCGCTGAAAATGAGAACGAAGCGAATGAACTCCGCCGTACCATCCAGACGCTGCGGAGTGAACTGGAGGCGGCCCATGCCGAAGGCGCCGCGGCGGTCGCGAAGGAGCAGGCCGCCTTTGTCGCCGAGCGCCAGAATTTGCAGAATCAGATCCAGGCCATGCGGGCCAAGCTTGAGGAACGTGTATGACGACCGCCACAGTCAGGTCCGCGACGACTAAGTCCCGCGCGCGCAGCGTTGAGAAGGAGTTGCGTCGTGCGCAGATGCTGCTCGAGGTATCGCAGCGTTGCGCCGCGATCGGCAATCTCGCCGGAGTTCTCAACGAGCTGCTCAGCATCGCCACCCGCGAGCTCGACTGCGAGCGCGGTACGCTGTTCCTGAACGATGAGAAGACCGGCGAGCTCTATTCGAGGGTCGCACAGGGCGATCTCGTCCGCGAGATCCGCATCCTCAACAGCAGCGGCATCGCCGGGCATGTTTTCCAGACCGGCGAGTCGGTGCTTACCGACGATCCCTACGCGGACCCGCGCTTCAACCGCTCGGTCGATCAGCGCACCGGCTATACGACCAAGAGCCTGGTCTGCGTGCCAGTCCGGACCATGCAGGGCGAGACGATCGGCGCGATGCAGTGCCTCAACAAGATCATCGGCAGCTTTACTGAGGATGATCTCGGCCTGCTCGCCGACATCACCAACCAGGCCGCGGTCGTGCTGCAGAGCCTGCAGTTCGTCGAGGAAGTCGTCGAGATCCGGGTCAAGGAGATGCAGTTCGTCGAGCTGGTTTCGAGCATCAGCGCCGAGCTCGACCTGTCGAGGCTGCTCGAGCGGGTCGTTACTGAAACCTGCAAGATGCTCAACGCCGAGCGAGCGACGATCTTCCTTCATGATGCTGCCACCGACACCCTGTTCTCGCGCGTTTCGGCGGGCGGCGACGTCGCCGAGATACGCTTCCCGTCCTTCGCGGGTATCGCCGGCGTGGTCTACACATCGGTGCAGAGCCTCAACATTCCCTATGCCTATGCCGATATGCGCTTCAATCCGGGGTTCGACCGACAGACCGGCTTCTTCACCCGTTCGATGCTGTGCGTGCCGATCGTGAACAAGGAGAATGTCTGCATCGGCGTGACGCAGATCCTCAACAAGAAGGGCGGAGTCTTCACCGACGAGGATGAACATCGGCTCAAGGCGTTCACCGCGCAGATCGCGATCGCGCTCGAAAATTCGAAACTGTTCGACGATGTGCAGCGGGTCAAGAATTACAATGACAGCATGCTGACCAGCATGTCGAACGGCGTTCTGACGCTTGATGCAAACGTCAAGATCGTCACCAGCAACTCGGCGGCGCAACGCATCTGGGAAGCGAGCGCGAGTGATTTCGCGGGGCGGCCACTTGCCGAATTGCTCGGCGAGGACTCGGCCTGGTTGCTCGAGCGGATCGAATCGGTCCGCGCATCGCATGAGAACGACGTCTTCCCCGACGCGAGCCTGACGCTGGGCGACACCTCCAAATCGGTCAATCTCACCATCATGCCGCTGATCGCCGCCGAGGGCGAAAAGGACCTCGGTTCGATGTTGATGTTCGAGGATATCAGCAGCGAGAAGCGGATGAAGTCGACCATGTCGCGCTACATGGATCCGGTGATCGCCGCGCAGATGCTCGAAGGCGATACCCACGACATGCTCGGCGGCATGAACGCCGAGGCGACGATCATGTTCACCGACGTGCGCGGCTTCACGACGATCACCGAGGAATATGGCGCCCAGGGCACGGTCGCCTTCCTCAACGAATATTTCACGATGATGGTCGACTGCATCACCCGTGAGGGCGGTATGCTCGACAAGTTCATCGGCGACGCGATCATGGCCTGCTTCGGCCTGCCGATGGCGCATGACGACGATCCCGATCGCGCTGCCCGGTCCGCCATCTCGATGATCCGCGAGCTGTGGGAGTGGAACGAGGTCCGCCGCGCCAAGGGTCTGAAGACCGTCGACATGGGCGTCGGCCTCAACACCGACAATGTTGTCTCGGGCAATATCGGCTCACCGAAGCGGATGGACTACACAGTGATCGGTGACGGCGTGAACCTTGCCTCTCGGCTGGAGAGCGCGTGCAAGGCTTATTCGGCGCGTATCCTGATCAGCGAGTCGACTGCATCCAAGCTGCGCGGCACCTACCGGATGCGCGACATCGATCTGGTCGTGGTCAAGGGCAAGACCCAGCCCGTCCGCGTTTTCGAGATGCTCGACTTTCACGACGCCAAGACCTTCCCGAACATGATGGAGGTCGTGAACCACTTCACCGACGCGATCGGCGCCTATCGCGCCGCCCGGTGGGACGACGCGATCACACGCTTCGAGAAATGCCTCTCGCTCAACCCCGAGGACCATCTCTCGCGCACCTATATCGGCCGCTGCGAACTGCTCAGGGCCGAGCCTCCCGAAGGCGAGTGGGACGGCGTCTGGCGGATGAAGGACAAATAAGCTGGCGAGTTAACTGAACCGCTTGCGCCATTCGGCCGCTGCACCCGCCTGACGGCGAGCATTGGCCATCAGCATGAGATGTGCCGCGCCGACCGGCACGAACCGCGCCCCGCGCGCGAGCAGATCCTCGGCTTCCTCGTCGCTGGGAACGCCGCACGACGCGACCTTGCCGTGACGCAGGCACGCCTCGATCAGCTTGTCCATCGCCTCCATCGCCGCAGCCGGGGTTTTGCCTGAATAGATCTCGGTCAGCGGTACCCCCATATCGACCGCGAGATCCATGCTGCCGAGCATCAGGCAGTCGATTCCCGGGGTCGCGGCAATCGCGTCGATATTGCGCATGCCTTCGACCGTTTCGATCATCACCACGCAGAAGGGGTCGTGGCGCAGCGTGTCCTGTCCCAGCACCGGACGGTTTGGCCCCCAGCTGCGATTGCCGTGCGGCGGATAGCGGACTGCGTCACCGACGATCTTCGCCTGCTCTGGCGTCGAGACGAGCGGCACCACCACCCCGACCGCGCCCATATCAAGCACGCCCATGATGTCGGCCGGATCGTGCCGGGGCACCCGTACCAGTGAATGGGTGCCGCCGAGCTGGAGCGCCTGCATCAGCGGTATGAGATTGCTCCAGTGGACGAAGCGATGCTGGAGATCGAGGATCACCCAGTCGAACCCGGCCGCGCCGAACTGTTCCGCTGCAAAGGGGCATTGCAGGTTGAACCATGTGCCGATCGACGGCGCGCCGTCACTGAGCTGCTGGCGTATCGGGTTC
>CANJRZ010000046.1 GCA_947476735.1 Sphingomonadaceae bacterium
AGATGCCCAGGCCGCAGCCGCGACCGGGCAAATCGCGCTGTCGCACTGCTGGTCCGAACTGCTTCAGGAACAAGGATTGACCGCGGCGCAGATGCTGGTGACGCTCGATGATCTCGAGGATCGTCGACGATACCTCAATGCCGCCTCGACGCTCGACCGGCTGCTGAGCCTCGGCGTGGTGCCGGTGATCAACGAGAATGATTCGGTCGCCACCGAGGAAATTCGCTTCGGCGACAATGACAGACTCGCAGCGCGGATCGGGCAGGCGGCAGACGCACAGGGCGTGATCCTGCTGTCCGATATTGACGGGCTGTACACCGCCAATCCGCACCGCGATCCCGACGCCAGGCTGGTTCCCGAGGTGCTACGGATCGACGCGCGGATTCGGGCGATGGCCGATGCGGGTTCGGCGTCGGGCATGGGATCGGGCGGGATGGTGTCGAAGCTCGAGGCGGCGCGGATCGCGCAACATTCCGGTGCCCATCTTGCGATTATCTCGGGCAAGCGGGATCATCCGCTCAGCGCGTTCGATGAAGATGGCCGCGGTACGGTGTTCGTCGGTGGCAAGGTTGGCGGCGCGCGCAAGGCCTGGCTCGCGGGTCGGCTCACCGCCAAGGGTAAAGTCTTCGTCGATGGCGGTGCGGCCGGAGCGCTCACCCAGGGCCGCAGCCTGCTCGCTGCCGGGGCTGTTTCGGTCGAAGGCCGGTTCGCGCGCGGTGATGTCGTCGACATCGTTGGACCCGACGGACAGATCCTCGCGCGCGGCCTTGCCGAATATGACGCAGTGGATGCTGCGAAGATCGTGGGCCGGCGCAGCGACGCGCTCGAGGCGATCCTCGGCTATGCGCCGCGCTCGGCGCTGGTCCACCGCGACCATATGGTGTTGCTATGATCCTGGCCGTCACGGGCGGGTCCGGCTTTCTCGGCGGTCATGTCCTGCGTGTAGCGGCCGAACGGGGGCACCAGATCAGAGCCCTGACCCGTGGCCCGCAGCTCCCTCGGCCGAATGTCGAATGGGTAAAGGGCACGCTCGGGCACCATCGGGTGCTTGCCGAACTTATCGCGGGCTGCGACGCGGTGATCCATGTCGCGGGAGCGGTCAACGCGCCGACTCTGGCAGGCTTCGTCGACGCCAATGTCACCGGCACCGCCTCGATGCTCACCGCCGCGGAAGCGCAGGGGGTAAAGCGCTTCATTCACGTCTCGTCGCTCTCCGCGCGCGAGCCCGACCTGTCCGACTATGGCTGGTCGAAGGCGGCATCCGAGGCAGTGGTGTTCCAGTCGCCACTCGACTGGACGATCGTTCGCCCGCCGGCGATCTACGGGGTCGGCGACCGCGAGATGCTCGAACTGTTCCGGATCGCCAGGACCCGGGGAATCGTGCCGCTGCCGCCGCGCGGGCGGCTTTCGCTGATCGAGGCCGGGGACCTTGCCCGGTTGCTGATCGATCTTGTCGACGCCGGCGAAGCCGTCGAGCAAATTTATGAACCCGACGATGGCACCACCGAAGGGTATAGCCATCGCGAGTTCGGCAAGTTGATCGGGCATGCCGTCGGCCGACCCCGCACGCTGGCGCTGCCGGTACCGGGCTTCGCGCTCCGGCTTGCCGCGGCGGCGGAACGGGTGCGGCTGGGTGACAAGGCAAAGCTGACACCTGACCGTGTCCGCTATTTCTGCCACCCGGACTGGGTGGTCCAGAAGCGGCCACCCGCGGATATCTGGCAACCGGCGGTGAAAGCCGGCCAGGGCCTGACGGCTACCGCCGATTGGTATCGTCAGCAGGGCTGGCTTTAGGTCGAATCAGCCGATTCCGGCGGCAAAGTGCAGCGCGAAGGCAATGAAGCTGCCGATAAGGCCCACCACGAGCACCCGGTAGGCATAGCCGAGCAGGCGGTATTTCTTGCGGGCGAGCACTCGTCCGTTCTGGTAGATGTCGTGAGCAAAGGCCTCGAAGACGGTTCGGTGATCCTCGACCGCCTTCATCAACATCGCCACGAATTCCTCCTCGCTGAGCTGGCTGAACGAGCCGAAGAACAGGAGGTTGGCCGGTCCGCTGGTGCGCGGCGGTACCTTGGTGGAGGGAAGCACTGCCATGACCGCGAGCAATGCCGACAGGAAAGCGGTTGCACCAAGGATCATCAGCGCCAGCGTCGGGCCTCCGGTCGCCTTGGCCTGACTCATCGTGATCGTAAAGATCACGAAGGTGGTGCCCATCAGGATGTTGGCCTTCTGGTCGGCCATCTGGCTCAGCTGATACTGAATTTGCTGGGTCGTGCGGAGCAGGTGAATAAAGTCCGGCGCAAAAATTCGCGGGCCTGTTTCGCTCACCGGTTCTGCCACCGCCATTTCCCCCTCGATGACATCAATCTGTCACAATTATGCACTCGCAATTGACGGCTGCCAAGCGCTGCCGCGCCGCTGCCGCGAAGCCGCCGCAATCGCTTGTCATGCGCTGTGAAACATCCTTAAGGACGGCGCATGAGCGACAGAGATGAAATTTTCACCCGCGTGGCGGAGCAGATCGAACCCTTCAACAAGAAGGGGATCGACCTGAGCGAAGCGACCAGCTTCGCCGGCAATCTCGAATGGGACAGCCTGACCGTCATGGACTTCGTGGCAGCGGTTGAGGACGAGTTTGATATCATCATCACGATGAACATGCAGGCCGAGATTGAGACGGTGGGCCAGCTCGTTGACACCGTCGCCAAATTGCAGGGCTGATCCGCCGGTGACCGATCTCTTTTCGAAATTTGACCCGCTGATCGCGGAGCGCGAGGCGCTGCTGGCGACCGGCGTGCGCGATCCCTACGGCATGGTGATGGAGAAGGTTCTCTCGCCGACCGAAGCGATCATCAACGGCAAGCGCATCATTCTCCTCGGCACCTATAACTATATGGGGATGACCTTCGATCCCGACGTGATCGCCGCCGGCAAGGCTGCGCTCGATGCGTTCGGATCGGGCACGACGGGCAGCCGTGTCCTCAATGGCACCTATCAGGGCCACAAGGAGTGCGAAGAAGCGCTCATGGAATATTACGGCACCGAGCACGCGATCGTCTTCTCGACCGGTTACCAGGCCAATCTCGGGATGATCTCCACGCTCGCTGGGAAAGGCGATTATATCATCCTCGATGCCGACAGCCACGCCTCCATTTATGACGGCTGTTGGCTCGGCAACGCCGAGGTCGTCCGTTTCCGTCACAATTCGGTCGAGGATCTCGACAAGCGTCTCGGACGGCTGCCCGCTGAGGCCGGCAAGCTCGTCGTTCTCGAGGGTGTCTATTCGATGATGGGCGACATCGCCCCGTTGAAGGAAATGGTCGCCGTCGCGAAGAAGCATGGCGCAATGATCCTGGTCGACGAGGCCCACGGCATGGGCTTTTTTGGCGAACATGGCCGTGGCGTGTTCGAGGAAGCGGGCGTCGAGGCCGAGGTTGATTTCGTCGTCGGCACTTTCTCGAAGTCGGTCGGCACGGTCGGCGGCTTCTGCGTCTCGAACCATCCAAAGTTCGAGGTGCTGCGGCTCGTCTGCCGGCCCTATGTGTTTACCGCCTCGCTTCCCCCGTCGGTAGTCGCCACCGCAGCGACCTCGATCCGTAAGCTGATGCATGCCGGCGAGAAGCGCGCTCATCTCTGGAAGAATTCGCGCAGGCTGCATCAGGGGCTTCGCGAGATGGGCTATAAGCTTGGAACCGAGACCGCCCAGTCGGCGATCATTGCGGTGATCCTGACCGACATGGCCCAGGCGGTAGCCCTCTGGCAGGAGTTGCTGGAAGCGGGGCTCTACGTGAACACGGCGCGGCCGCCAGCGACACCTGCGGGCATGTTCCTGCTGCGTTGTTCGCTCTGCGCGGAGCATACCGATGCCCAGGTCGACGAGATTCTCAGGATATTCCACAGCGCGGGTGTCGCGACCCGGGTGATCAGCTGAAGAAGCGGGGCCCCAGTCGGGCGCCCCGCACGCTTCGTCGCAAAGCGATCTGTTTCCATCGCTCCGGCTGCGGTACAATAGCGCGATGGCGACGTTTTCTCCCGACGCCTTGAAGCGCGGCCTGTCTCCGGTGGCATGGCGGATGCTTGCCGCCTTTTCCCTGGGATTGACGGCGCTCGCACTCCTGGCTGCAGTGGTGATGATGGTCGCCCGATCGAACGCGGCCCGCGATGCCGCGTTGGTCCGCGAGCAGCACAGCTGGGATGTGATGGTCCTGACTCGGTCGCTGGACGCGTCGCTCGCGCGCGCCGAATCTGCGCTGGGCCGCTATGTATTGAGCGGCGACCGCAAGACGGGGACGATCTATTCGGATGAGTGGCGGCTGGCGCGGATTCAACTCCGCCAACTGGTCCGCCTGACCCGCGGTCAGCCGGATCAGCAGCCGCTCGTCGATCGGCTTGTCCATATCCTGCCCGAGCGTGAGCAGGAGCTCGCCGGTGCGGTGACTTATGCGAATATGCGCAAGGGCATGAACGCTATCAGTCTTTACTATCGCGCCGGCGAATCGCCCAATGTCCGGATTATCGCCGACACGCTCGAGCAGATCGCAACGAATGAGCGGGGCCATCTCGGCCAGCGCTCCGAGGCGACTTTCTTCTCGGCTGAGCGGGCGAACGGATTCGCGACGCTTTTATCGGTGCTGGGCGTCCTGCTCGTCTGTCTTGCCATCATGTTGGGCTGGCTGGTGGCAGTGGCTGCTGTCCAGCGCGCCAATGCCGCCGTGCTGGCCGATGCCGAAGCCGATCGCGCCACGGCGCTTGAAACGGCGGTGGCCGAGCGAACGCGCGAGCTGCAGGAGAGCAACGAGCGGCTGCGCGAAGAGAGCGCGACGCGCGCCCGCGCCGAGGCACAGCTGGCCCAGGCGCAGAAGATGGAAGCAGTTGGCCAGCTTACCGGCGGCATCGCACATGACTTCAACAACATGCTTGCGGTCGTGGTCGGCGGCCTCGACCTGGCCCGGCGCAAGCTCGCCCATCGGCCCGCTGAGGTCGGCCCGCATCTCGATGGCGCGATGGAGGGTGCCGACCGTGCCGCGGCACTTACCCGCCGCCTCCTGTCCTTCGCGCGGGCCGAGCCGCTTCTGCCGGACGCTGTGTTGCCGGCAAGGCTGGTCGTAGGGTTGGATCTTCTGCTGGACCGCACGCTGGGCGAGCGGATCAGCGTCCACATGGATGTAGCCAATGCCAACTGGCCGATCTGGGCTGATCCGCACCAGCTCGAAAATGCGATCCTGAATCTCGCGGTCAATGCACGCGACGCGATGGACGGGACCGGGCGGCTCGATGTCGCGGTCGCCGATGTGACGATCGGCGCCGACGATCCGCACAGCATCACCCCCGGCGACTATGTTCGGATCAGCGTCACCGATACGGGTTGCGGAATGCCGCCCGAGGTGGTCGAACGAGCCTTCGAGCCATTCTTTACGACCAAGCCGGCCGGCAAGGGAACGGGCCTCGGCCTTAGCCAGATTTTCGGCTTCGTCCGGCAGTCGCATGGCGACGTCAGGGTCGAATCGACGGTTGGTGTGGGCACCACCATTTCGCTCTATCTGCCACGTCATCATGGCGCGGCGCGACGCCAGCCCGCGCTTGAGGCAGCACCGCCTCCGCGGAGGGGCGGAGGATCGCTTTCGATCTTGCTGGTTGAGGATGATCCGCGCGTCCAGGCTTCGACCCGAGCAGGGCTTGCCGAGCTGGGCCATCATGTCCGCGCCTGCTCATCGGGAACGGAAGCGCTCGCAATATTGGCCGAGGCTTCCGAATTCGATCTGCTGCTGACCGATGTGATGATGCCGGGGATGACCGGCCCCGAACTGGTCGCCATGATCGCTCAGGATTATCCCCGGATCGCGACGCTCTTCGTCACCGGCTATGTCGGCGAGGCCGGCCAGACCGACGATTTCACCGGACATGAAGTGCTTCGGAAGCCCTTCACCATTTCAGCTCTCGGAAATGCCCTCGCCAAGGCGATGAACCGCCAGGGCGAGTCATCCTCCGATAGCGCTGCCGCCTAGGGCATTTGGTAATCAGGCGGGGTCACCTGAAGACTCGCAAAATGCAGCAAATATCGACCAATCTGGAGCGTGCGGCTCCGCTTATCGGGTCGATTTGACGTCCGCTGCGGTCACGGCGTCCTTATATGTGTTGCCGAAATGGGTCCGTACATAGTTGATCACGTCGGCCACCTGCTGGTCGGTCATCATCTGGCCCACCGGAGGCATGCCATTCAGCCCGTGCAGCACCACATAGGCCGGGTAGCCTGCGGCGGCGAGTTTGCGGTTCCTGGCGAGGGCCGGATAGGTCCCCGCACCCGTCGCGCCCTTGGCGTCGGGCATATGGCAGCCGGCGCAGACACGCTTGTACAGCTTTTCGCCATCAGGCTCGCTGAACTTCGACGCGGAGACGAAGGCACCGTCGGCATCGCCGGATCGAGCCGTCGGCGGAGCATTGGCGCTGGCCGAGTCCGCGTCGCCGCGTTGTGCCAGCGACTGGCTGCCGACCGTGACGGCAGCGATCATGGCGGAAAGGACGAGGAATATGCTGTGCTTGTTCATGTCAGGCCGCCACGATTTTCTGGTGCAGCCGCCCGATAGCGTCGAGCGACGAGGTGATCCCGCCCTCCTGCCAGCCGCCAACATAGGAAGCATGTTCGCCCGCCAGCAGGATACGGCCGTCGATCTGGCATAGATTCTTGTAATGCTGTTCCCGGCTCTCTTCGGTCCAGATCCCGAAGCAGCCCAGCGTCCATGGTACGCGGTGCCACCCCACCGAGATGCCGTTCATATATTCCTCATTATACTGGGGATGGATCTGCGAACCCCATTCGAGCGTCCGCGCGACCCGTTCCTCTGGCGACAATGTGGTATATTCATAGG
This sequence comes from Sphingomonadaceae bacterium, assembly GCA_947476735.1. GTDB lineage: Bacteria > Pseudomonadota > Alphaproteobacteria > Sphingomonadales > Sphingomonadaceae > Rhizorhabdus. The sequence goes on from CANJRZ010000046.1 coordinate 6,867, forward strand.
CATAGGCACCGCTGCTATAGGCAGCCAACAACACGCCCGGCCCTGGCGAGCCATAGTTTGAGCTTGGATAGCTGATCTGGGAGATCGGCAGGTCGGTGGTGGTGATGCCACCGTAGATCTGTTCGTCCTGCTCCCAGAAGCGTCGCTTGAATTCGAGCCCGACCTTGAGGCCCGGGCGATAGGGCACTGCATGAATCGCCGCTGCCAGTTCGGGACCAACATTCATCTCGATCGGGCTGAGCACCGAGAGCGGGATGGTGCACAGGCAATAGTCGGCCTTTGCCGTCATCTTCGCGCCGGTCTTGGTGTCGGTATAGGCGACGGTCACACCCTTTGCGTCCTGCCGGATGCCAGTGACCTTGCTGTTAAGCCGAACGAGGTCGCCGACCTTGCGCTCGAAGCCCTTGGCGATCTGCTCCATTCCGCCCACCGGCTGGAAGATCGCATTATGATGGTCGAAGTTGAGGCTGCCGCTGACATTGCGCCACAGGCCCGAGCGCAGCACCGTCTCGATCGACAGCGGCTCCGACGGGATCGGGGCTGCGTCGAGGCCGCCGGTCGGCCGCTTGTCCCACCCGCGCCGGTCGCTGGAAGCGGGCCCCTTGACGTACCGATAGTCCTTGTCGAGTGCGCCCCAGTTCTTGAGGGACTGGAGCAGTATCTCGCCATCCTCCTTGGTCAGCGCATCACCGAGAGCCTGTTGATTGACGGCTTTGGCAAGCAGCTCCGAGACATGACCGTAATAGTCGGCCTGGATCGTGGCGTAGCGTTGGGGCTTGCCGCCAAACGCCTTCGTATTGTGGCAATAGGCGCTGTAGTTGAGCTGCATGAAGGGCTCGAGTGCGACACCCAGCTCATGACAATAGTGCATCAGCCCGTGATGGTGGTGCGGGATCCGCCAGGGGCCGGGGTTGATATAGTTGCCTGGCGAGAACTGGCATGTCTGGGTCGCGCCGCCGAGCTCGGTGAAGCTGTCGCCGCCCTTGAGCGTCCAGCTGCGACCGCCGACCCGGTCATTATATTCCAGCACCTGCACCTTGTAACCGGCGCGGCGCAGCTCCAGCGCCGCCACCATGCCGGCAACGCCGGCGCCGAGGATCAGGACGGACGCGCCCTTGACGTCGCCGTCGAGCTTGATCGGTCCCTTGAAGGGGGAAGCATGGGCCGCACCCAGGCTCGACATCGCCATGTACATCGCCGATGCGCCGGCGGTCTTGCCGATAAGTGTCAGGAGATCGCGCTTGGTCATTGGCAGGACGGGTTTGTCCGTCATCGAGTTTTCCTCGGATTGGGCGGGAGATGCCACTGGCGCGGTTATCGAGCGGCAGACCAGGCAGGGTTATACGCTATTGCGCGCATTGCACGCAGGTCACGGATCGGGCAGCCGCCCGCGCATCTCAGGCTTTGGCCTCGCGCCGCCGCTTGTCGATCGCCGCCACAGTGTGCCTTGCAGAGCCGATGGCGCCTTCCTGCCAGCCTGAATGAGTCAGCCAGTCATTGGCGAAATAGAAGGGGCCATCCGCCTTGTTCATGACGTCGTAAAGCGTGTCGCCCTCGGTCAGATAGGCTTTGTTGCCAAGATTGTACGGGATCTTGCCCCAGTTGACGACGACCGGCTTGCCCAGTTCCTTGCCGCGGCCGGGGTAGAGCGCGTCGATTTCCTTCTGCGCATAGACATGCTGCTGCGCCATCGGTAGCCCGGTCACGGCCTCTCCGCCCATATAGATATAATAGACGGTGATCCCCCTGGCCGAGTGAAAGCCGCCGCTCGGATGCCAGATCTGGGCGCCGGGGTCCTTGGTGAAGGAGATGCCGCCATAGACCTGGAAGTCCTGCTCCCAGAAGCGGCGGGATTCGAAGCCGATCTTCACGGCATTGCCGTAATAGACATCGCCGATCCGGCTGCGGATCGGCTCTGAAAAGTCGGACGGGATCTTGGCGAGTACCGGCAGCGGGATGGTGCAGATGCAATAATCGGCGGTAATCTCGTGGCTCTTTCCGGTGTGGCGGTCGCGATAGACGATCCGGGCGCCGCTGGCCGACCGCCGGATCTCCGTGACCTCGCTCATCATCCTGAACACCGACGCGCCGAGTTTCTTGGCGATCGCCTTCGGAATACGATCCATGCCGCCGACCGGCTGCAGCATCGTCGCCTGGTCGTCGATCATGTCCTCGAACACGACGTTGTTCCACATGTCGAGGTCGAGCAGGCCGTGCATGTCGAGCGGATCGACCGCGATGCCCTTTTGATCGGCCGCGCCGGGCAGGACCTTGTAGCCCGAGCGCTTTGAGCCCTTGTAAAAGAGGTCGGGATCGAGATCGCCATATTGGCGCAGGAAGGACAGCATCCGTTCCTTGTCGGCGGGGCTCAGTTCCTGATCGAGTGCGCCGCGGCTGACCGCCTTGCCGAGCAGCTCCGAGACGCGCCCGCGCGTGTCGTTAATCGCCTGGCGATACTGGACGGGTTTGCCGCCCAGGGCGTTGGCGTTGCGCAGATAGGCCGAGCGGCTGACGTTGACCTCGACCTCCATTTCAATCCCGAATTCCCGGCAATAGCCGAGGAAGGCCTGGTGATGACTGGGGATACGCGCCGGGCCGGTATTGAAATATTGGCCGTCGTCATAGGAGCAGGTCTGGACCGACCCGTCGGTCCATTCGATCTTGTCGCGATTGCGGACCGTCCAGTTGTGGCCGCCCACCCGGTCGCGCGCCTCGAGGATGGTCACCTCATAACCCGCCTTGAGGAGTTCGTCGGCTGCTGCGAGTCCGGCCATTCCGGCGCCGAGGATGACGACCTTGACGCCCTTGCCCGATCCTTTCGGCAAATCCAGCGGCCCGGTGCTCGCATAGCTGGGCATCATCCCCAGCGACTGCATCATCAGATAGGCAGCGCCATAGCCTCCCGCGCGTCCCACCGCCTGGATGAACGCTCGCCGCGTCGTTGCCATGTTCCGCCTCCGCCAGGGAATTTCCCAGTCCGGCGATAGGCGCGGGGTAAGCTCACCATCATACGATGATTGGCGTATTGTCGGAGCCGCCGGTCATCCGCTTCAACCGAGCGGTTGGATAAGGGCGGGACATGCGGCTGATTCGGTGTGTGGTGGCTCTGGCGATGACGCTTCCCGGACCGCTGTGGGCTCAAGCCGGGGCGGTTGATTTTCCCGCTGTGCGCCAGATCGTCTCGGCGCGTTGCGGTTTCTGCCACACGGCCGTGCCGCAGGAAGATGGGCTCAATGGCGGATCCCAGCCCCCAAAGGGCGTCAAGTTCGACACACTCGCCGATTACCGAAAATTCGCTCCGCTGATCCTCGGTGCCGCGGTCGCAACTCAGCGCATGCCGCCCGATAACGCCACGCATATGACGGAGACCGAACGCGCCACGCTCGGCCGATGGATCGAGGCAGGCGCGGTCGTTCCCTAGTCCGTCGGGGCTGGCTTAGCGAATCGCTCCCCTTACGATCAGCCTCGGCAGCAGGCTGATCGCGCCGAGCAGCGGCCAGCGACGCTGCCAGGGCTTGATCTTGATCGCAGCGCCGGCGTGGCGATTGATCTTCCAGGCGAGATAATCGATTCCGCCGGCATAGGTCGTACTCGCCTTGGCGAGACGGGCGAGGGTGAGCGCCTTGCCTTCGCGCCGCCGCCGTCGCCAGGCCGCCTCGCCGCTGCGCCGGTCTGCCGGCTGGGTAAAGAGGATCCGGCTACCATCGATGCTGGCGTCGAGTCCGGCCGCTGCCAATGCGGGTACGGTGAAACGGCGATACCGTGCGGGATCGGCGGCGATGACCGATCCGGCCCGTCCCTTGCGCTCGGCGCGCAACTCGGCTCCGTAGGTAAGGCGAAAGGCTTCCTCCCAGAGTTGATCGACCATGATCCCGTCGGGCAGCATCGGCCGGGCTGCGGCGAGCAGGGCCGGCGCGGCACTGGCGACGGAGGCAATGGCACGCGCCTGGGCGGTATCATCCGCCGTCCAGACGAGCCGAGACGGCTGGGCAAAGCGCGCCCACACCGAGACATTGCGAGTCGCTGCGGATGCCAGCCGCGCGAAGTCGGCTTCGCTCAGTACGGCATATTTGGCGACCAGCCCGTCATGCTCGCAGGGGAAGACGTTGGGCGGCAGCAGCCGGTTCGCGAAGGCGAGCCAGCCCTTGCCGAACGCAGCCCGATAGTCCGACACGATCAGGTAGAAATCGAGCATCAGCCCTTCGAGATTGGCCTCGCGGAGGCAGGAGCCGTAGAACAGGACGGAGCGCGCGGCCGCGCCATATTTCGATGCGATCGCCGCCGCCATCGCCGACACGCGCGAATCGACCGGCTCGGCAAGCTCGGCCGTGACCAGCTGTTCCAGGGTCATGGAAGGAGCTCAGGCTGCGAGGCGCAGGAACGGTACGGGCGCGGTGGTCTTGAGGATGATCGGCCGGCCGGCGTCGGCCTGGAAGATCTCGCCGTCGAGGATCACGCTCGAACGGTCGCCTTCGATCCGGATCTCGTCGCCGCGCTCGAAATGGACGCCCTTGAGCTGATCGCGTCCCACGCGGCCGAAGATCGCCGCGAACATCGCGCGCAGCAGCGGCAATGGACGCTGTTCGACGACCATCATCTGCAGCGGCCCCGAAGCCGCCGCACCAGCGGTCGTGCTACCGAGCAGAAGTTTGTGCAAGGTCGTCACGACGAGCAGTGAGAAGCGGCCATGGAGCTGCTCCTGCCGCATCATCGAAACCTTGAGCGGCGTTGCGGCCGGCGGCAGGAAGGCGGTGCGGATGCCGAGTACCAAGGTGACCAGCACCGCGATGAAGGTCAGCACATGGCTGATGCTGTTCGGCAGGCCGAGCGGATAAATCTTGTTGCGGCAATAGAGGATCGTATCGGCCATTCCCGCGCCGCCGAGGAACATGCCGAGCACCGGGCGTGATCCGACGGCGCCATCCGACAGCGCGATCAGTTCGCGCACGACGACATGCTCCCGGATATCGCCGCGAGCGATTTCGATCACCCGGCCGAGCGCAACGATCGGATCGCCCACCGAGCCCAGGTCGAGCGCGATCAGATTGGTCTTGCCGTTGGGCAGCACCGCGACCGGCGGCGGCGAGCCGTCGAAATGACCGCCGAGATAGAGTTCGGTCAGGGTCGCCTGGACGGTGCCGTCGCCGCCGTTGACGACCAGCACCTTCGGGTTGACCCGGGCGATGGTGCGCAGCGCCTCGCCGATCTGCTCGACCGATTCGACCTCATAGTGGAAGACATCGCTGTGTGCCGCGCAATAACTCCGCATTCTCGGCAGCATCGACAGATTTCCGGTGGAGCGCGGATTGGAGAGGAGCGCGACGGTCGCCATCAGCGCGATGCCATGGCGATCGGGCCGAATGCCCCGCCCTGAATATAGTTCATCACCACCGGCACGCGTGTCACGCCGTTCACGTTCACCTGGACCTTGCCGGGTTCGGGCTTGCGCTTGAAGAGCACGTCGAACAGCGACATTTGCGGGTTGCCGGACATGCCGCCGCCGTCGCTCATGCCGGTCTTGCCCGACGCATCGACGTCGTGGCGTACCGAAACCGCATAGGTGCCGTTACCGGGCACCGGCACGCAGACATCGACGGGGCCGCTCGCCGGCACGGGAAACTCGATGCGGCGCAAATAGGAGCCCTTGTCGAAATAACGGCGCGGATCGCCGCCATAGGATTGCACGCGAAGCATGCCGGCCCGCTTCTTCAAGCCTTCGATCCGCACGAGCATCGCCGGGCCATCGCCCTGGCAAGCGGCGGGATCGGGGCCGAGCACGGCGGCACGCGCGCCGACGGGCATCGCCGCCGCGAGCATCAATCCAGCCATCCCTGCCAAAAGTTTCGACATGACCTCACTACTCCTGGAAGCTATAGCCATGCGCGGACGCATGGTGGGTACTCGCTCCCTATGAGTCGGAAACTGGGCTGCGATTGCGGCCAGAACATGGTCACGGGGCGTCGAAAAGTTGAGATTTGACACGCTTACCGACCGTTATCTCGCCCGACTGATCGCCACGCCCCTGTTCGCGACGCTGGTGATCGCGGCCATGCTGCTGACGCTCGACAAGATGCTGCGGCTGTTCGACTTCGTGGTTTCCGAAGGCGGACCGGTCAGCGTCGTCTGGCGCATGCTCGCCAATCTGATCCCGGAATATATGTCGCTCGGCATTCCGATCGGGCTGATGCTGGGGTGCCTGCTCGCCTTTCGCAAGCTGGCGTTGTCGTCCGAACTGGACGTGCTTCGCGCGGTCGGCATGAGCTATGGCCGGCTGCTTCGGGTGCCCTATCTTTATGCGATCGGCCTCGCCCTGCTCAATCTCGCGATTGTCGGCTTTGTTCAGCCTTATTCGCGTTATGCGTATGAGGGGCTGCGCTTCGAACTGCGCTCGGGCGCGCTCGGCGCCTCGATCAAGGTGGGCGAGTTCACCAAGTTGGGCAAGCGGATGACGATCCGCGTCGAAACCAGCCGCGACGGCGGCCGCGAGCTTTCGGGCATCTTCGTCACCAGCCAGGCCAATGATGGGAAGAGCGTCTCGGTGACGGCCGAGCATGGCCAGTTCATGGCTACCGACGATGCGGACACGATCATCCTGCGGCTGCGCAATGGCGTGCTCGTCCATGATTCGCCGACGTTCAGGGAGCCGCGCGTCCTTCAGTTCGTCGGCCATGATTTGCCGATCGACCTGCCCAAGATGGAAGCCTTTCGCCAGCGCGGCGGCAAGGATCTCGAGATGACCATGCCCGAACTGGCCACCATCGCCCACCAGGCCGGCACGCCGCCCAAGCTGAAATCCGAATTCCGCGCCGAATTCCATTTCCGCCTGGTCGAGGTCGCGACGATGCTGTTGCTGCCGATGCTGGCACTCGCGCTCGCGGTGCCGCCCAAGCGCTCCTCGTCGGCGCTCGGCGTGTTCCTGTCGATCGTGATGATCGTGACCCAGCACAAGATCAACGAATATGCCGCCTCGGTCGCCGCACTCGGCCGGATCGAGCCGATTATCGCGCTATGGGTGCCTTTCCTCGCCTTTGCGGCGCTGGTGTGGTGGATGTACCAGACGATAGCGCATGTCCCGGGCGGTCAGCCGATCGGCGCGCTCGAACGCGGTGCGGACAAGGTGTGGAAAGCGATCATGGTCTGGATCAGGATCGGACGGAGACGCTTCACGTGAAGACGAACGTCTCTTTCTTCGCCTCGCGGACCATCACCTTCTACATGGCGCGGATGTTCCTGATGCGGTTTGCAGCGGTGCTGGCTGCGCTCGTTCTGGTGCTTATGGCGCTCGATCTGCTTGGTGAATCGGGCGATATTCTCGCTTATCCCGGCAATGGCGACGCCGAGCTCTGGCTTTATGTAACGCTGCGGACTCCGCAGATCATCGCGCGCTTCCTGCCGTTCGCGGCATTGCTTGCGACGCTGATCACCTTTGTGACGCTGAACCAGAACAGCGAGATCGTCTCGATGAAGGCGGCCGGTGTTTCGGCGCATCAGATCCTTGCGCCGCTGGTCGTCGCCAGCCTCGGCGTAGCCATCGTCTCGTTTGTCTTCAATGAGCGCGTCGTCGCCCGGTCGACCGCGACACTCAGCGCCTGGGAGGACGCCGGTTACGGTCCGATTCCCAGGGACAGGGGTGTGGTGCTCAATGTCTGGGTGCGCGACGGTGATGATCTGATCCATGCCGCCTCGGCGCGCGGTCGCGGCGCAAAGGCGAGGCTCGATGACGTGACGCTTTACGATCGCGACGGCGGCCGTCTGATCACCATCTACAAGGGCAAGCGGGCGGTGCAGGCGGCGGGTGGCTGGCGGCTGGCCAAGGCCAGCCGCTTCGATGTCGCGAGGGGCATCACCACCAGGCTGGATTCTCACGATTTCGCGCGCGGTGTCACGCCCGACCGGTTCACCCTGGCCACCGTCGAACCCGCCGCGCGGTCGATTTTCCAGCTGCGCGATGCGATCAGGGATCTCGATGCGGCGGGTCGGCCGACCGGCCCGCTCGAGGCGGGATTGTGGCATAAGCTGTCGGGCCCGATCTCGGCGGTGCTGATGCCGCTGCTCGCGGCGGTGGCGGCGTTCGGCCTCGCGAGGTCGGGCCATCTGTTCATCCGCGCGGTGATCGGCATGGCGCTCGGCTTCGCCTATTTCGTCGCCGACAATTTCGCGCTGGCGATGGGTAATCTCGGCGCTTACCCGCCCTTCCTCGCCGCCTGGGCACCGTTCCTGCTGTTCCTGCTGATCGGTGAAGCCGTCCTCATCCGCACCGAAGAATAGCGCTTTTTTTCCGTCGCCCCGGGGCTGTCGCAAATCCGCCGCATTGCCAAGTCAGACGCCGAACCATATCTCCCCTTCCATCAGGGGACAGCCGCACGTTTTTCGAGGTTCTCGCGTGAAGCCGACCACCATCAAGCCAGCCTTCTGGGCAAAGGAACACCATCTCGACCGCATGACCCTGCGCGAGCTGGTGATCGCCTATTTCCAATATCCCGCGATCATCGGGTACCTGGTCAGCGCAGCTGCCGCGATTGGTGCCTATGGCCTGTATCCGGCGCCGCTGCGGCAGACGCTCGGCGCGGTCCTCGTCGCGGCCAGCGTCTATCCGCTGGTGTGGTATTCGCTGCACCGTTGGGTGCTGCACAGCCGCTGGATGTTCAAGGTGCCGGTGCTCGCCTCGACCTGGAAGCGCATCCATTATGATCACCATCAGGATCCGAACCGGCTCGAAATCCTGTTCGGCGCGCTCCACACCACGCTGCCGACGATCGCGCTGGCGACAGCTCCGCTCGGCTATTTGATCGGCGGCACCGGCGGCGCGCTCGCCGCCTTCGCCACCGGTCTGATCCAGACCTGCGTCTACGAGTTCTGCCACTGCATCCAGCATCTCTCCTATAAGCCCGGGTCAAAGCGGCTGATGGAGATGAAGGCCCGCCACATGGCGCATCATTTTCATGACGAGCGCGGCAATTTCGGCATCACCAATTACTTCTGGGACAAGCTGTTCGGCACCTATTACGACCGGATCGAGAAGGATCGGAAGAGCGAGACGGTGTTCAATCTCGGCTATACGCCCGAGGTCGCCGAACGCTATCCGGATGTCGCGCGCCTCTCGGGCGGTGTCGCCACCGGCCATCCCAGCCAGCGCATTCCGCACTGAGACAAGGTAGATTGCGATGACTCTCAGCATCCGCCCTGTCGCCGGCAAGGCGGACCGGAAGCGCTTCGTCGATATCGCATTCCGGCTCAACCGCAGCGATCCCAACTGGGTGCCGCCGCTCCGCGCCGAAGCGCTTGAGCTGATCACCCCGGGCAAGAATCCCTTCTACGAGCATGCCGAGCAGCAGCTCTTCATCGCCGAACGCGGCGGCCTGCCGGTCGGGCGGATTTCGGCGCATATCGATCATCTCTGGCTCGCCATGCCGGCTGAGCAGGGCGGTGGGCCGGAGATCGGCAATTGGGGACTGCTTGAGGCAGTCGACCAGGACACCGCGACCGCGCTGATCGCGAAGGCCGAGGAGTGGCTGCGGGCGAAAGGCATGACGAGCGCGATGGCGCCGATCAGCTGCTCGATCTGGGAAGAGCCGGGCCTGCTGGTGCAGGGACACGACCATCCGCCGACGGTGATGATGGGCCATGCCAATCCGGCCTATCAGAGCTGGATCGAGCCACTCGGCTACCAGGGCGTCAAGGATCTGCTGACCTACGATCTTGACATCACCCAGGGTTTTCCGCCCCTCGTCCAGCGGATCGTCGCCTCGGGCGAACGCAACCCGCGGATCCATATCCGCAAGGTCGACAAGACCCGCTTCGAAGAAGAAGCGCGCCTCATCCTGTCGCTCCTCAACGATGCATGGTCCGACAATTGGGGCTTCGTGCCGATCACGCCGAGTGAGATCGAATATACCGGGCGCAAGCTGAAGCCGATCATCTTCGAGGATCTCGTCCGCGTCGCCGAGGTCGATGGCGAACCTGTCGCTTTCATGCTGACTCTGCCCGACCTCAACGAGCTGATCGCCGATCTTGACGGCCGGCTTTTCCCGTTCGGTTTCGCCAAACTGCTGTGGCGGCTGCGCAAGCCCCAGGTACGGACGATGCGGGTGCCGCTCATGGGGGTGGCCAGGAAGCTCCAGGCGACGCGGCTCGCCAGCCAGCTCGCCTTCATGATGATCGAATATATCCGTCGAGATGCGGTCGCTAATTTTGGCGCGACCCGCGGCGAGATCGGCTGGATTCTCGAAGATAATCAGGGAATGCGCTCGATCGCGGAAACGATCGATTCGAAGGTGAACAAGGTCTACCGGATCTATTCGAAGGATTTGTGATTTTCTTCCCTCCCTTGAAGGGAGGGGGATTTTAGGGTGAAGGGGGGTTATGACCCTTCAAGCCTGGTGGATCTTCGTCTGCGCCAATTTCCTGATCTCGGCAATGCCGGGGCCGAACATGCTGCATGTGATGACCCAGGGCATGCGGCAGGGCATCGGCCGCGCGATCTTCACGATGGCGGGCTGCATGCTGGGTCTGTTCCTGCTGTTCGGCCTGTCGGCGATGGGGATGAGTGCGCTGCTCACCGCGCTGCCGCAGCTATTCACCGCGATCAAGTTCGCTGGCGCCCTGTATCTTATCTGGGTCGGCATCAAGGCCTGGTGCGATCAGAGCGCGCCGGTCGATCTTGTTGCGGGCGAGTGCGGCGCCGAACGCAGGCCCGCGGGCGAGTTGTTCCGCGCGGGCTTCCTGATCAGCATCAGCAATCCCAAGGCGCTGATCTTCGCCGCCGCCTTCTTCCCCCAGTTCGTGTCGCC
>CANJRZ010000047.1 GCA_947476735.1 Sphingomonadaceae bacterium
CTCGACCGCCCGGTTCAGCCGATAAATCCCAATGTCCCGGTAAACACTGTTGTGGTCAGCACCGATACCCATTGGGAGGTGACCGAGGACATCTTCGTCGAGGCTTTCCCGGCTAGCATGAAGGCGCTGGCTCCGAGGGTCTGGTTCGACAAATACTGGCATATGGGCTTTCCCGGCGCTGATCAGGCGATCCGCCTGAACGAGATCGCCGAGCGTGCAGCAGTCCGCAGCTTCACCCCGGGGGTAGCCGATATGGCCGTCCGGCGCGCGCATATGGAGGCCGAGGGGATTGCCCAGGAGATCGTTTATCCGCAAAGCCTGCTGTTCTTCGTCGGCCACTCGGACCGCGCGGTGCAGGAGCTGATCTGGCGCACCTACAACGACTATATCGCCCGGATCGGCGCCGAAAATCCCGGGCGCTTCCACGGCGTCGGCATCTTCAGCAACTGGTGGGACCCGGCCGGCGCCGAGGCGGCGATGCGGCAGATCGTCGACCTCAAGCTCAAGACCTTCATGATCCCGATCTATCCCGGCAAGGATGTCGAGGGGCAGCAGATCGTCTATGGCGACAAGCCGATGGACCGCTTCTGGAGCGTCGTCGCCGAGGCGGGGCTGCCGGTCGGCTTCCACGTCACCGAGAATTTCATCCCCGGGCCGCGCGGCGGACTGGGCGCTACCATCACCAACTCGTTCAACCATTTCCGCCTGCCGTTGATGCAGATCATCTTTGGGGGCGTGTTCGATCGGCATCCCGATCTCAGGGTGGTCTTCGCTGAGGGCGGGATCAGCTGGCTGCTGGCCGCGCTGCAGGACGCCGAGATGGTGTTCGATAGCTATGGCAATGGCGACTTGCTCGACCCGATCAGAGAGCGACCCACGACCTATTGGCAGAATAATTGTTACGCGACCTTCCAGAACGATCTGCTGGGTCTGCGTAATCTCGACCATATCGGCGCCGGCAATGTCATGTGGTCGAACGACTATCCGCACAGCGAGGGCGCGCACGGCTATGCCGCGGCCTCGATCCAGAGCGTCCTCGACGCAGTGACGCCCGAGCAGGCGTGCAGGATCATCGGCGGCACCGCGATTGAGCTTTACGGTCTCGATTAGGACTGATTGGCATTGCGTGGTTGAGGGGCATCGAGCCCGCGAGCGAAACGACCCTAAGCGACAAACGGAAGGTTCAGCGCCTCCGCGACTGCCTTGTGCCGGATATGCCCGCCTGAAACATTCAGCCCTGAAGCGAGATACGGATCGGCGGCCCACGCCTTCTCCGCGCCGAGATTGGCGAGCTTGAGGACGAAAGGCAGCGTCGCGTTATTGAGCGCAAAGGCCGAGGTGCGGGCGACTGCGCCGGGCATATTGGCGACGCAATAATGGGTCACGCCATCGACTTCGAAGACGGGGTCGCTGTGGGTGGTAGGATGGCTCGTCTCGAAGCAGCCGCCCTGGTCGATCGCGATGTCGACGACCACCGAACCGCGCTTCATCGTCTTCAGCATCTCGCGGGTCACCAGCTTGGGCGCCGCCGCTCCCGGCACCAGCACTGCGCCGATCACCAGGTGAGCGCGCGCCACTGCCGCGGCGATCGCCGCCCTGGAGGCATAGGCGGTCTTGATCTGGCTGCCGAAATGCATGTCGAGCTCGGCGAGGCGGTCATTGTTGATGTCGTAGATGGTGACGTCGGCGCGCTGTCCAACCGCCATCTGCGCGGCGTTCAGACCCGCTACGCCGCCGCCGAGGATCGCAACCCGCGCAGGGGCCACGCCGGGCACGCCGCCCAGCAGCACGCCGCGGCCGCCCTGCTCTTTCTCGAGATAATGCGCGCCAACCTGGATCGACATGCGGCCCGCGACCTCGGACATGGGTTTCAACAGCGGCAGCGCGCCCGAGCGCGAGGTGACCGTCTCATAGGCGATGCAGGTGGCACCCGACGCCATCAGCCCTTCAGCCTGTGGTTTGTCGGCGGCGAGGTGGAGATAGGTGAAGAGCGTGTGGCGCGGCTCGAGCAGCGCGATCTCGGACGGTTGCGGCTCCTTGACCTTGACGATCATGTCGGCGCCCGCGAACACCGCCGCCGCGTCGCCGACGATGTCGGCGCCGACGTGCGCGTAATCGCGATCCTCGAAATCGATGCCGAGCCCGGCCCCTGTCTGAACGATCACCCGATGTCCTGCGGCGGTCAGTTCGGCCACCGAGGCAGGCGTCAGGCCGACCCGATATTCATGGTTCTTGATTTCCTTGGGAACGCCGATCCGCATTGTGAGCCTCCTGATCCTGAGCTTCATCATAACGCCTGTGCGGCGGAAAAAGGTTGCGAAGGAGAGCTATGAGGCACGGCGACACGCAAATCCTTTGTGTGGAAGGTGTATCTTATGCAAAAAATATCCCACATGGATCGAATTGATCGAAAGATCCTGGCGACTCTCGCCGCGGACGCTTCGCTGACCAGCGAGGCGCTCGGGGCCGCGGTCGGGCTGTCGCCCTCGGCTGCACATCGCCGGGTCAAGGTGCTGGAAGCGTCGGGAATGATTCTCGGCTATCGCGCCCGTCTGTCCCGTGCAGCGCGCGGCAATCCTTCGACGATGTTCGTTCAGGTAACGCTGACCGACCAGCGGCAGGCGACCATGCTCGCTTTCGAACGGGCGCTTGAGCGAACCGCCCAGGTCGACGAGGCATGGCTGCTCAGCGGCGAGTCCGATTATCTGCTAAAGGTGCTGATCCCGGAGGGGGACAGCTATGAGCGCGTCCACCGCGAGATATTGTCGGCGTTGCCCGGGGTGATGCGGCTGGTCACCCAGTTCACTCTCAGGACATTGGCGGCCGAGGAATGAGCGTGATTGCACGGCACTGCCGATGCGCATAGCCTGCCGGCAAAAGGGAGAGGATCATGACCCAGGATAATGGCCGGCCCGTAGCCGGATCGCATCTCGTCCCGGCGCGAGCGAACTGGCTGGAGGAGCACAGGCAACTCTACCTCACCAATCCGCGCAAGGCGCACTATAATGATCTGCGCGACATGGGCGGCTTCCGCTTCATGCCCTCGTTGCTGCTCAAGACCATCGGCCGGAAGAGCGGCAAGACCTACTTCAATCCGCTGGCCTATTTCGTCTATGGCCCGGAGGTCATGATCGCTGCCTCGAAGGGCGGCCATGCCGAGCATCCCTCCTGGTATCTCAACCTGTGTGAGATGAAGGAGATTCGCTTCCGGATCGCCGATGATGTGTTCGTCGGCCCGTGGCGACAGCTGGAAGGCGCGGAGCGAGCGAAGGTCTGGGATTTTCTCGAGGTGATGTACCCGCCGTTCGAGGACTACAAGAACGCGACCAGCCGCGAGATCCCGGTGATTGCCCTGCAATGGCGGGAGATGGTGGAAACGCTATAGTCGCAAATCCGAGTGACGATGCGCTGTCCTCAGCCGTCAGGCCGGCCGCATATGGAGGCGATACGCCAGCCGGATGATGTCCGCCGAAAGCTGTCCTGATATCGACCGATCAGCGTCTCGATGCTGTCCGTCCCGATCGCGCGGGATTGGGCAATGACCGTCCAGTGGCCGGCAGCGTTGTCGCCGTCGATTTCGATCCGGGGCGTGTGGAGCGCATGGAAGAGCCAGTCGAGCGGCGCACAGATCTGGGTCATCAGAAATTCAATGATGGCCGCGCGACCTTCCAGAAGTCCCGTCCCATAGTCTCCGACAGCGTCTTCAGCGAAAATCTCGGCAAGCCGTATCGGAAGTCCTTCCGGATCTCGCGCGCCACGATCGACCGTCTCGCAATAACGCGCCTTGAGATTCTGAATCTCGACAAAATCGTCCGCTGTTTGCGGCACGCTGAACTCCCCCGATCATGATCTTTGACCGACCTCGTCTCAAAGCCAGGCCTGAACAGTCGACGTTCCGAAACGCTAAACTCACGAGCCAGGAAACAGCACCTCGCCGTTCGTCACGAAGAATTTCTCGAACGTCGCCGGACCGAATCGTTCCAGTTCCGAAGTGAACCGGCCCATCGGGTCAGAGCCGCCCTCGGCGTGGGGATAATCGCTGGCGAAGCAATAGACCGTCTCGAGCCCATATTTCTCGATATAAGCGCCGACCGGCTCGAAATCGAACGGCGCGACCCGGACGTTTCGGGCGATATATTCGGACGGTCGCATTGGCAGCTTGGTGCCGGCCGGGCCATTGACGAACTGCTTCTCGTGGAGCGAATTATTATTGTCGTGCCAGATGTCGAGCATGTGCGCGAGCGGGCCGATCCAGTGGGCGCAATGCTCTTCGGAGCCGACATAAAGATTGGGGTGCCGGTCGAACACGCCACCGGTCACCATCACCGCGATGAAATTCTGCACCGACAGGTGAACCGCCGACAGCCACCAGGGGTCAAGGCTGATCTCGGCCGATGACTTATAGCCCTGAAAGGCTTCGGCATCGCCCCACTTGTTGGTGCCGAGGAACGGGCCCAGGCCTCCAATGTGGAAATGGAGCGAGACCTTTGCCTCGGCGAGCATGGCATAAAGCGGATCCATCGCGCTGGCGGCGGGCGATACTCCGCCGGGCAGCAGGCCGCTGGTGATCCAGACCCCTGCCATGCCATTGTCTATCGCCCAGCGTGCGCCCGCAATCAGGTCTTCGACCGTGTCGCCATGGAGAGGGGCAACCGCCTTGATCCGGTTTGACTTGCGCGCGACGGTGGCGAGCCATTCATTATGGGCCTCCATCAGCTTGCGGGCATAGCGATAGCCACCCTCGCCATCGCCGCCGACTTTCGCCAGCAACGGATGATCCTTCGGCGAATTGATGAGCACCATGCCCCACAGGCCGATGCTGGTGGCGAACAGCAACTGGTGCCTGATCCCCATCATATCCATCACGTCGTGGCGACGGTCCATGTCGACTGAACTCGGCGCGTCGGCGCCCTTGGTCGACCAGAGGGTTTCGGCGCTCAGCCTGGCATAGTCGCCTGCATAGCCCGGGATATTCGCGCTGTTCTTGTTGCGTACCGGCTGCGACAGGATCACGTCAGCCATGGGTCTCGCTACTTCGCCGAACGTCTCAACCCAGATTTGGGCGGGCATCATCTCATGCGCGTCGACGTCGACAATGCGCCCTGCATAGGGGGCGACCAGCGGCGGCAAAGTGGCGGTTTCCATGACATGCCTCTCCAAGGCTTGGTGTGTGTCTTTGACTTAGCCTAATCCGGCAGGCCTGGACATTGTCTTGATCATCCGCGCCTACCGTGTCCGGCGACTTGATTTTTGGCTGGATGAGCGGAAAGTCACGATTGATGATCGAACCCGAGCCAGCCGGCCTGCGCGAGCGCGGAAAGGCCCGCCGCCGCCAGGCGTTGCTGGAGGCAGCTCGGGCGTTGATCCGTGAAAACGAGTCAACCGGTTTCGCGATGCGCGCACTGGCCCAGCGCGCGGGTGTCGGCGAAGTGACACCTTATAATCTGTTCGGATCGAAACGCGGCGTTCTCGAGGCAATCCTGAGCGAAGAGCTAGATCGCTATGAGGAGGGGTTCGCCCGAATGGCTGCTCCGGACGCGTTCGATGCGCTTTACGAGTTCGTCGGCGTCAGCATGGACATGTACCGGCGTGATCCGCAGCTCTATCGCGTGGTCCTGCGCGACCTGATGCTGACCGGCGATCCATCACTTCGCTCCTTCTTCTCGACCCCGCAGCGGCGGGTTTTCGTCAATCTGATCGAAAAGGCGGTTGCTGGCGGCTTTCTGTCCGACATTGTTGCGCCCCATCTCATTGCGCGGACGCTGGGCCGCGCCGTCACTTCCTGTCTCGGGGACTGGCTCTGGGAGGATATCTCGCTCGACAGCCTCGAGGCCAATGTCGGCCTGACCTTCACGATGGTTCTGCGAGGCATTGTCACCCCCGCGGCGCTGCCCCGTTGCGATGTGCTGCTCGCCCAATATCAGGATGCAGTGAACCGCCATTCGCGGCGCGCCACGCGGGAGGCGCGTGCCGCGGAAGCATGAAAGCATAGCGTGCTATGTTTTTATTGAATGTCATGGACGCATGGCTATAGCTGACGTCCGAATCCAGGAGGAGAGGGTTTTGAGCGCTACCGGAGAACAGCAGACGAAGCATAATGCACCCTGCTCCAACCAGGATTTCGATTTCTTTTACAGCGGGCTCGAGGGGCAACAGCTTCTTGCCCAGAAATGCGGCGGTTGCGGCAAGCTGCGCAACCCGCCATCGCCGATGTGCGGCGATTGTGGCTCGCTCGACTGGGCGGCGGTGAAGCTGTCGGGCAAGGGCTCGATCTACAGCTATATGGTTCACTATCATCCGCCATTGCCGGGATTCGACACGCCTCATCCCGTCGTCCTCGTCGAGCTCGAAGAAGGCATCCGCATGCTGGGCGGGCTCAGGCCCGAGCAGCGTGATGCGGTCGCGATCGGCAAGGCCGTGGACATCGAATATATCCGCCGCAACGACGTCGCCCTGTTCCAGTTCGCGCTCACCGGGGAGGCACGTTGATGTCGGATCTTGGCGGCAAGACGGCGATCGCCGGCATCGGGGCTACCGAATTCTCGAAGAATTCGGGTCGGTCGGAACTCCAGCTCGCGGTCGAGGCGGTCAGTGCCGCGCTCGCCGATGCGGGAATCGAGCCCAGGGAGGTCGACGGCCTCGTCACCTTCACCATGGACAATAATATCGAGGTCGAGGTGGCGCGCGGCATCGGCGCGGGCGATCTCGCCTTCTTCAGCCGGCCACATTATGGCGGCGGCGGCGGATCGGGTGGTGTGCTCCATGCCGCGTTAGCCGTCGCGGCCGGGGTCAGCGATGTCTGCGTTGTCTACCGCGCCATGAACGAGCGCTCGCAATATCGCTTCGGCCAGCCGATGGGCGGGGCTCTCCCGCCGACTTCCGAATATACCGGCCTCACCTATCACGGACTGCATGGCGTCACGACCGCGGCGGCCTATATCGCCCTGGGCATGCGCCGTTACATGCATGAGACCGGTGCCACCGAGCTCGACTTCGCCAATCTCGCGGTGAACTCTCGCGGTTTTGCGGCCACCAATCCGGCGGCCTTCTTCTATGGCAAGCCGATCACCGTGGAGGATCATCTCGCCTCGCGGATGATTGCCGATCCTTTCCGGTTGCTTGATTGTTGCCAGGAAAGCGATGGAGCGGTCGCGGTGGTGGTGGTCAGTGCCGAACGCGCGAAGTCACTGAAGCAGAAGCCGGCGATCATCCGTGCGGCCTCGCAATCGGCACCAGCAGGCCAGATGAACCTGACCAGCTATTATCGCGACAATATCGCGCCCTATGACGAGGTCGCCTTTTCCGCCAGGCAACTCTACGCGATGGCGCGGATGACGCCGGCCGATATCAGCATGGCGAACATCTACGATCATTTCGCGCCGACCATCCTGCCGTCGCTTGAAGGCCTCGGTTTCTGCGCCAGGGGCGAAGCCAAGGATTTCATCAAGGGTGGCACGATCGGTATCGACGGCCGGCTGCCGCTCAACACCAATGGCGGGCAGGTCGGTGAGGCCTATATCCATGGCATGAATGGCATCGCCGAGGCGGTGCGCCAGATCCGTGGCACCGCGGTCAACCAGGTGAAAGACGTCGCAAACATCATCGTCACCTCGGGCAGCGCGGTGCCGACCAGCGGTCTTATTCTCGGCGCGGCCTGAACGGACGGGAGGTTCCTATGTCCACTCTGCTCGATGTGAACCCGGAAAATGAATGGCGGCTCGACACGCCGGGCGAGATCGGCTGGGAGCGGACCACGAGGCCTGGGCAGGCGAAGAAGAAATATTTCATGGTGTCCTGCGACACGCATGTGATGCCGCCGCCGACTTTGTTCGCGGAGCGGATCGAGCCGCGCTTTCGCGACATGTTGCCCAAGGTCGAAGTGCGTGACGGCGTGCGCTATCTCGTCCAGCACGGCACGACGCGGGCCGAGCCGCTGTTCGAGCCTGAGTTGACGGGCGACGATCTGCTGCGCACCCGCGCTGGAGCGGCACTCAGCGTCCACCTGGCATTCGATTCACTTGAGGCCCGGCTGAGCGCCCAGGACCGCGACGGTGTCGATGCCGAGGTGATTTTCCCGAACGGCCCCGCGCTGCTGATGTGGGCCGGCCATGACATCGAGTTCATCATGGCCCAGGCGCGAGTTTGGAATGACTGGGCGATCGACTATTTCGGCTCGGTGCTCGACCGTTGCGCGCCGGTCGCAGCCATCCCGACCGCGGATGTCGATCTCGCCGTTGCCGAGATCGAGCGGGTGGCGAAGCTTGGCTACAAGGCCCTTTCGCTGCCTTCCAAGCCGATCTTCGGTCCGGAAGAGCCCGGCCACACCAATTATCAATATCCGCCCTATGCGAAGCTCTGGTCGGCCATCGAGGACGTCGATCTGCCAATCGCCTTCCACGTCGCATCGGGCAAGGACCCTCGTTCCGCGCGTGGCTTTGGCGGGGCGATCACCAACTATGTCGTCCACGCGATGGCGCCGGGGCTCGAACCGCTGGTGACCCTGTGCGCCTCGGGCGTGATCGAGCGACACCCCAGGATCCGTTTCGCATCGATCGAGGCCAATGCCGGCTGGCTCGCCTGGATGCTTGAAAGCATGGACGAGGCGTACAGGAAGCATCATTTCTGGGTGCGCCCCAAGCTGAAGGAACTGCCAAGCACCTATTTCAAGACAAATGGCGCCTGCTCGCTCGGCGAGGATAAGCCGGCGCTCGCGCTTGCCGAGCAGTTCGGGCTCGAGGACAATCTGATGTGGGCGAACGACTTCCCGCATCATGAGGGGACGTGGCCGCACTCGGCCGAGGCGATCGAGCGCAATATGGGGCATCTGCGCGAGGATAGCCGCGCAAAGATACTGGGTTTGAACGCTGCACGCTTCTTTGGCTTCGAGATTCCCGATCATCTGAAGTAACAGTCCTGCGGGGGAGGGGACGGCCATGAGCGAGAAGCTGCCGCTTGGGATGGTAACTCTGTTCCATGCCCGGCGCGATCCCGACCGGCCCATGGCGACCTTCGGCAACGAGACCAGGACTCGCGGCGAGATGGAGGCGCGGGCCAGTCGGCGGGCGCGGATGCTCGCCGCACAGGGCGTGGGGCATGGCGATTTCGTCACCCTTACGCTGCCCAATAGCTTCGAATATCTTGAAACCAGCATGGCGCTGTGGAAGCTCGGCGCGACCCCCCAACCACTGTCCTCGACGCTTCCCGTCCCGGAATTGCGAGCGTTTGTCGATCTCGTCCGGCCGAAGGTGGTGATCGGTGCCGATCCCGCCGCGCTGCCCGGCTTTGCGGTCAATCCTCGCGGCCTGCCGCTCGACGAGAGCCTGTCGGCCGAGCCGCTGCCGTCGATCGAATGCAAATATTGGCGCGCCAATGCGAGCGGCGGGAGCACCGGACTGCCCAAGATTATCGTCACCCACGGCGCCACCTCGGTCGATCCGATGGCGCCGGTGATGGGCATCCGGGTGGATGGCGTGCAGCTCAATCCGGGTCCGCTCTACCATAGTGGTCCGCTCAACTTCGCCGCGATGGGCTGGCTTACCGGCGGCCATGTCGTCGATGGCGGGCGTTTCGATCCCGCGACGATGCTCGCTCTGATCGAAAAGCACAGGATCGACTGGCTCTATCTGGTGCCGACGATGATGCACCGCATCTGGCGCCTGCCGACCGAGGTCCGCGAAGGTTTCGACCTCTCTTCGCTGAAGACGATCTGGCATATGGCGGCGCACTGCCCGGTCTGGCTCAAGCAGCACTGGATCGACTGGCTTGGCCCCGAATGTCTGTGGGAGCTCTATGGCTCGACCGAGGCGCATGGCTGCACGGTGATCAACGGCGTCGACTGGCTGACCCACAAGGGATCGGTCGGCAAGGTGGCGCCCACCTTCAGTCTCGCGGTCCTCGATGAACAGGGCGAAGCCTGCGCGCCGCATGAGGTGGGAGAAATCTATTTCAAGCCCGATGGCGGCAGGAATGCGACCTATCATTATATCGGCGCGACGGCGAAGGCTGTCGGCGAATGGGAGACGCCAGGCGATCTCGGTTATCTCGACGAGGAGGGCTATCTCTACATCGTCGACCGCCGCACCGATCTGATCGTCAGCGGCGGCGCGAACGTCTTTCCGGCGGAGGTCGAAGCGGCGATCGAAGCCCATCCCGATGTCGAATGCGCGATCGTGATCGGCCTGCCCGATGACGATCTCGGCCATCGGGTTCACGCGCTGGTCGAGCGCAAGCCGGGAGCGAGCGTCGATGCGGACGGCCTGTGGGATCATGTCGCGAGCCTGATCGTGCGCTACAAGGTACCGCGCCAGTTCGAGTTCGTGACAAGCCCGTTGCGCGACGAAGCAGGCAAGGTCCGCCGCAGCGCCTTGCGCGAGGAACGGATCAGTGAGTCGGCCGGTGCGAAGTAGCTCTTGAGGGCAGGAGAGAGGGTCATGAGTCAGCTACTTCCCCTGGGCGCCATCTTCACCTTTCACGCCAGGCGCGATCCCGATCGGCCGATGATCACCTTCGCGGACGAGACGATGACCCGCGGCGAGATCGAGGCGCGAGCCAATCGCCGGGCTCGGATGCTCGCCGCCAAAGGGGTTGGCCAGGGCGATTTCGTCACCATCGCGCTCCCCAACGGATTGGAGTTCGTCGAGACCTGCATCGCGCTGTGGAAGCTGGGCGCGACACCGCAGCCGGTCTCATCGTCTCTGCCTGCGGCCGAGCTGCGCGGGATTGTCGATCTCGTTTGCCCCAAGCTGGTCATCGAACATGGCATGGCGCTCGATGAGAGCTTCCCGGTCGATCCGCTGCCACCGATCGAATGCAATTACTGGCGGGCGGGTGCGAGCGGCGGCAGTACCGGGACCCCCAAGATCATCGTCACCCATGGCGGCACCATGGTCGATCCGATGGCGCCGGTGATGGGCATCCAGGTCGATGGCGTGCAGCTCAATCCGGGGCCGCTCTATCACAGCGCTCCGCTCTCATTCTCCTTCATGGGCATGTTCGCGGGCAGCCATGTCGTCGATTCCGGCCGTTTTGATCCGGCGGCCGTGCTCGCGCTGATCGAGCGCTACAAGGTTGACTGGCTCTTTCTCGTGCCGACGATGATGCACCGCATCTTTCGTCTGCCGGTCGAGGTTCGCGAGAGTTTCGATCTGTCGTCGATCCGGACGATCTGGCACACTGCGGCGCATTGCCCGGTATGGCTCAAGCAGGGCTGGATCGACTGGCTCGGCCCTGATCGCATCTTCGAGATGTATTCGCAGACCGAGGCGCAGGCGGCTTGCGTGATCACAGGCCGCGAATGGCTCACTCATAAGGGATCGGTTGGCAAGGTCGCGGTGGGCAAGCTCGCCATTCTCGACGAGCAGGGCCGTCCCTGCGCGCCGAACGAGATCGGCGAGATATATTTCCTGCCCGACGCCGGCCGGAACGCCACCTATCATTATATTGGAGCCGAGGCGAAGGCGGTTGGCGAATGGGAGTCGCCGGGCGATCTCGGCTATCTCGATGAGGAGGGCTATCTCTACATCGTCGACCGCCGCGCCGACATGATCGTGAGTGGTGGAGCGAACGTCTATCCGGCCGAGGTCGAAGCGGCGATCGAGGCGCATCCCGACGTCGAGTGCGCGGTGGTGATCGGTCTGCCCGACGAGGACCTTGGCCATCGGGTTCATGCCCTGATCGAGCGCAAGGCCGGCACGGATATCAAGGAAGATGAGCTCCGCGATCATGTCGCCGGTCTCCTCGTCCGCTACAAGGTGCCACGCGACTTCGAGTTCGTGACCACGCCCCTGCGCAACTCCGCGGGCAAGGTACGGCGCGGCGCGCTGCGCGAGGAACGGATCGGGAGAGGGCGATGAAGACACTGATCGACGGCGGATATTTCTTCGAAGGTCCGCGCTGGCATGACGGCGCCTGGTGGTGCTCGGACATTTACGCGAAGCAGGTTCTGCGGATCACCTCCGACGGCAGGAAGACGGTGATGGCCGAGGTCGAGGGCGAACCGTCGGGCCTCGGCTGGCTGCCCGATGGCGATCTGCTGATCGCATCGATGCATAATCGCAAGCTGCTCCGGCGCAAGCCGGATGGCGCGCTGGTCGTCCATGCCGATTTGAGCGGTCACATCCCCTTCTTCATCAACGATATGGTCGTGGATGCGCATGGCCGCGCCTATGTCGGTAATTTCGGCTTCGACATCTGGAACGGCGCCGAACCGCAACCGACCTTCCTCACCCGGGTCGATCCGGACGGCTCGATCCACCGCGAGGGCGAAGGGCTGTGGTTTCCCAACGGCACGGTGATCAGCGGCGACGGCAAGACGCTGATCGTCGCCGAAAGCGGCGCGGCGCGGCTCACCGCCTTCACCATCGGCGCCGACGGCGGCCTGAGCAATCAGCGCGTCTGGGCGCAGCTTGGTGAAAGCCGGCCGCTCGCATCGGCAGGCGATCTCGCCGGCCTTGCCTTCGGCCCCGACGGCTGCGCGATCGACAGCCTCGACCGCGTCTGGGTGGCCGATGCGATGGGCAACCGCGTCTGCTGCATCGCCGAGGGCGGCGAAATCCTGGCCGAGGTGTCGGCGGGTGACAACGGTGTCTATGCCTGCGCGCTCGGCGGCGAGGACGGGCACCAGCTGCTGATGTGCGCTGCGCCCGATTTCCATTCCGACGCCCGGCGCGCCCGGCAGGAAGCGTCGCTGCTCGTTACGGTAGTCGACGCCACCGCGCCGTGAGCGACACGCATTCGTCCGAAGCGACTCTGCCGCTTGTTGCGGGGCGATGGAACAAGTGCTAGGCGCCGCCGCAATGCGCTCTGCGGGGGGACCAATGGCGCGTGACATGGGCATGACTCACAGCATGAAGTCCAGCTTCGCATGACGAGCGGCACATCGGCCGACGCGGCAGCCGCGACCGGCGGCACCAGCCACGGCGCGTCGGGCGGCCATGGTCGCGGCAGCATGGGCGCGATGGTGCTCGGTGCTGTCGGCGTCGTTTTCGGTGATATCGGCACCAGCCCGCTTTATGCCTTCCGCGAAACCTTCGCGGGACATCATCCGCTACCCCCCGATTCGATCCACGTCCTCGGCGTCCTCAGCCTGATCTTCTGGTCGATGATGCTGGTCGTGACGGTCAAATATGTCGCGATCATCATGCGCGCCGACAACAAGGGCGAGGGCGGGAGCCTCGCCCTGCTCGCGATGATCAACCGCAAATCCGAAGGCAAGCGTTGGAGCAAGGGGATCATCCTGCTCGGCGTGTTCGCCACCGCGCTGTTCTACGGCGACAGCATGATCACCCCTGCCATCTCGGTGCTGTCGGCGGTTGAAGGCCTGACCACCGTCGAGGCGGGCTTTGCACCGATGGTGACGCCGCTTGCGGTCGCTATCCTGATCGGCCTGTTCCTGATCCAGTCGCGCGGAACGGCCAGGGTCGGCGCCCTGTTTGGCCCTATCATGCTGGTCTATTTCACCGTGCTGGCGGTGCTCGGCGTCTGGCACATCATCGGCAATCCGCATGTCCTGATCGCGCTCAACCCCTGGTATGCGGCGCGCTTCTTCATGGAGGACGGCACGCTTGCCTTCCTCGCGCTCGGCTCGGTGGTTTTGGCCGTGACGGGCGCCGAGGCGCTCTATGCCGACATGGGCCATTTCGGCCGCAAGCCGATCGCGGTGTCCTGGCTGGTCTTCGTGTTGCCCGCGCTGATGCTCAACTATCTCGGCCAGGGCGCGATGCTCCTGTCGCAGGACATGGCGACCGCGCTGCAAACGATCCAGAATCCCTTCTTCCTGCTCGCGCCCGAAATGCTGCGCCTGCCGCTCGTGATCCTCGCCACCATGGCGACCGTGATCGCTTCGCAGGCGGTGATCACCGGCGCCTTCTCGGTCACCCAGCAGGCGATCCAGCTTGGCTTCATCCCGCGTCTGCGGATCACCCACACCAGCGCCGGTTCAATCGGCCAGATCTACATCCCGGCCTTGAACTGGGGGCTGATGGTGATGGTGATCCTGCTGGTTGTCTCGTTCCGTACCTCGTCGAACCTCGCCGCCGCCTATGGCATCGCGGTGACCGGCGCGATGGCGATTGACACCTGCCTGATCGCCGTCGTCCTGTTCCACCTGTGGGGCTGGAACAAGTGGCTGGCAGGCTCGCTGATTGCGGTGTTCGCGCTGGTCGACATCGCTTATTTCGGCGCGAACCTGACCAAGGTGCCCGATGGCGGCTGGTTCCCGCTGCTGATCGGCGGCATCGCCTTCACCATGCTCACCACCTGGGCGCGCGGCCGGGCGCTTATGGTCGATCGGCTGCGCGAGGCGGCGATGCCGGTGAAGGTGTTCGTCGCGTCGGCGGTGAACTCGGCGGCGCGGGTACCGGGCACGGCGGTGTTCATGACCTCGCATTCGGCCGGCGTGCCGCACGCGCTGCTCCACAATCTCAAGCACAACAAGGTTCTGCACGAGCGGATCATCCTGCTCACCGTGAAGATCGCCGATGTGCCCTATGTGGCGGAGGAGGGGCGCTCCGAATTCTCCGATCTCGGTCAGGGCTTCTTCCGGATGGTGATCCATTACGGCTTCATGGAGGATCCCGACGTGCCCGCGGTGCTGGCGCGTAACAAGCAGTGCGGCGCCGATTTCCGGATGATGGACACCAGCTTCTTCCTGTCGCGCCAGACGCTGCTCGCGTCGGACCGGCCGGGCATGGCGATCTGGCGCGAGAAGCTGTTCGCCTGGATGCTGCGCAACGCTGAAAGCGCGATGGAGTTCTTCAAACTGCCCACCAACCGCGTCGTCGAACTGGGCAGCCAGGTCGAGATTTGACGCTTATTTACATTGTTGTGACTTGCGCAACAGCCGGTGCCGCGAATCGCTGGCAGGGCGAACACATGATGAAACTGAAAGACAAACTTCCGCTTGATGCGGTGGCGAGCGTGCTGGCGGCCGATGCCGGCGAGGCCTGGACCAGGATGTCCGAATTCCCCGGCTATAACCGGCGCGTGTGGCGTGACGAGGCACGCGTCCACGTCCGCAAGCTGGATCCTGAAGCGCGGATCGAATGCTTGCCGTCCAGCTGGGACGGCCGCGAAGGCATGTGCTTCATAAGGCGCGATTGAGAGAAACTTTCGCCCTCTCCCGCAAGCCGGGAAGGGCGTGTATGCGGGCCGGATGTCGCCGAGCCCGCCTGCACCGATCATCGTCACCGCCCTGCTGGGAGCTGAGGATCTCGCCTGGGCCGACAGCCTGCGCCGCAAGCATTTCCCGGCCGGGCGCAACCAGCTTCCCGCCCATCTGACGCTGTTTCACCATCTGCCGCCCTCAGCGCTCGATAGCCTCAGGCGGCTGCTCTCCGGCGAGGCGCGCACGACAGCGCGGCCGGCGGCGCGGATCTCGCGCCTGATGTCGCTCGGCCAGGGTGTTGCGCTCGCGGTCGAAAGCCCCGGTCTCGCCGCGATCCGCGCCCGGATCGCCGATGCGCTGCACGGCCAGCTGATGCCGCAGGACCAGGCCGCCTGGCGCCCGCACATCACCATTCAGAACAAGGTGCCGCCGAGCGCCGCGCGGGCGCTGCTCCAGGCGCTGCAAAAGGAGTTCAGCCCGCGACCGGTCGAGATCACGGGACTTGCGCTGCACTATTATCGGGGCGGCCCCTGGGAACTGATCGCGGAATCGCGCTTCAGTCGTTCTGGCCCATTCCGTCGCAGCTGAGATCGAACGCGGCGAGGCCGGCGTCGAGATAGCCGCCGAGCATCGGCATATCGAGCAGCTGTTCGACGATCGAGTCGGTGCCGTCGTTGTTAGCCTCTTCGAGCGCCTCGTCCCATTCGCTCGCGTCGAAGGTGCCGCGGCCGATCAGCGCGAGCGCGAGAATCTCGGCGAGCTCGTCGTCGGCGAGGTCCTCGAGCAGGGTCCGCATCTCTTCCTCGATCGTCTCATTGGCTTCGTCCTCGAGGACCGCCAGCGGATCGTCGCTGTCGGTCGGCTCGTCGTCGTCATTTTCGTTCCCGGGTACCTGCGCCTCTAGCTCGCGCGCGCGCATGATCAGCCGGCAGATCGTTTCCAGTGAGACCGTCAGTTCCATGTGCGCGATCCTCGTTCCCAGGCCCGAATGTGGCTCCCCAACGTGGACGCGACCTTCAGGTTCCTTGGTGCCCTCAGGCCGGCAATAGGCTCTTGAGCGGGATCTCCGGATCGGCGACGCTCGCCTTGTCGGGTTTGATCCCGCCGACGACCAGCGCCTTGCCCTGGACATAGTCCTTCACTGCGTTGACACAGTCGAGCGCCAGCACCCGGCCCTCCTTGAGATAGACCACCGAGAAGCTCCGGTTCGCCGGATCGCCGCGGACGATCGTCTCGTCATAGCCGATCGACAAGCCCATCGTCTGGAGGCGCAGGTCATATTGGTTCGACCAGAACCAGGGTACCGCATGATAGGGCTCGCCGATCCCGGCGATATGTTTGGCTGCGGTGTTGGCCTGGTCATTGGCATTCTGCACCGATTCGAGCCGGATGCGGGCGCCGTCGGCGAAATCGTTCGCATGCATCGCGCAGTCGCCGATCGCATAGATGTAGGGCAGGCTGGTCTGGCAATATTCGTCGACATCGACGCCGTTGCCACCCGCGGCGCCCGCCGCCAGCAGCGGCTCGACCGCCGGGATGATGCCGATGCCGACGATCACCATCTCTGCGGGCAGGATCGATCCGTCGCGTAACTGGACGCCGGTGACATGATTGTCCTTGCCGACGAAGCAGTCGACCTGCGCGTTGAGGTGGACGTCGACACCATGGGCGCGATGCTCGGCCTCGTAGAAGCGGGACAGCGCTTCACCGGCGACGCGGGCAAGGACGCGGTCAAGCGCTTCGAGCACGGTGACATGCTTGTTGAACTTGCTGAGCACCGCCGCGGCTTCAAGCCCGATATAGCCGCCGCCGATCACGACGACACGGTCGGTTGCGTGGAGCTGCGATGTCATGCGGTCGGCATCCGCCCGGGTCCGCACGCCGTGGATGCCGGCGAAATGATTGCCCGCGCAGGGGAGCTGGCGCGGTGCGCCGCCGGTCGCCCAGATCAGCTTGCCATAGCCCATCAGCGATCCGTCACTGAGGATGATCTGATGCTGATCGGGATGGACCGTGACGACCCGATATTTGAGGATCATCTCGACATTGCGTTCCGCCCAGAAGCTGGCGGGGCGGATCAGGATCCGCTCGAAGCTCTTCTCGCCCGAGAAATACTCCTTGGAAAGGGGCGGGCGCTCATAGGGCAGTTCGGGTTCGTCGCCGATCACGGCGATGCTGCCCTCGAACTTGTTCTGCCGCAGCGCGATCGCGGCTTGCGCGCCGCCATGGCCGGCCCCCACGATCACTACGTCATAGTGCGCCAATTTCGAATCTCCCCAAGGCTTCACCTTCTGCCGGCGCTGTCTAGCCGCCGACGCGCATATGTCCAGTTGACCGGGATCAATGCCCCGCTTATAGGCCCGCTCCACCGCATCCGCGGACGTCCTGGGGCGGAGTAGCTCAGCTGGTTAGAGCAGCGGAATCATAATCCGCGTGTCGGGGGTTCAAGTCCCTCCTCCGCTACCAAGGAA
>CANJRZ010000048.1 GCA_947476735.1 Sphingomonadaceae bacterium
ACACTCGCGGTCCGCTGCCGCCCGAGGGTCTCGATCCTCTCGACCGGCAACGAGCTGGTCCCGCCCGGCTCAGTGATCACCGGCGCGATGCTGCCCTCGTCGAACGGACCGATGCTGGCGGCGCTCGCCAGCGGCCTCGCCTGCACGGTGACCGACCATGGCGCGATCCGCGACGAGCTCGATCTGATCAGCGCCGCTTTCACCCGGCTAGCCGGCCAGGCTGATATCATCGTCACCACCGGCGGCGCCTCGGTCGGCGATCATGATCTCGTCCTTCCCGCTCTGGAGAAGGCGGGGGCGACGATCGATTTCTGGAAAGTGAAGATGAAGCCCGGCAAACCGGTAATGATCGGCACCCTGGGCGACGCGATCGTGCTCGGCCTACCCGGCAATCCGGTCTCGGCCTATGTCACCGCAACCCTGTTCCTGAAGCCGCTGATCGCGCATCTGCTCGGCAGTGCCAAACCGATCCCACCGACCGCCGCCGCCCGGCTCGGAGCCCCCGTCCCGGCGACCGGCAACCGCGCCGAATATCTGCGCGCGCGCTGGAAGGATGGACTCGCTTTCCCGGTCCGCAGCCAGGACAGCGCCGGACTCGCCGCGCTCGCCGAAGCCGATATGTTGATCGTCCGTCCGCCCGATGCTCCGGCACTCGAAGCCGGTGCCGAGATCGAGATTATTTCGCTCGCTTGACAGATTCCATCCTGTTGCCTAAATGTTCCTCGTCCGTTCCCGACGAGGACTTCTGCAATGCTGACACGCAAGCAACATGAACTGCTCACTTTTATCGATAACCGGCTCAAGGAGACCGGGGTCTCGCCATCATTCGAGGAGATGAAGGAAGCGCTCGATCTCAAGTCCAAGTCGGGCGTCCACCGCCTGATCAGCGCACTGGAGGAACGCAACTTCATCCGCCGACTGCCCAATCGTGCCCGCGCACTCGAAGTTTTGCGCATGCCGGAGACGACGGCCAAGCTGCCCTCCGTCCAGGTCAAGGTTCCGCCCGCTGCCCCACAGGCCGCGAACGAAAATGTCCTCGAAATACCGTTGCATGGTCGCATCGCCGCCGGCTTGCCGATCGAGGCGCTCGAAGGCCATAGCAGCCTGTCGGTGCCCGCGGCGCTGCTCGGACCGGGCGAGCATTATGCGCTCGAGGTCTCGGGAGATTCGATGGTCGAGGCCGGCATTCTTGATGGCGACTATGCGCTGATCCGCCGCGCCGAAACCGCGCGCGACGGCGAGATCGTCGTCGCGCTGATCGCCGAGCATGAGGCGACTCTTAAATATTTCCGCAAGGAAGGGGCGATGGTCCGGCTCGACCCGGCCAACCGCTCCTATGATCCACAGCGTTACAAGCCGGATCAGGTCCGCATCCAGGGCAAGCTTGCCGGGCTGCTCCGCCGCTACTGATCACGCGCATCGACGAGACAAGCTGCCGCCATTCCTGCACCAGCGGGAATGGCGGATTGCTTTTCGGCCATGTACCATTCTTCAAATGCGCTAACAGGAAGGATTGCCATGACCGTGTTCGTAACCCTCGACATCGAACTCAAGCCAGAAGCGGCGGATGCCTTTTGCGATGGCTTCCAGCAGATGCTCGAGGACACCGTGAAGTTCAGAGGCTTCCGTTACATCCGGGTCGTACGCCACACCGAAAACCCCAACCGCGTCTTCCTGTTCGAGGAATGGGACTCGGTCGCCGACTATGAGGCCTATATCGCGTTCCGCACCGAACGCGGCGACATGAACATGCTGGCCCAGATCGCCGTCTCGTCGAAGCTCGATTACTGGCCGACGCTGGTGGCGACGGCTGAAGTTTGAACAGGGAGCCTAATCCTCCTGTCCGTCACCCCTGCGGAGGCAGGGGTCCATGTCTCTCACATCCCCGATGGCACCGGGGGAGAAAACAGACATGGATGCCTGCCTCCGCAGGCATGACGATATAGGTCAATCGGATCAGCTCACCCCAGCTTGCAAGCGCAGAGCTTGTTGCCTTCGGGGTCCCGGAAATAGGCCATGTAGAAGCCGGGGCCGCGCTCGCCTGGCGCGCCCTCGCAGCTCCCGCCCAGCTCGAGCGCCTTCGCGTGGAAGGCGTCGACCGCCTCGCGGCTTGGCATGTCGAGCGCGATCATCGTGCCGTTGCCGACCGTCGCCTCATTCCGGTCGAACGGAGTCAATGCGCCGAGCACCAACCGGCCGTCCTTGCCGAACACCACGCCGCCATTCGGGTGATCGAATAATTTGGTGACGCCCTGGCTCGCGAGCAACGGGCCATAAAAGGCCTCTGCCTTGCGGACATCGTTGGTACCGATCGTGACGTAGCTGATCATCGCATCTCTCCCTGAATGGCTGCGGACCACTGATAGAGCCGAAGCTGGCCGAACCCAACCGGCTTCGTCGCAGATCATGACATGCGGTTGACGCTTTTTGCGATGTACGTCATTCAGCCACGGAATCACATCGATGGGGAGAATAGGCATGTCGGACGGCGTAACGATCATCATGACCATGGACGTCAAGCCCGAGGTGGTTGACGGCCTCGCCGCCGGTTTTCCCGAGATGATCAAGGACACCGCCAAGCGCCCTGGCTTCCGCAACATCCGGATCGTCCGCAACGGCAACAAGCTGAACCTGATCGAAGAATGGGACAGCGAAGCCGACTACGATGCCTATATTGCCTGGCGCACCGAGCGCGGCGACATGGATGCGTTGGGCTCAATGGTCAACGGCGTCACAAAAGAGGTCTGGCCGACCGTCATTGTCAGGGCCTGACGCCTTCTATTCTTGAAAGGGCGTCCACGGGTGGCGGCCGACATGGGCCGCCACGCTGTCGACATGCGCCCGTTCGAGATCGATCGCGAGGCCCCCGCTCCGCGCCAGATAGGGCCGGTCGATCTTCAGCCAGCGCGGAACACAACTCCGCGGGAGGCGGCGGTCGCTGATCGCGATGTCGGCGCTGGCGCAGGCATGGTTCATCCGCCGGATATCGACCAGATAGGGGCTCCGGGTCGCAAGCAGCCGCCATTCGCGTCCGCCGCGACGTAGCCGCGCCGTGCAGAGGTCAGCCGAGCAGCGCACGGCCCGGAGCGCGTCGATCGGCAGCGGATCGCCATCGACCCCAGCCGCCTCGCTCAGCACGTCGCGGATATAGTCGCCCGCACGCTCCCGCAGCAGGGCGACCCGCCCGTCACCGAGGACGATCGCAACATGGCGTCCGTCACCCGTCACCAGCAGATCCGGGGCCGGAGACAATATCGCCCAGACCATGCCTACCGCGAGGGATGCCACCCCCCAGCGCCGTATCCCGGTCCGCCATAAGGCAATCCAGAGACCCCCCAGCACCATCAGCGCGAAAGCACCCCATGCCATGCTCGGCATCATCGCCACTGCGCCTGGTGCATCTCCGACGAGATGGGCAAGCCACAGCAGAAACGCCAGTGCCTTCGACACAAGCCACCAGACGGGAGCCCCGATACCGACAGAGTCGAGTAGCAATGCCAGTGCCTCGAGTGGCAGAATCACGAAAGTGGTGAGCGGGATGGCCACGATATTGGCGGCGGCGCCATACAGCCCTGACTTGTGGAAATGAAACAGAGCGATCGGCGCCAGCGCCGCTTCGATCACCAGCCCCGAGAGCAGAAGCACCGCGACCGAGCGCCCGAAACGCATCAGCCAGCCCTCGTCCCGCCGCCGGGCGAAAGCGGCAACCCTGGGATGTTCGAGGAAGGCGACAAGCGCCGTCACCGCCGCGAAGCTCAGCTGGAAGCTCGGCCCGGCGAGTGCTTCCGGCCAGATCAGAAGCACGATCAGCGCTCCTGCCGCCACCAGCCGCAGCGTGATCGCCTCGCGCCCCATTGCGATACCGGCGAGGACGAGCAGCGCCGCCACACACGACCGGATCGTGGGAACCTGCGCGCCCGAAAGCAGGGTGTAGAAGATGCCTGCCAACGCGCCCGCGCCAGCCGCGATCAGGAGGAGCGGCGCGCGCAGCGCCAACGAAGGACTCAGTGCCAGCAGCCGGAGCGTCAGGAGCATCACTCCGGCAACTACCGCCGAGACATGAAGGCCCGAAACCGACAACAGATGGGCAAGGCCCGAACGGCGGATGGCCTCAGCATCCTGTTCTTCTATCGCGCCCTGATCGCCGGTCGCGAAGGCGGCGGCGATCCCGCCCGCGCTCGCTCCGTCGACGCGCTCTTCGATATGGGCCGTCAGCCGCGCCCGACGGTCTGCGAGCCAAGTCGAGAAACCGCCTCCGACGGCCGATGCATCGATCGCGGGTTTGTCGAGCGCCTTGCCGGTGGCGCCGATGCCGAGAAACCAGGCGGTGCGGGCATAATCGTAACCACCCGGCACTGCGGCGGGTGCCGGTGGAAGCAGTCGCGCCCGCACCGAGATCCGCGCCCCGCCGATAACCCCGTCAGGCATATCCGCTTCATCGACATTGATCCTGATCCGTGGCGGAAGCAGGCCGGGATCGGACTGGATGGTCAGGCGCACCCGTTCGTGCGCCGGCATCCGCTCGATCGTCTCGATTCGGCCCTCGACCTGCACGACCAGCGGCCGATCGATCCGCGGCGACGCCACCCAATCAGCCCGGTTCCAGATCACGACCATGCCGACAAGGCCGGCGAGGCCCGCCACCATGATCGCCCGACCGATCCGCAGACCGGTGCCGACTGCGGCTCCGGTCAGCGCGACTCCCGCCAGCACCACCATCGCTGCGAGCCAGGCGATCCGATCGGGGAGAACCAGCCACAACGCAATCCCCGCACCCAGCGCCACGGGCAACCAGAGTGCGAGCTGGTCGCGCTCCGCTTCGAGCCGATGCTCGATCGTCTCGAGCAATCCACGCTGGCGATCCCGTCCGAGAATCGGCCCAAGCCACCGGGCGGTCAATTTGACCCGGCCAGAAAATGCTTTAGGGGGCGCGTCGGCGTCGCTGGCCATCGGACCGATCATGGAGAATGTACGCGTGGGCGCAAGCACCGATCAACAGACTGTGGTCACCCGCTTCGCACCGTCGCCGACCGGATTCCTCCATATTGGCGGAGCGCGAACAGCGCTGTTCAACTGGCTGTTCGCCCGCCACCATGGTGGCAAGTTCCTGCTGCGCATCGAAGATACCGATCGGGCGCGCTCAACCGAGGCCGCGATCAAGGCCATCCTCGATGGTATGCGCTGGCTGGATCTCAGCTGGGACGGCGAAGTCGTCTACCAGTTCGCCCGCGCCGCACGGCACGCGGAGGTCGCCAATGCATTGCTAGCGACGGACCACGCCTATCGCTGTTACGCGACCCAGGAGGAGCTCACCGAACTCCGCGAGCAGCAACGCGCCGCCAGACAACCGCTGCGCTACGATGGCCGCTGGCGCGATCGCGATCCCTCCGACGCACCCGCCGGTGCGCCCTATGTGGTCCGCCTGAAAGCACCGCGCGAGGGGGAAGTGACGATCGACGACCAGGTCCAGGGCCGGGTCACCGTCCAGAACGCCGAGCTCGACGATATGATCCTGCTCCGTTCGGACGGCACGCCGACCTATATGCTCGCAGTGGTCGTCGACGATCATGACATGGGGGTCACCCATGTGATTCGCGGCGACGACCATCTCAACAATGCATTTCGCCAGTTGGCGATGATTCGTGCGCTTGGTTGGCCCGAGCCGATCTATGCGCATATCCCGCTGATCCATGGCGCGGACGGCGCAAAGCTCTCCAAGCGCCATGGCGCGCTTGGCGTCGATGCCTATCGCGACGAGATGGGGCTGCTCCCAGAGGCAGTGAACAACTATCTTCTGCGGCTTGGCTGGGGCCATGGCGATGACGAGATCATCTGTCGCGAGCAGGCAATCGAGTGGTTCGACCTCGCTGGCGTAGGTCGCTCGCCGTCGCGCTTCGATTTCAAGAAGCTGGAAAACGTCAACGGTCATTATATGCGGGAGGCCGATGACGCCAGACTCGCCGATCTGATCGCGCCCGGAGTCGCGCGCGGTGCAGGCCGTGCATTCGCCTCGGCCGACCAGGAGCTTTTGCTACGCAGCATTCCCTTTCTCAAGGTAAGGGCAAAGGATATCAATGAGTTAACGGATAATGCGGCATTCCTTTTTCGTACCCGCCCGCTCGATATGGACGAGAAGGCCGCATCGCTGCTAGACGAACCGGGCAAGGCGTTGCTGGCCGAGGCCCGCAACGCTCTTGCCGCCACCGAAGACTGGACGGCTCCGGCACTGGAGGCAGCGGTCCGGACGGTGGCTGAATGCGGAGGGATCGGCCTCGGCAAAGTAGCGCAACCACTCAGGGCTGCGCTGACTGGCCGCACCACCTCTCCGGGAATTTTTGACGTTCTGGCTCTGCTCGGTCGCGAGGAAAGCCTGGGGCGTTTGGACGATCAGCGTGGCTGACCGTCGCTAAGTGAGGCGTAACATATCGGTCTTACGGTCCCTGGGCAGGGCAACGAACAGGAGGAAGAGAGCATGTCGGACAATGTGAAGGTCGAATTCGGGGGCAAGACATCCGAATATCCGGTCCTGTCGGGTACCGTTGGCCCCGACGTCATCGACATCCGCAAGCTCTATGGCGCAACCGGCGCGTTCACTTATGATCCGGGCTTCACTTCGACCGCCTCGTGCCAGTCGGCGATCACATATATCGATGGCGATGCAGGTGTGCTCCTCCACCGCGGCTATCCGATCGACCAGCTCGCCGAGCAGTCGAGCTTCATGGAGGTCTCCTACCTGCTGCTCAACGGCGAGTTGCCGAGCAAGGATGAGCTCGACAAGTTCAGCTACACGATCAGCCGCCACACCATGCTCCATGAGCAGCTCGCCACCTTCTATCGCGGCTTTCGGCGTGATGCCCACCCGATGGCCATCATGTGCGGCGTGGTCGGTGCGCTGTCAGCCTTCTATCATGACTCGACCGACATCACCGATCCGAAACAACGGCTGATCGCCTCGCACCGGCTGATCGCCAAGATCCCGACGATCGCGGCGATGGCCTTCAAATATTCGGTCGGCCAGCCCTTCGTCTATCCGAAGAACGAGCTCAGCTACACCGCCAACTTCCTGCGCATGACGTTCGGCGTTCCGGCCGAGAATTATGAAGTCGATCCGGTGATCGAATCGGCAATGGACAAGATTTTCATCCTCCATGCCGACCATGAGCAGAACGCCTCAACCTCGACCGTGCGTCTCGCCGGCTCCTCGGGTGCCAACCCGTTTGCCTGCATCGCCGCCGGCATCGCCTGCCTGTGGGGGCCCGCGCATGGCGGCGCCAACGAGGCCGCGCTCAACATGTTGCGCGAGATCGGAACCCCCGATCGCATCCCCGAATATATCGCCCGCGCCAAGAACAAGGACGATCCGTTCCGGCTGATGGGATTCGGTCACCGCGTCTACAAGAATTTCGATCCGCGCGCAAAGGTGCTCGGCAAGGCCGCAACCGAGGTGCTCGACAAGCTCGGCATCAACGACCCCGTGCTCGACACCGCCCGCGAGCTCGAGCAGATCGCGCTCAAGGACCAGTATTTCATCGACAAGAAACTCTACCCGAATGTCGACTTTTATTCGGGTGTGATCCTGTCGGCAATCGGCTTCCCGACGACGATGTTCACCGTGCTGTTCGCGCTCGCGCGTACCGTCGGCTGGGTTGCGCAGTGGAATGAGATGATCTCGGACCCTGAGCAAAAGATCGGCCGCCCGCGCCAGCTTTACATGGGCGCAGGCCCACGCGACTATGTGCCGGTCGACAAGCGGTAGTCTTCGCGGCAGCGCAAGTTAATGGGCCGGGGCGAAAGCTCCGGCCATTGCTTTTGTCCGCCAGTCGCGCTGATCCCCCCTTCTCCCGCACTATGCGGAAGAAATCAGTTGCCTACGGGCAGTGTAAACACGAACCTGGCGCCTTGTCCCGGTCCGCTGTCCACAGCGAGATTACCACCCATCGCCCGGGCCAGCCGGCGCGAAATATACAGTCCAAGCCCGCTGCCCGTCCCATCCATCAGACCCAGCCGTTCGAACCTGTCGAAAATCCGCTCCTGATGCTCGGGCGCGATTCCCTCTCCTGCATCGCCAACGACAATAGCCGCGATAGCGCTGTCGCGCTCACAGCGTATCCATACGACCCCGCCTGGCGGCGAATGACGGATGGCGTTGCTCACCAGATTGATCAGGACCTGCAGGATGCGGCGATAATCGCCGCGCGCCATCACCGGCTGCCCGGACGGCGGCGGATCGATCGTCACCTGGTGGTTGGCTGCGCGCACGCCGAGCAGCCCTGCGGCACGCAGCGCAGTGTCGACGAGGTCGACATCCTCAGCCTCGGGCTGGAAATCAGGTCGCTCGATGGTCTGGAGATCGACGAGATCGTCGACCAGCGCCAGAAGGTGGCGGCCCGCCCCGGCGATATCCTCGGCATAGCCGGCATAGTCGCGCCGCACCGGCCCGTCACCGCGGTCGTGGATCGCGTCCGCATGGGCGATGATCTGATCGAGCGGCCCGCGCATGGCGCGGCCGAGCTGCGTACCGAACGCCTCGTCGAGCGGTGGCGGCACGCTGAAATGCGGTTGCGCCAAAGGATTGCGCCGGCTGATCAGCAGCTGATAGCCGGCCAGCACCCCTACCCCGTCGATCAACGGAACCCCGGCGATCCGGACGGGTACGCCGGTGCCGACGAGAAAAGTAGCGGCGTCATCTTCGAACCGTTCGGCATGCAGAGCCGCCTCGGCGATGCGCGTCACGCCGCGCTCGTCGCAGCTCAGCGTAAACAGCGTTTCGATGGACTGGCCGATTGCACCCGGCATATTGGCGGGCGGCTGGGTGACCCGGAGCGTCGGATCGATCTCGATGATCCAGTCGGCGCTTGCCCGGCTGAAGTCGCGCCAGCGAACCGCGTCAAGACCCGGCGGCGGCGGCGCGGGAGGCATTTCCTGCCACCCGGTGATCGCCAGCGCGACGCCGTCTACGGCGGGTGTCAGCTTGACCCAAAGGTCGACATCCGCCTCGCCATTGGCCGCGACAATGCGCCGCGAGATCGTGATCTTCAGACGCCGTGCCAGGCGCACCAGTGAAGCGAGCTGCGGTATTGCGAGCGCGCCGCCCTGCACTCCGCCGGCGCGTTCGTGCAGACGCAGCAAGGGAGGATCGGCCTCGACCAACAGGCCGCGACCGTCAACCTTGCCGTGGACCGGCCGGATCGACGAAGGAGCGTTCATCGTCGCCGACTGCTCCCGATGCCGCCTTCTCCGATCTCGAGCACCGCACGCCGGTAGTTGGGGTCAAGCCGCCAGATCAGCACCGCCTCGGCCGCTTCACGCACGGCGAGCCGCTCAAATGCCTCGGCCCGTTCGACGAGCATTTCCTCGGTCGCGCCCTCGGCCGACCCGATCCGCCACATCACCGTCACTGCAGCATCGCGCTCGCAGTCGATCGCGCGCAGCACCGTGCCCAGCATCATCCCCGCAGGATCGACAATCATAGACCAGACCCCAGCCGCATCGATCCCCGCGCGCTGGGCGACCGCGGCGGTAAACAGTGCGAGCCAGCCCTCTTCGAGCGCATCGGTGAGCAGCTTGTCGTCAATCAGGCCATGATCGTGAAGGAGCAGCGCCAGAGCATCGGCGCGACCCTCGAGCGTATCGGCATCCTCATGTTCCGCGAGCAGATCACGGACCGCCTGCGCCAGCAGCAGATCAGCCTGCATGTCGGGCAATGCATGCTGGCGGATCAGATAGTAGCGAAGCGCAGCAGCCACTCCCCATAGCAGCCGGCGATGCGGTCCTGGCGGCAGGTCGGTGCGAGCGAGCGCAGGATCGCCAAACTGGTCGTAGCGCCGGCTCTCGGCGATCAGCAGCGCCATGACCGCCTCGGTAATGTCGTCGTCGCCGAGGTCGAGTAGCCGCTGGGCGAGATCTGCAACATGATAAGGCGAGTCGCGCCCCAAGACGAGCGCAAGGCGATGCTCGTCTACCCGGCGGAGCATAGCGCCAATCAGATCGGCTTCGCGCAGCAGCTGCGTGCGCTCAAGCAGCGGCGACGCGATCGCCACCTGGGCCGAGCCGAGTGCCGCCGCCAGTTCAGGGCTGGCATCGGCGGGCAACAAATGGCCGATTCGGATTCGCAGCTCATCCTCGATCGCGCCGATCAGCGCTCGCATCAATTGGGTGATCTGGGCGCGATGCTGGTCAGAAAGGCCAGCGCCGGGATATTCGAAGAGATCGCTAGCGGCGCGATCGACCCTGCTATCAAGGCCGTCAAGAGCGCGCACAGCGTCGTTCAGCCACCGCGTCACCGCGGGCCGTCCACTGTCCAAACGTTCGTCGTCCAACCCCATCATGCCTGGTTCATATCGAAACGTCGTTAAACCGAAGCTAACCGTTCACTTGTCACAATTCCGTGCCCCCTTCCATGCTGCTCTGAACCGTTCGAGAAAGGACAGCGCCGCGTAAGCGGCCAGCGCCGCGAGCATCCACGGCCAGCCGACGACGACGGCCAGCGGCGGCGCACTCCATATCAGTGCGTCGGCACTGGCGATCCAGCGGGGCGGGGCGAGCGGCATGATCGCATTGACGATCGGACCTAGCCCCGCGAGTCCGACCAGCGCGGCCGGCGCGATCGCCGTGACCAGCCACCAGCCCCACCCACCGGATATCGCCAATTGCCGTCCGAGCAGAATGAGCACCGCCAGCGCAGCGCCGTAACGGGCCATATCGGCTAGGGCGGACGACTCGCCGCCCCATATCCGCGCCATACGCCGCGCCGCCGAGGCGACTGCAGTAGCCACCGGCAACAAGAGCACCGGGACCCAGAACAGATTGAAAGCTGCGATCAGCGTGGCGGCCCAGGCGATCACCACCCCTGCCCACGCGACATGCCGCTGATCGACATTGCGCGCAATCAGCGGCGCGACCAGCGGATTCGCCGTGAGCCGGTGGAGGTAGAGCTCCACCCAATTGCCGTCGCCGGTATCGGAACGGCGCAGCAGCCCCGCTTCGAGCGCGCCGATCGCGGCCGGGCCGATACCGAGCAGCGGCGGTGGGACTAGCCGGTCTCCGTCAGGATTAAGCGCGTCGATTCGTGTCGCGTGCGACTGCACGAGCCGACGCAGCAAGGTCGAGCTCAGATCCCAGTCGCCGAGCATCTGCACCGTCGCCTCGAGCACGGACTTGCCGAACAGTGCGAAGCCCGCCCAACGCTGCGCCGCGTCGATCCGTTCGAAGACGGCATGCTCCTGCATATCGGGCAGCACGAGCAGTGCATCGCCATGCTGAACGGCCAGTGCATTGACTGCGGACTGCGCCGCGATCGCGCCATCGTCGATCAGCAAGATGCGCTCGTCGGGATGGAAGCGGTCCGTTGCATCCGCAACGCTGCGGGCGAATTCGATCCGGAACCCCTGCTGGCGGAGCCGCTCGACCGCCTGTGCCAACGGTGCGGGCACTCGTTCGACCAGAATGATCGCATGACCGGCACCCGCCTCGATCGCGAGGCGTACCTGATATTCGACGAGCGTCCGCCCCGCGAGCGGCAGGGTTGCGCGCAAACCGTCGCCCGTGTCTGTCTGATCCTGCGCTGCAATAAGCGCTGCGAGCGGCAAGTCGCGATCCCCCCTCGGCAAGCCGGTTGGGATAGGCGCTGTGAAGCGATTCGGCAAAGCGCGATTGCACACCGACCGTGCTGAAATGGGGCGGTGTAATTCTTGTTGCCATTCCCGCTTTTGCCACCCGTCGAGCAGGGGTGAAGAGCGCCCTCTTCAGCGGCAGTCGACCAACGCCTCCGCTAACGCGTCGAGAAGCCGAGGATCCGGCCCGGCGCAGGCGGCAAATGAGGCCGCCTCCATCAGCGCGGTCATGCCGAAGCTTGCGGCAAGCCCCTGAAGCCTCAGGGCTTCGTCTCGCCATTGGCCAGCGCCCGCTGGCTTCGACATCGCCGCGACATGCGCCGTCGCAGAGGCGAGGAAAAGAGCGCGCAGGTTGGCCGCAATGGCGCTGTCGCCGCCAACGGCTTCGGCAAGGAGATGATCGAGCGATCCCGGCTGGAATGACATCAGCCAATTAGGCGGCCCAACCAGTAAAGATTTCGTTAGTCGAGGCTATCGCTCGATTCGTGATTCCTGTAGAACCCTAAATCATGGCGAAGGCTCCGCATCCGCTCGATCGTTGGCGCGCCGCCAACGCGGCTGAGGCCGACGCTGTCCGCGTCGCGGCGGATTCAGGCGAAATCACTGAAACATCAGCGGAAATGGGTTCAGACGAAGCCGACGAA
Source organism: Sphingomonadaceae bacterium (assembly GCA_947476735.1). Classification (GTDB taxonomy): domain Bacteria; phylum Pseudomonadota; class Alphaproteobacteria; order Sphingomonadales; family Sphingomonadaceae; genus Rhizorhabdus. The sequence goes on from CANJRZ010000048.1 coordinate 12,257, forward strand.
CTCCTGCTGGGGGAGGCCGTGCGCGAGGATGCGCCGGCCTATGTCATGCCGTCCACGTCAATGCCGCCGCGCAGTTTCCGCGATTTAGTGACCGGTGCGCTGTTCGGCGTCGCCGCAACCGGCTGGATCGCGTTGTCGATAGGCCAGCGCGCCATTCCCACCAGCCTCGACCTGGCGACGATCGTCAACGGCATCGCCCTGGCCAGCGGGCCGCTCGGGCTGCTCGGCATCATCTACATGCTGCTCCAGCGCGGCACCCGCGGCGAAGTCCGCCGGTTCGGCGACACAGCGCTGTCGATGCGGATCGAGGGTCGCCGGCTCGAGGAGACGGTGGCCCGGTTGACCGCCGTGCTCGACAATCGCCGTACCGATCTCGCAAGCCACACATCTTCGCTGCTCGAGGAAGGCAATCGTGCCGCCGAGAAGCTTCAGCAGATCAGCATGGACATGCGCGACGAGACCGATCTTCTCGCCCGCCAGACGGCCCTGTTGCACAATGCCGCCGGCGTCGCCCGATCCGACATGAGCGGACTGATGCAGGACTTGCCGGGCTCGGTGAAGATGGTCGGCGAAGTCAACGAGATGATCCGGTCGATCGGCGGCTCCGCCAGGGAACATGCAGAGGGTCTGTCCGAGGTGCTGTCGGGGATCATCACGCGCAGCCAGCAGGCCGATGAGCTGATTGGTGCCGCCTCGGCACGGCTCGCCACCCAGATCGGGCGGATCGAGACGCGCACGGAACGCACCGCCCGAACGATCGAGGAGGCTGCCGTCGGCCTTGGCACCGCGGTTGATACAACCCTCGACCGGGCGAGCGTGGCGATCGAATCGAGTCGCAGCAGCCTCGACCTGCAGCGCGAGGCGATGGCGGCGATGATCGAGCATGGCCGCGCCGCGCTTGACGAGGCCGGGACCTCCGCCGCCGCTTCAATCGCCCAGCGGCTCGCCGAAATGGGCGCGAACGCCGAAGCACTGTCGGCCCAGTTCGTTCGGCAGGACGAGGATGCCCGGCGCCTCGTTGCCAACCTCGAACATGCGCTTAGTGCGATCGAAGGCCGCTTCGAGGCGTTGGGCGCCTCTGGCACCGAACAGACCGCCGACCTGGCCGAACTGGTCGTGTCGCTGTCCGAACATGTCGACAATCTCGGTCAGGCGGTGACCAACAGCATGGCTGGTGCCCGCACGCTGACCGACCGCGCCAACGGCCTGCGAATCGCCTTCGATTCAATCATCGGCAATATCGAGCGGGACCTGCCGCAAACCATGCAGCGGGTTGAAGCCGAAGCGGCGCGGGGAGATGCGACTATGCGCGCGGTCACCGCCCAGGCAGAGCAACTGGCCCAGACCGTCGAGCGCGCAACCGACCGGCTCAGTTCGGCCGATACGATGATCGACCGGCAGCGCGACGCGATCTCAGGACTGGGCGACCAGGCCGCGCGGCGCATGGCCGAAATCGCCGCCGAAGGCGACGCGATGCTCGATCGCCAGCGCGCGCTGTCCGATGCGTTCGCCGAAGAGGCCAACGCGCGGCTGGAGGCGCTACGCGATCACTCAAACGAGCTGGGCCGGCTGATCGCCGAGACCGAGTCGAACATGCGTTCGCTGTCCGAGCTATCGGGCGGCGGGCTGATCGATGCGATTCTCCAGATTCGCGAGACCGCCGCTGAGGCGGCGCGCAGCGCGCGCGCGGCGCTCGAATCGATCATCCCTGCCGCGAGCGACAAGCTCGCGCGGAGCGGCGCAGAAGCGATCGAGCGGGCCTTTGGCGACCAGGTCACTCAGCGTATCCACCTGATCTCCGACACGGCCGAGGCCGCCGTTGCCGCGGCCAACCAGGCGAGTGAGAAGCTGCTCCAGCGCATGCTGTCGCTGAGCGAAGCGACAGCGAACATGGAGAAGCGGGTCAACGAGGCGCAGACCCGCCACGAGCAGATCGACCAGGTCGAGGTCAGCCGCGAGGTGGCGATTCTCGTCGAGCATCTCAACTCGGCTGCGATCGACGTCACCAAGCTGCTGTCGCACGACGTGCCCGACGGCGCGTGGAAGGCCTATCTGCACGGCGATCACGGCGCTTTTACCCGCACCGCAGTGCGTCTGCTGCGCAACGAAGAAACCTCACGTGTCGCCCGGCTCTACGACGGCAATGTCGAGTTCCGCGAACATGTGAACCGTTACATCCACGATTTCGAGGCATTGCTCCGCCGCGTCCTTGCCAGCCGCGACGGCGGCGCGCTCGCGGTGACGATGCTGTCCTCCGACATGGGCAAGCTCTATGTCGCACTGGCGCAGGCGATCGAGCGGCTGCTGGTGTAGCGGTCCGGTTTCTCCCCGACGCGGGGAGGAACGGCTTTTCTTCATCCGCAAGCTGCGTCACACATCTTCCCATGGCGGGCGAAGTCAAACTGCACGAAAGCTGGCGCGCACCCTTGGCCGAGGAGTTCGCGGCGCCCTATATGGCCGCGCTCAAACAATTCCTGGTCGGCGAACGCGCCAAAGGGAAGCGCATCTTCCCCGCCGGCAACGAGTGGTTTCGCGCGCTCGACCTGACCCCGCTCGACAAAGTCCGCGTCGTGATCCTCGGACAGGATCCCTATCATGGCCTCGGCCAGGCGCATGGCCTCTGCTTCAGCGTCCGCCCCGGCGTGCCGCCGCCGCCGAGTCTCGTCAACATCTACAAGGAGCTGCGGACCGACCTCGGCATCGAGCGGCCCGCGCACGGCTTTCTAGAACATTGGGCGAAGCAGGGTGTTCTGCTGCTCAATTCAGTGCTCACCGTCGAAATGGGTCTCGCCGCCTCGCACCGCGACCGCGGCTGGGAACGCTTTACCGACGCGATCATCCGCCTCGTCAATGCCCGGCAGGAACCGGTCGTGTTCATGCTGTGGGGCAGCTACGCCCAGAAGAAGGCGGCGTTCGTGGATTCAACCGACAAGGCCGGCCGCCATCTCGTCCTCAAGGCGCCGCACCCCTCGCCGCTCTCCGCACATAGCGGCTTCTTCGGATGCAGGCACTTCTCCCGGGCGAACAGCTTTCTGCAAAACCAGGGGATCGACCCGATCGACTGGGCATTACCAGCGTAAAGCGCGAGGCCTCAGGCCGCGAAACTCACGCCGCCGCGTCGAGGAAGGACGCCATCGAGACGATATCGCCAGCGCTGAACACCAGCTTTCCGGACGGGCCGCCGGGCGCGCCATTGAAGAAGAAGGGCGTGCCGAAGCTGCCGCCTTCGACGAGTTGCTGCGCCATCTCAGCCGCGACCGCCATCACCAGGTCGCCCTTGTCGCGGCTCGCCGAGGTCGAGCGCGCGGTGAGCTGGTGCGCCATATAGGCTTCGAACTCGGCGAGAGTCGTCTCCGGCCGGTACATATGGTTGAGCTCCTCATAGGGCTCGCCCGGCCAGGGGTAGATGATGTGGCGCAGCTCAAGCCGCCTATAACCCTTTGGATATTCCTTGTGGACGAGCTGGCAGACTTCGCAGTCCTTGTTGGTGAACATGTAGCAGATGCCGGCGCTCGGCTGCTCGAGCGCGGGCTGACGGACATAAGGCAGCATCGCAAGCTGATCCCAGAAGGGCGCAAGCTCGGCTTGAAAGGCGGTTTGATCGGGCGCGCCCTCCGGGGCACCCTGCGCCATCGCCCGGCCCGCGATCAGCAGCGCGGGCAGCATGGCAAGCAAGCTACGTCGATCCAGTCTCATCACACCCTCAACTCGTACAAACAGCCCGCTGTTTAGCGCAGCATCGGGCGCGTGAACAGCCGGTGCGCCATGGCCGGGACCGCGCCCCGCCACAGCGACAAAGCTGTTGCCTTGCGCGCTTCTAGTCGCGACATCGCATCAACAATCAGCGGAAGGAACGCCACATGACCCGCGACCTCGAAGGCAAGACCGCGCTCGTCACCGGCGCCTCGCGCGGCATCGGCCGCGGTATCGCCGAACGGCTCGGGGCGGCCGGGGCGCTCGTGGCGGTGAACTATGCGACCAACGAGGGCGCGGCACACGCCACCGTCGCTGCGATCGAGGCCGCGGGCGGTCAGGCGTTCGCGCTGCAGGCGACGATCGGCGCATCCGGCGCGGCCGAGGCGCTGGCGGCGGCACTCGACAAGGCGTTGAACGCGCGCACCGGTTCGAACGGGCTCGACATCCTCGTCAACAATGTCGGCATCGGCGACTACAAGGGCATCGCCGACACGAACGACGAGCTGCTCCACAGCATCTTCGACAGCAATGTCTTCGGTCCGTTCAAGCTGACCCGCGCGCTGCTGCCGCATCTGCGGGACGGTGGCCGGGTGATCAACATTTCCTCCTCGGCCACCCGCCTCGGGGACAAGGACACGATCGCCTATAATATGTCGAAGGCGGCGGTGGAGATGTTCACCCGTTCACTCGCGCGCCAGCTCGGCGAGCGCGGCATCACCGTCAACTCGGTCGCCCCCGGCTTCACCGAGACCGACGTCAACGCGGGCGTGATGAGCGATCGGGCGATGGTCAGGGCGATCTCGGAATCCACCCTGCTGCGACGCTTCGCCACGGTCGAGGACATCGCCGACTTCGTCCATGCGCTGGCGGGTGATGCGGGGCGCTGGGTGACGGCTCAGAACATCGAGGCGAGCGGGGGGTTGCGGATGGCGTGAGGCTGCAGGCCCTGCCCGCATGTCCCGAAGCCCTCTTTTCCACTCACCCCGATCCACCTCCCTCATCGTTTCCGGTTGGAGATGATGAAGCCTTGTTCGGTCCTTTTCACGTCAATCGGGCGATCGGGATCGAAGACAGGCCGCCCCCCTCCGCTCCGACGTCGCTCGTCCTGGCCCGCCATTGGAACAGCCGCCCCTTCTGACCTCCGCCGCAAATTTTGTCCCTCGTCGACGGCCATCCCGCCCGCGGCCAGTGCAGTCGTCTTCTGCAGGGCATTGGTGCCATGCCAGGCCCGCTGCGCAGCATTGAATGGCTCCAGAACTTTTTGGGTATCCGGGTCAAAATAGCGCCCGGTCAGCCGACGGTGCGTGGCTTTGTCCAGAATCTTCAGAAACATCGGATGATTCCGCAATAGCCCCTCGGCGTGACGACTGGCAGCTCGAACAGGACCAAAATTGGTGAACGGCAGGGTGTGGTGGACTTCAAAGTCTCGTCCCGATCGAAAGGCGCGCTTCGTCGCCGAGCATGGCAGCGATCTGACCGGCATGCGGCTTCAGTTCTGGTTCGACCGGGCCTTTGGGCTCGCCCGCGACATTGCCGGCCTTGCCATCGCTACGGTGAAACGACGAAAGCGCGCGCTGACGC
>CANJRZ010000049.1 GCA_947476735.1 Sphingomonadaceae bacterium
ACGGGTCGCCGCGCTGCTGATGTTGCCTTATCTCGTCTGGCTGCTGTTCGCGGGATATCTGAACTGGCGGATCCATGAACTCAATCCGTGGGGGCCGGCTCTTGTCACCACCACCGGTAATACCCAGATCATTGTTCAATGAAGCCCGCTCATCAGTGATGGCGGTCGCAAAAAGGGAATTGGTCATGCAGTCCGAAAATCGCCTGTTCGACGACTTTGTGAAAATGATGAATGGCGCCGCCGGGACGCTGGCGGGGATGGGCCGCGAGGCCGAAGCTTCATTCAAGGAACGCGCCAAGGAATGGATCGCAGGCATGGACTTCGTCAGCCGCGAGGAATTCGAGGCGGTAAAGGCGATGGCGGCCGCTGCCCGCGACGAGGTAGAAGAACTGAAGTCTAAGGTCGAAGCCCTCGCGTCCGCGAAAGACAAGACGGGCAGCTAAGCTGCAGCTATCCACAGCTTTATGCCGCCAGCGGGTTGAACCGGGGCAGGATCCGGGCCACGGATCGGGCATTAGGGCAGTGGAGTTAGCCCCGAATGGACCTCGACGATTTTGAATCCGCGCGTGATGCAAGCGCTCCCATTGACATGCTGGAGCATTATTTCTCCGCGCGAGGATGGGATTTCCAGCGAGCCGGCGACGAGGAGATTGTCGCCCAGTTCAAGGGCAGCTGGGCGCAATATGAACTTCGCGCGGTATGGCGCGATGAGGATCGCGTCCTCCAGTTCCTCGCCTTGCCCGACATCCGCGTCACCGCCGATAAGAAGTCGGCGATGTACGAGACGATGGGCCTGATCAACGAGCAATTGTGGCTCGGCCATTTCGAGATGTGGACCAGCTCCTCGATGGTGCTGTTTCGGCACGCCGCACTGCTTGAAACGCAAGGGAATGATGCGACGCTGACGCTCGACCAAGCCGAAACGCTGATCGAGACGGCGATCGACGAGTGCGAGCGCTTCTACCCGGTCTTCCAGTTTGTGCTGTGGAGTGACAAGACTCCGCAGGAGGCGATCGCCGCGGCTATGATCGAGACCCAGGGCGAGGCCTGATTCCATGTCTGATGGGGCGCTCTGGCTGATCGGCGCCGGGAATATGGGCGGGGCGATGCTGCGCGGGTGGATCGGATCGCCTGGCTGGCGCCGCCCGATCACCGTGATCGATCCCTTCGTGAAAAGCGTCCCCCTGGGCGTCACGCTGCTGCGCGAGGTGCCGGCGAGCGATGTGCAGCCCGACATTCTCGTGCTCGCGGTTAAGCCCCAGCAACTCGGCGATGTCCGGGCGGTGTTCGGCGCGAAAACAGGATCGCCACGACTGTTGCTGTCAATTCTCGCCGGGGTCGAAACGCAAACGCTTGGCGAGGCCTTTGGTGCGCGCCATACCGTGCGCGCCATGCCAAACCTGCCGGTATCCATCGGGGAGGGTGTGACCGCGCTCTATTCGTCTGGTGCCGATGCCAGCGTCCGGAATGACGCGGCACAACTGGTGAAACCGCTTGGGCTGGTGGAATGGATCGAGGACGAGGCTCTGTTCGATGCTGTGACGGCGCTGTCCGGCTGTGGCCCCGGTTTCCTGTTCCGTTTTATCGAGGCAATGGCGGAGGCGGGTGCAGCGCTCGGGCTACCGGCGGATCAGGCGCTGCGGCTGGCGACGGCGACTGTGAAGGGATCGGGTCTGCTCGCCGCGCAATCGGCCGAAAGCCCGGCGGTCCTCGCCGATCGCGTCGCGAGCCCGGGCGGCAGTACGCGCGAGGGGCTCAACGTGCTCGATCGAGACGAAGCGCTCAAGACTCTGATGCGGGCAACGCTCGCAGCGTCGGCGCAACGGAATGCCGAACTTGCGGCGATTGCCCGGAAGAATTAGGCCCAGTCGAGCGGCCGTTCCCTTACCATTGCTTGAAAGTTCGCACAGTCGAGGCGCGTGCCAAGCATTTCGCCGAGTTTCGCCAGATCCTCATCGAAATTTGCTGTGATCCGGGCGAACCGGGATGCGCCGATCACGGGCACCTCCGTCATCTGCCACAGGCGTTTGATGCGACTGCGGACAGCCAATGGCACCAGTGTTCGGCGCAAGCGCGTGAGAAACGGATTGTAGACAAACCGGTCGCGCCAGGCGCTATCGCGAAGTCGCTCGGATGACATATTCTGGGGAGCGATATCTTCTTGCCAGTCTGGCCGTCCATCATAGCCTAGGAATCGGCAGATGCGTTCGAGTTCGTCCTGCGGGCCGGCGATCATCCGTTCCATGAAGACGGGTAGGATATGTTCGCGACCGAATGCATCGAGCCAGGGCGTTATCTGCATCGCGTAGCAGCCATAATCGACCAGTTCGGGATGCTGATCGATCGCCTCGTCTATCGGACCGTCGATCGAATGTTCGAGCCAGCCGTGACGGTAATGCGAGATCAGCCGGTCGATCGGATGGCGCATTATGTAGATCAGGCGCGCGGACGGGATGGCGGCGCGGAGGCGGGGAAGGGCGTCGGGATAGTCGGGCAGCTTGGTGTAGTGGGTACTCGCCTCGCCGCAGAGCGCCTGTTCGGGTGCGGCGGCGAACAGGTTGCGATACCAGCCCATTCCTTGCGACCATTGCTCCGCGTCGCTGAAGAAATTGGGTTCCTTGGGTTCGGTCATGAAGATGCCGGGCTGAGCCGACAATTGCCGGTGGAGGGTGCTGGTCGCCGCCTTCATCGCGCCGATGATGACGAAGTCGGGAAGCCGTTGCCCGCTCAAGCCGCCAACTCGCGGGTGCGATACATGAGGCCGTTCGGGCCATAATAATGAAGCAGAAAATCTCGCCACAGCCGCGGCGCTTCCTGTCGTCGGCGACCGCGCAAACGCGCAAGAAGCATGCCCGGGGGGGTGGCGATTAGCCATAGCAGGTTGGCAATATGGGTGGCCGCGACGCCATGCCGCCGGAGATAGAATCTGGCGCGAGAGGCGAACCAATATTGCGGCCGCCGCCGGGTCGGGCCCGTTTCGGTGACGCCGGTGGATTGACCACCGAGGTGGATCACCTGGCTGTCCGGGACATGCCATATCTCGAACCCGGCATTCCCGGCCCGTGCACAGAAGTCGGTTTCTTCAAAATAGAGGAAATAGCGGGCATCGAGCACGCCGATCCGATCGAATACGGAACCGCGGATCATCAGGTGCGAGCCTGAAAGCCATTGTGCCGGGCATGGCCGATTGACGATCGGCAGGACGACATCGTGGCGCTGCATAAGGCGGCGCAGCGGGCCAAGATCAAGCGCAGTGACAAACTCGCTGAGAGGCGAGTGGAACCGGAAGGCGCTGTGCCGAATGCTGCCGTCGGTGCGCAGGCAGCGCCCTCCCGCGAGTCCGGCTTCCGGTTTCCCATCGAGAAATGTGACCAGCGTGCTCAGCGCGCCTTGGAGAGGGATGGTGTCCGGGTTGAGCAACCAGACATAATCAGGCCATCGCCCTGCTCGCTGCCGATAGTGTTCGAGGCCGGCATTATTGCCCCCGGCAAAGCCGAGATTGGCGTCGAGCGGAAGCAGGGAGCAGCAGTCCTCTAGCTTCTCCTGCTCAAGAGCGAGCGCGATCTCCTCCGCGGATCCATCTGCCGAGCCATTGTCGATGATCATCATATGCGCATCACCGCGCGCCCGGACTTCGGCCGCAAGAGTGCGGACCGCCTGCAGCGTGAGCGCAGGCGTGCGATAGTTGACGATCAGCACCAGGATCGGCGCGAAGTTCATGCCCGGAACGATGCCCGGCATTGGCTGCCCTTGCAATCTCGCCGCGTAACCGTTCAGCCGAAGACGCGCGCGAAGATCGTGTCGACGTGCTTCAGATGATAGTCGAGGTCGAACTTCTCTTCGAGTTCGGCGGCGCTGATTTTCTCGGTCACCTGCGGATCGGCCTTGAGAAGCTCGAGCAGCGACAGCGCACCGTCCGAATCCCACACCTTCATCGCGTTGCGTTGGACGATGCGATAGGCGTCTTCGCGGCTGATCCCCGCCTGGGTGAGCGCGAGCAGGACGCGCTGAGAATGGACAAGGCCGCCCATCCGATCGAGATTCTTCTGCATGCGCTCGGGGTAGACGAGCAGCTTATCGATCACGCCAGTCAGTCGTGCGAGGGCGAAATCGAGCGTCACCGTCGCATCGGGGCCGATCATCCGTTCGACCGAGCTGTGGCTGATGTCGCGTTCGTGCCAGAGCGCGACATTTTCGAGTGCCGGTGTGACATAGCCGCGCACGAGGCGGGCGAGGCCGGTCAGATTCTCGGTGAGGACGGGATTTCGCTTGTGCGGCATTGCCGACGAGCCCTTCTGGCCGGGCGAGAAATATTCTTCCGCTTCGAGCACCTCGGTGCGCTGAAGATGGCGGACCTCGGTCGCCAGCCGTTCGACCGACGAGGCGATCACGCCCAGCGTTGCGAAAAACATGGCATGGCGGTCGCGCGGGATTACCTGGGTCGACACCGGCTCGACCGTCAGCCCCATCTTCCGTGCGACATGTTCCTCTACCCGGGGATCAATATTGGCGAAGGTGCCGACCGCGCCGGAAATTGCGCAGGTCGCGATTTCAGCGCGGGCGGCGATCAGCCGTTCGCGGTTGCGCGCGAACTCGGCATAGGCCTGTGCCAGCTTGAGGCCGAATGTGACCGGCTCGGCATGGATCCCGTGGCTACGACCGATCGTCGCGGTCATCTTGTGCTCATAGGCGCGGCGCTTGATCGCCTCGAGCAGCCTGTCCAGATCGGCGATCAATATGTCCGAAGCGCGGGCAAGCTGGACTGCGAAGCAGGTGTCGAGCACGTCGGAGGATGTCATTCCTTGATGCATGAAACGTGCTTCATCGCCGACATGTTCGGCAACGCTGGTCAGGAAGGCGATGACATCGTGCTTCACCTCGGCCTCGATCTCGTCGATCCGGGCTACGTCGAACGCGCCCTTTTCCCAGATCGCCTTCGCCGCTGATTTCGGGACCACGCCCAGTTCGGCCAGGGCATCAGTGGCATGCGCCTCGATCTCGAACCAGATCTGGAAGCGCGTCTCGGGCTCCCAGATTTTCACCATCTCGGGCCGGGAATAGCGGGGGATCATGCTCTGTCCTTGTGCGTGCGCCTGCGGAAAGGGCCGCGCCTAGCAGAGGGGGCGAGGTGCGGCAATTGATCTGACCCAACCCCTAAAGCATCGATCAGACGAAGTCGCTTTACATTAGGCCGAGCGACCGGAGACTTGCCTGTTTCGTCCCTCCCACGATGATATGGTCGTGGATGCTGATGCCGAGCGGTTTCGCGGCGGCTATCAGTTCCTTCGTCAGCGCAATATCCTGACGGCTTGGCTGTGGATCGCCAGATGGATGGTTGTGAACGATGATCAATGCCGCCGCATGAAGTTCGAGCGCGCGCCGGATCACTTCGCGGACATGAACCGCTGCCTGGTCGATCGACCCTTCCGACACAAGCTCATCTCTGACGAGCATATTCTTGCTGTTGAGGTAGAGTACTCGCACCCGCTCAACCGCACGATGGGCCATGTCCGCCCGTAGATAATCGGCAAGTGCTTGCCAGTCGGACAGGATCGGCCGCTGCCTTATCCGGCTCTTAAGCAGCCGAAGGGCGGATGCCTCCGCGATCTTGAGTGCGGCGACCACGCCATCGCTCAGTCCCGCGCGCGCCAGCGTCTCCGGATCGGCGGACAGCAGCGGGCCCAGCCCCCCGAACTCGTCGATCAGTGCCCGCGCCATCGGTTTGGTATCCTTGCGCGGGATGGACAGCGCGAGGAGATATTCGACCAGCTCATGATCGAGCAGCGCATCGGGGCCGCCATCGATGAGCCGCCGACGAAGCCGTGCGCGATGGCCGCTGGTATCGGTCGCGGCATCGGCAGGTGGCCGCATTGCGGGCGCGGGCGCCAGTCGAAGCATGTTCGGGACACTGTCGAACGCGGTCGCCATGCGATTCGATTCCAAGTTTGTTCTGTATAGAACATATATGGAACTAAAATGTGATCAAGCGCGTTGTCTAACTGAGTCCCAGTCGGCTGAAATCGTGGATATGCACCAGGCCAATCGGTGTTTCCGGCGCGTCATGATCCATCACGAACAGCGAGGTGATACGGTTTGAGGCGAGGATGGCCCGGGCATCCTCGGCATAGGTACCGTCGGCGATCGTTTTCGGGTTGATGGTCATCACGTCCCGGGCGGTGCTCGTCAGCAATCGGTCTACGTTGCGGCGAAGGTCGCCGTCGGTGATCGTTCCAATGAGCCGACCATCATCGTCAATAACGCCTGCAATGCCTAGGCTCTTCTCGGTCATTGTCACGAGCACGGTGCGCATCGGCAGATCGGCCGGCACCAACGGCAGCGCTTCGCCCATGTGCATGATCTCGTTGACCGGCAACAGCCGGTTGCCGATCGCGCCACCGGGATGAAGCCGCTCGAGCTGTTCGCGCGAAACCCCCCGCATGCTCATCGTAGCCACGGCGAGCGCGTCGCCCAGCGCGAGCATCAGCGTGGTCGATGTCGTCGGCGAGATATTGACCGGGCAGGCTTCGCGGACCTGGGGCAGGGCAAGGCAATTGGTGGCGGCTTGGCCGATCGGCGAATGGCGCTGGGCCGTAATCGCCACGATTGGGCAGCCGAGACGATCGGCGTAGTGTAGAATCGGGCGCAGTTCCGGGGTCGCACCGGAATTGGACAGAACCACGAGCAGGTCCTCGGCGAGCAGCATGCCGAGATCACCATGCGCCGCTTCGCCTGGATGGATGAAGATCGCCGGGGTGCCGGTCGAGGCGAAGGTCGCAGCCATCTTGCGGGCGACATGCCCTGATTTTCCCATGCCGCTGACGACCACGCGGCCGCGGGTCTGCAAGATCAGTTCGACGGCGCTGGCGAACTCCTCGTCAAGCGCGAAACTCAGGCGCACGAGGGCCTGCGCTTCCAGATCGAGCACGGCGCGTCCATGGTCGAGGATCGCCTCGGCATCCGAAGGTCCGGCAGGGAATTTCGATTGATACATGTCAGGGCTTGATCGCGAACCAGGTGGGATATTGCGAGTTCCAGCTGTCTTCGTGGCAATCAATGACGTGCAGCTCGAGCCCGTTCTCCGCAACGAAGGCATCGACCGCTGCGACCACGAGCGGCCAGTCGGCATGGTAATCGTCCCCGCCGATGATTCCGCCCCGCTTCAACCTGGGAAACCAGTCGCGGAAGGTGGCGCCGTTGAGCTCGCCATCATGGGCATAGCCGTCGACATAGATGAAATCGAATGACTCATCGGTGAAGAGGCACAATGCTTCGTCGAACCGCATCCTCATGATCGCGTTACGCTGGCGGTAGGGGTTCAGGCGAATGATCGCCTCGCGATATTGGTCGACGCCGTGGCCGCGGTCGCCCGCCCACATGTCGACGCTGAACAGATAGCCGACCTGCTCATGCTGCAGGATGCGCTCAGAAAAGTCGCCGGCGGCGACCCCCAGTTCGATGCCGACGCCATTGTCGGGGATGAGCCTGGCAACGTCGTCGCGTCGGGTGAAGGTCTTGACCAGCTGCCTCAGCGTTTCGGCCATTTCGGCGGGATAAAATGTTTCGGGCTGGAGGCCGCGCAGCGGTGCGTTCATTGTCCTATACTCCTCAGGCGGCCCGCAGCCGTTGATTTTCCTGCTCCAGATCGCGTGCCCAGGAGGCGAGGCCGAAGCGGCGGACGTCGACCTGTCGCCAGAACAGCCCCGGGTCGCGGTGCCACAGATGGAAATGGGCGACCGCATTGGCGCATTGCGATCCCATGTCGATAACTTCGGCGAGTTCGGTCAGATAGAAAGACAGCGGTTGATCGGCGGGCCCCATCTGCTCGCCATGCGGGAAGGCCGCGGCGGCAAGCGCGGTTTCGACTCCACGCTGGAAACAGGTGAGCGCGGCTGGGCTGTCGCCATCGGCGAGCAGCAGCCGCGCATGGTAGAAGGTGGCCGCAATAGTCTTGGTCGCGAGCAGCGGCGAAAAGGCAATCCACTCGCCATCGGCCGCCTCGCGATACCAGCGCTTCGCGGCCTCGCGATCGCCGTTTAGTTCGCTTAACCGGCCAGCCAGGAAGGCGAGTGAAATGCGCCAACGGCGAACATGGACCGGTGTGTCGTCGCCGAGCGGCTGATCGACATAGGCGGCGATCAACGAGATGATCTGGTTCACGAGGTGAGTAAGCCGCAATTCGAGCACGCGGTAACCGAGCACCGCGATTGCGGCGCCGCGATCGGCCGAATTATCCCGGGAATCCTCGATCACGCATTCGGCAAGCCGAGCAAGTTTGAGGTCGTCGCCCAGTCGCTCGCCCATCTGGACCATCGAGCGGTACAGCCAGGGGTTGTCATAGGCGGCGCCGAAATCGACCAGCGCCGGACGCGTGCCCATCGCGTTCGGAAAGGCAGGGTGATCATAATCGGCGGCTGTGGACTCGCCGAGCAGTGGATTGGCCGAGGCCACCATGATCAGCCATTCGGTCGCAACCGCCTGTTCCTTGTCGACCGGGAAGATTGCGTGCGAGCCATTGGGATCGCCACCGACGGGAATCTGCACATAGCGAATCTCGGGGACGAATAGTTCGGATGCCACGTTGAGCAGTCCCTCCCAATTCGAAGGACGGGTCGGGTCCTGGCCGAGCTGCCGCCAACCGATCACCAGCCTGCCGTCATATTTGAGCACGCGTGCAAAATCGGCGAGACGGGCAATCCAGTCGGCGGGCATCGCCGGCTCGAAGGCAACGACCATATCGATCGAATGATCGGCGATGGCGACGAGGCTCGCATCGATGGTCCCCGCCCGCGCCTTTGTCGCGACACGGGTGATCGATCCCGCACGTGATTGCGCGGCAAGAATGGCGACGCCGTCCGATGAACCCATGCCATCGACGAGGATTTGGTCGCCAGGGCGGACATGATTGGCGGCTATCGCATAGCGGGCGATGGTTGCGTCGGCCTCGATGCTTCCCTTCTGCAACTCATGTGCACCGCCGCCGTGCGACGCACGGCTGTAGTAGCTGAGCATGGGCAGCGTATTGCCCGACCATGCCGGATATTCGCCGAGCATCATCCCACCAGGATGGCGCTGCCAGCCGGCTTCGAATAGCGAGCGTTCAATAACGCGCCGGTCCTGGCCGGCACTTTGCAGCACCAGCGCGTCCATACGCCGGAATGGTCGGATGGCATCGGCGAACGAGTTCTTGGGGTTGGGTTCGGTCCAGGCGAGGAAGCCGGCAGTGGGGCCATTGGAGCTCTTGGCGGGTTCGGCTTTCATGATATCGGCGATATCGCAACCCATCAGTGCAAGTTCGCGGGCCAACCCTTCATGGGCAGCGTTATCGAGAGCGATGCGGCAGGGCCCAAGGCGCTGGACGATGGCGTTGGCGAATTGAATGGTCACTCATGTCTCCGCGCGGCCCGAAAGGTGGAACTTGCCGGGTTCAGCTCCCGTTTGGGTATCGGATGCGAAATAGGTGCAAAGCGTTGAGGGTTGGTTAACCATGTTTGGACGCCGTGCGTGGCCGTTGCGGTGAACAGTTTTGAATCCTAAGCAGGATCGGATGGATGGTTCGCCCAGACGATTGTCACGGCCGCTGGTCGCCGCCGGCGCCGGTGCGATCCTGTTTGCCGGTGCTGCGGTCTGGTTGTGGACCGAGCGCGCCCCGATCGCAGCCTCCTTTATAGACGATGCGCTCAGGGCTAAGGGCATACCCGCGCGCTATCGGCTGACGCAGATCGGCTTTCGCAAGCACCGGATCGAGGGAATCCGGATCGGCGACCCGTCCAACCCGGATCTCATCGCGGACTGGGCCGAGATTGAATTGCTGCTGAGTCCGTTCGGAGTAAGTGTGCGGGCAATCGACGCGGGTGGGGTGCGGCTCAGCGGGCGGCTGGTCGACGGTAAATTGTCGCTCGGTGCAATTGATCGGCTTCTGCCCGCGCCCAACCCGGGGCAACCCTTCACTTTGCCCGATATCGACCTGACCGCCCGTTCGATCCGGTTCGATGTCGCGTTGCCGCAAGGGCTGATCCGTGCCACGCTTGATGGCAGCGGCAACCTCCACGAAGATTTCAAGGGACGACTCTCGATCGTCTCGGACTACCTCAAGGCTGGTGGCTGCGGGATGTCCACGCCGCGCGCGCAACTGGCTGTTAGGGTCGATGGTGGTCGCCCCCGTGTCATGGGACCGATCGAGGCTGCCAAAGTGGCTTGTGCTGGCGCCAGCATCGGCGCGCCGCGTATCGATATCGATGCGCGCGGCAATGAAGAGCTTGCTCGATGGAGCGGCGCTGCGATCGTCAAGCGCGGGCATCTTGCCGCTCGCGGCTTAACCATCGATCGCCTTGGCGGGGATCTGCGGTTCGACGGCTCGACAGACAAGCTGTTCGGAACGGCGAACCTGTTCGCCGAGCAGTTTCGCTATGGAAGCGCCAGCGTTGGGCGGGCTTCGCTGATCGGTGCCTATCGCTTCATGCCCAGGTCAGACAGCTTTGCAATGGACGGTGACGTCCGGCTGGTCGGAGCGCGGGCCGATCCGGCAATGGCCGACAGCCTGGCAGCGCAACTATCGGCGGCGGGGACGCCGGTGGGACCGATTTTGGCCGCCTGGGGCTCCGCGGTCCGCCAGGCAGCGCGTAACGTCGATGCAACCGCCCGATTCACAGTCAGCAGCGGTCCCGACGGTGGCGTCGCACGTATCGAGCGGATCGAGGCGCATGCCGAGGGTGGAGGCCATCTGCTGGTCCGGGCCGAGCAGGCCGAAGGGCTAGGCTGGCACTGGCCGCTGGCGGAACCGGTGCTCAATGCCAGCGTGGAACTGTCGGGCGGCAATCTTCCCCAGTTGCTGATGAGCCTGCGCCAGCCTGCGCCGGGCGCGCCCTGGACGGGCTCGGCAACGATGGCACCCTATGATGCGCAACGCGCGCGACTGCGGCTCGCTCCGATTGAGTTCGGGCCAGGGGCAGACGGGGCCACCCGGGTCTCGACCCGGGTGATGGTCGACGGGCCGTTGGCCGATGGACGAGTCGAGGGGCTAGCCCTGCCGATCAGCGCGTCGATTGGCGCTCATGGTGCCTTTACGGTCAACAATTCATGTGCGCCGCTGAGTTTCGAGCGGCTTGTCATTGCCGGAACGACAATCACTCACGCCAGCTTGCCGCTTTGCCCGGTCAGCGGTGCCCTCGTCGGTCGGTCAGCGGCAGGGCGGTTTTACGGCGGTGCCCGTATCGCCACGCCCCGGCTGCGCGGCAGGATCGGCGACCAGCCACTGACGATGATGGCGCGGGCGCTGGCCGTCACCATCGGCCGTCCCGGATTCCGGCTGGATGACCTTCGGGTCCGCCTCGGTGATTCCGTCAATCCTAGCCGGCTCGATGTGGCCGTACTCGAAGGAGTGGTCGGCCGGCAGGGCTTAGGCGGCCATTTCGACGGTGCCGCAGGGAAGATCGGCGCGGTACCGTTGCTCATTTCGGGCGGGGCAGGCGATTGGGGGCTGGCGTCGAGCGTGCTGAGTATCGATGGCGCGATCAGGCTGGGCGACGCCGAGCAAGTTTCACCGCGCTTCCATCCGTTGCTCGTCAACGATGTCCACATGACCGTGAAGGGCGGCCGGATCGCGGCGACGGGGATGTTGCGCGAACCGCGCTCAGCGGCGTCGGTCGCGGGTGTTTCGCTTCGTCACGATCTCTCATCCGGGGCCGGTGATGCCATCCTCGATGTCGAGAGCCTGCGTTTCGCGCAGGGTGGGCTGCAGCCCGAGGCGATCACGCCGCTGACGCTCGGCATGATCGCAAACGTCGATGGTCGGCTGACGGGCCAGGGGCGGATCGGCTGGAAGGACGGCAATGTCGTCAGCGATGGCGAGTTCTCGACGCAGGGGATCAATCTCGCCGCCGCCTTCGGTCCCGTAACCGGCCTCAAGGGCACGATTCGGTTCACTGACCTCCTCGGCCTCGTCACGGCACCTGGTCAGCAGATTACGATTGCCGAGATCAATCCCGGCATTGCCGTCACCAATGGCATTGTTCGATACCGGATACTGCCTGATCACAAACTGGCCATCGCCGGCGGTGAATGGCCTTTCTCCGGAGGGACACTGACCCTCGAGCCCGGCGTGCTCGATATGGTTGAGCCGGTCGCGAGGCGTCTTACCTTCCGCATCTCCGGGCTTGATGCGGCGACGTTCGTCCAGCAGCTCGAATTCAAGAACATCACGGTGACCGGCAAATTCGACGGAGTCCTGCCAATCGTCTTCGACAGCCGCGGCGGCCGAATCGAGAACGGTGAGCTGACGGTTCGGCCCGAGGGAGGCACGCTGTCCTATGTCGGTGACGTAACCAACGCCAATCTGGGCCGGATCGCACGGATCGCGTTCGACGCACTCAAGTCGATGCGTTACCGTCGACTGACGATCGAACTGAACGGTGACCTCGACGGAGAAATAATAAGCCGCGTCCGGTTCGATGGCACCAACAACCAGTCTGGCAAGAACACAGAGCGCGGCGGCGTTGTCGGGCATCTGCTTGCGCCGATCACGCGACTGCCGTTCCGTTTCAATATTGTCATCACCGCGCCGTTTCGCGGCCTGGTCAATTCGGCACAGACATTTGTCGACCCTTCGATCGTGCTGCGCAACACCGCCGCTGGCGCGGTGCCTGTTTCTCCGGCCGGATCGACGGCGCCAAATCCATCCCCCATTCAGCCCCGGTAAAGCGAGAGCATGCGATGAGCATAGATAGATTGACGGTGAAGCGTTGCGATGCGAGCGTCAGGCCATGAGCAAGTTAAACCTTGCGCCTTATGGCGTCCTGCTGCCCGTGATCGCGATGTTGCCCGGTTGTATTCAGATCGCGGCTCCAGACAAGCCGATCGAGATCAACCTCAACGTTAACGTAAAGCAGGAGGTTGTCGTTCGGCTCCAGAAGGATGCCGAAGATTTGATCGCCAATAACCCGGAGCTGTTTCCGCAATGATTAGGATTGCCAATATCGCTATCGTCGCCGCGGCCCTTGCAGTCGCGGTACCTGTGCTCGCCGCCGATCCGCTCATCGACGAAGCACTCGCCAGTGGCACGATCGGCGAACAATGGGACGGCTATCTCGGGTTTGTTGCCTCACCTTCGGCCGACGTCAAATCCGCTGTCGACGCGATCAACATCAAGCGGCGCGCCAGCTACACTCAGGTCGCCGCTGCGCGTAACGTGACGGTTGATCAATTCGCCCAGACGACCGCGTGCCAGACGCTGCGTGCGGTGAAGCCTGGCCGGGCCTATAAGCTTCAGGACGGGAGTTGGCGTACACGCCAGGGCGCCGAGGCAATTGCGCCCGATTATTGCGGGTAACTGTGGATTTACTCTCAGGCACCGAACGGCCGTCCGAGCTCATGCGAGGATCGTCAGGGTTGCCGACATGATCTCAGACGCCTGAGGCAAACCTAACCGCGGTTGACTCGACGCACCCCCCTTCCTAAAGGGGCCTCGCCTTGGCGGGGTCGCTCGTCGGTGTGATGTATCCTTCCTGGCAAAAGGAAAGGCTGCGGCATGGCGGCAAATGATCCCGGGCAGGACCCGGAAAGCGTGGGGGATCAACGGCTTAGTTCGCTCGACGAGCGACTGAAGGCGATCCAGCAAGCTGAGCAGGTCAGAACGGGGACAGCGCAGAAAAAGCCTGAAAGGGGATATTCCCAAGGCAATCGTGTGCTGTCCACTCTGATCGCGGGACTTGTTGGCGGTGGCTTGATGGGCTGGTGCTTTGACACATGGCTCGGAACCACGCCCTGGCTCCTTTTGGTGATGCTTTTCCTAGGAATTGGCGTTGCCTTCAGGAACATCATACGGATTTCGCAGGAGCGCCCGGAATAACTTCCGGACGCTTTTGGCATAAGCAGGGGTAAGGCAAGCGTGGCAGCCGAATCGGGCAAGATCGATCCGATGCACCAGTTCCTGATCGAGCCGTTGTTCGGTCAGGATTGGGCAATAGCGGGCCATAATATCGCGTTCACCAACTCGGCCTTGTGGATGGTCATCACCCTCGCGGCACTGTGGCTGTTCATGCTCGGCGGCATGAAGCGTGAACTGGTGCCCGGTCGCTGGCAGGTAATGGTCGAAGGTTTTACCGGCTTCATCACCAGCATGATGCACGCAAACATCGGGCCCGAGGGCAAGAAGTTCACGCCCTATGTCTTCTCGCTGTTCATGTTCATTCTGATCGCCAATATCCTGGGCATGATGCCGGTCGGCATAGTCGGCGTGCATCCCTTTACGGTCACCAGCCACCTGACCGTTACCGGGGTGCTGGCGATCATCAGTTTCTCGATCGTGCTGATCGTCGGTTTCTGGCGCCACGGTTTCCATTTCTTCTCGCTGTTCGTTCCGCACGGCACCCCGGGCTACATGGTCCCGCTCATCTTCATGATCGAGCTCTTCTCCTTCATGATCCGACCCTTTTCACTGGGCCTGCGACTGTTTGTCGCAATGACAGCGGGCCACATCCTGATGAAGGTGCTCGCCGGTTTCGTGATAAACGGTCTCAACGCCGGCGCACTGACCGTCGCGATCGTCTCGATTCCAAGCTTTATCCTGATGATCGGCATCACCCTGCTCGAGTTGCTGGTGTGCGCGATCCAGGCCTATGTGTTCGCGCTGCTCACATCGCTCTATCTGAACGACGCGATCCACCTGCACTGAGTTTCAACCAACCTGTTTTCAACCTGTTCAACGCTAAGGAGTTTATCATGGACGCAGAAGCCGCAAAGCTGATCGGTGCCGGTCTGGCCGCCATCGGTGTTGGCATGGCCGCGCTGGGTGTGGGCAACGTGTTCGGCTCGTTCCTCGAGTCCGCGCTGCGCAATCCGGCGGCCGCAGACGGCCAGCAGGGTCGCCTGTTCATCGGCTTCGCCGCCGCCGAGCTTCTCGGTCTGCTGGCGTTCGTCGTTGCGATGATCCTGCTCTTCGTCGCCTAACAGATTGTCGCGGGGCCGGCCCGAAGTCACCTTCGCCCGGTCCCACCACACTGGTACGACCACAGGAAACATCGATGCCTCAGATTGCCCAGATCGCCGCGACCTATGCTTCGCAGATATTCTGGCTGCTGATCATTTTCGGCCTGATCTATGTCGGGATCGGGAAGGGGATGCTGCCGAAGATCGAAGCCACCGTGGAAGCGCGTGACCAGAAGATCGCTTCAGACCTCGCTGCTGCCGAAGCCGCCCGTGCCAAGGCCGATGAGACCGAAGCGGCCTATCGGGCAAGCATCGAGGAGGCGCGTAACGCTTCCCTAAAGGCCAAGGCGGAAGCCAAGGCCGCCGCGACTCTCGAGGCCGAGAAGAAGGTCAGGGCGGTCGATGCTGAGCTCGCCGCTAAGATGGCCGTCGCCGAGGCAGCACTCAAGGGTGCCCAGGCCAGGGCATTGGGCGAGATCGAGAGCGTTGCGGCCGAAGCCGCGCAGGAGATCGTCACCAAGGTATCGGGTCTGACGGTCGACAAGGCCGCCGCCGATCGTGCGGTGAAGTCCGCGCTGGCCGCCTAAGGAGACGTCGAATGTCTATAAACGCCTCCGATGACGTGGCCCAGAATATGGCCGATGCCGCCGCACTCGCGGGCCTGTCGGAAAATGCCGCCAGTGCCCAGGTAGAGGTCGGTACCGAAGAACATCATGTCGATCCCAGCGCGCTGGGCATGACTGCGACAGCCTGGGTCTCGTTGGCGATGGTCGTCGTCATCATCCTGCTGCTGTGGAAGAAGGTGCCGGCTATGATCGGTGCTTCGCTCGACAAGCGGATCGAGGTGATCCGCGCCAATCTCGACGAGGCAGCCGCACTCCGTGCCGATGCCGAGAAGATCAAGGCCGAATATGAGGCCAAGGCGAAGGCCGCCGCTGGCGAGGCCGAGCAGATGCTTGCGGCCGCGCGCGATGAAGCGGACGCGATCGTGGCTCAGGCGCGGGCCGATGCCGCCGCTTTGATCGATCGTCGTGGCAAAATGGCCGAAGACAAGATCGCCGCAGCCGAGCGCGCCGCTGTCGCAGAGGTCCGGGCCAGGGCCGCCAACGCAGCGTCTGCCGCTGCTGCCCAACTGATCGCCGACAAGCATGACGCGAAGTCGGACAAACCGCTGGTTGACAACGCGATCGACGCGCTGGGTAATGTCCGGCTGGGCTGAATCCACGCCTTCCGAAAAACGACGGAGCCCGCCAAGAAATTGGCGGGCTTTTTCGTTGCTTCCGCCGCGGCAAGCACGATCAAGAAAGTCCCTGGTCGCATCGCTATCGTCGTCAGGAAAATTTGTGCCGAGAGGAGAGCCAGATGAAAGCCGGCATTTTTCTGACCTTTGAGCATCCCGATTTTCTCGACGAGCATGACGATGTGCCGTCGCCGCGCGGAGACGCATTTCTCATCAACCGCGACGTCGCTATTGCATCGAAGGCCGAGGCCGCGGGCTATGACTCGATCTGGACGCCCGAACATCATTTCACTGGCTATGTGATCGGGCCCGATCCCGTGCAGACTCTGGCCTTCATCGCGTCGCGCACCAGCCGGATTTCGCTCGGCACTGCGGCGATCATCATGCCGTGGCACAATCCGGTGCGGGTGGCCGGCTCGGTGGCGATGCTGGACAATCTGTCGAACGGCCGTTTCATTCTAGGTGTTGGCCGCGGCGTCGCCCGCAGTGAGTTTACCGGACTGATGATCGACCAGGGTGAGGCGCGCGAGCGCTATATCGAGGGAACCGAGCTGCTGCTCAATGGGCTCGAGGCAGGCTATGTCGAGCATCAGGGCAAGCATTTTCAGGTCCCGAAGCGCTATCTGCGCCCGCGGCCGACCGGGACCTTCAAGGGCCGTCGTTTCTCGGCATCCAACTCCCCGGAAACAGCCGAGATCATCGCTCGGCTCGGGCTCGGCTTCCTCATCGCGCCTCAGAAGCCCTGGGATACAGTGCAGGATGATTTTCGCCGGTACAGCGCGAAATATGAAGAGGTACACGCGGAAGCCCCGCCGCGCCCGATCGTGTCGTGCCAGGTATTCGTCGACGAGGACGCGGCCAGAGCCCGCGACGTCGGCCGCAAGCATCTCATCGAATATTATCACATGGCCATGAAGCACTATATGCTCAACAAGCCCTCGCTGACGGGCGTCAAAGGCTATGAGCATTATGCCACCATGCATAAGGCGTTCGATGAATATGGCGACGACGCTGTCTCTGATAGCTACATCAGCCTGCAGATCTGCGGCACGCCGAAACAGTGCCTTGAACAGATCGAGGGTGTCCGCGACACGATCGGCTGCGACCATTTCAACGCCTATTTCAGCTATGGTCGGATGAGCGACGAAGAGGCTTTCCGGAACATGAACCTGTGGACCGAGGCAGTGCTCCCCGGCATTCACGCCATGGCCCCCGGGCATGCCGGTCAGGTGCTCGTGCCAGC
>CANJRZ010000050.1 GCA_947476735.1 Sphingomonadaceae bacterium
CCGATCGCGCCTATGCCGCCCCACACTGCATAAGCCGTTCCCATCGGAATCGACCGGCTGGAAATCTCCAGCAAGGTCATCGACAGGCCCACTGAGACGAGGAAGCCCATCGTCCAGGGGATGTTGCGGAAACCGTCAACGAAACGCAGGCAGGTGGTGAAGCCCACCTCGAAGCAGCCGCCGATGATCAGCCAGAGCCATGCCATGGCCAGCGCCATAGCGGACGGGCAACCCGCAGGCTAGGATGGTTCGATGAAGAATACCCCAAAGCCCGGCCTGGGCAACCGCATCGCGCCGCCGCGCTTCCTGCTCTTTCTGGTGGTCATGATCGCTGGCTCTATGACCGCGATGCATGTCACCGACGCCCCTCGTGCCATCCTGATCGGCTTCGGCGCCGGTGCCGTCCTGTTCCTGCTGAGTTGCATCTCGTTGCTCGGGCACGGCGCCGAGGACATGCGGCGAATGTCGCAGCGCAACGATGCCAACCGCGCAATACTGCTCGTCATCGCCGGAATTGTCTGTTCGGTGGTCCTGGTCGCGATCGGCGTCGAACTGTCGCAACGATCAATGTTGGATCCACTCACCACCGCGCTGATCATCGGTACGCTGCTGATCGCCTGGCTGTTCAGCAACGTGACCTATGCGCTGCATTACGCCCATGTCTTCTATAGTCCGCAGCCTGATGGCGACAGCGATTGCGGCGGTGTCGACTTCCCCGACACTGCCGAGCCCGATTATTGGGATTTCATCTATTTCGCCTTCACCCTGGGCATGACTTTCCAGACCTCGGACGTCGGAATCTCAAGCCGCAGCATACGCCGGACCGTTCTGTTTCACTGCTTTGCCGCCTTCGTATTCAACATCGGCGTGCTGGCCTTCACGATCAACGTGCTGGGGAGCTGACGTTTACTCCTTGCCTTGCCGCAGATCATCGGCGCGCTTGCGGAGATATTGGCGCACCGCATCGAGATCGGAATCGCCGAATTCGGGGAAGGGCGGCATGCCGGGCTCTCTCAGGACGCCATTGTGTACGATATCGCGGAACGCCGGCGGGTTCTGGACCATGTACGAAGCGCGCAGATCGGGGGCGGCGCCCGCGGCTGTCGCATTATAGCCATGGCAGGCGAGGCAATTGCGGCCGAACAGCCCCTCGCCCTTCGCGGCGAGTTCCGGATCGGGCTTGTAGGTCGGATCGGGGATCGGCTTCAGCCTGAACAACGGCGCCGCGGGCGGCAGTTTGGCCTTGCCGCCGATCCGGAAAGTCAGGATGCGCCGCTTCTGGCTGCGATGGTCAAACTCCAGCCCGCCGAGCTGCTTGGGATCGAGCGCGACACTGGTGCCCATTCCCACGACGACGGTCACATATTGATATTTGCCCGCGCGATAGCTGATCGGCGCCGCAATGATCGCCGCCTGTGTCGGGAATCTCCACAGCTCCTTGCCATTGTCGGCGGCATAGGCGCGCAAACCGCCGTCGAGCTGGCCCTGGAAGACAAGGTTGCCCCCGGTCGCCAGCACGCCCCCGTTCCAGCCGCCGTGCGTGTCGACCTTCCAGACCTGCTTCTGGGTTACAGGATCCCACGCCAGCAACGCGCTGGTATATTGCAACGGGTTCTCGACCTTAGCGCCATAGGTCTGACCGAGTTCGCCGACGACCGGCTTCCAGTTCACCAGATCGATACCGCGATCATTATAGATGATCCCGCTCTCGATCTTGGGAATGTAGACCAGCCGCGACTTCGGGCTGTAGGCCATGGGCATCCAGCTGTGCGCGCCGGTGTTGCTCGGCCAGACCTCGGAATCGCTGCCGCCGTCGAAACGCTGGCCGGGCAATTCAACAGGGCGGCCGGTCTTGAGATCGATATGATCGGCCCAGGTCACCTTGGCGATCTTCTCGGCCGAGATCAGCTGGCCGCTGGTCCGGTCGATCACATAGAGGAAGCCGTTTTTCGGCGCGGTCATCACGACCTTGCGGGCGCGGCCTCCGATCTCGAGGTCGGCGAGCGCCATATCCATCGTCGCATTATAATCCCAGGTCTCGCCCGGGTTGAACTGATAGTGCCATTTATAGGCGCCGGTCTTCGCGTCGAGTGCGACGATCGAGCAGAGGAACAGATTGTCGCCGCCGCCAGGTGACCGGATCTTGATGTTCCAGGGATAGCCGTTGCCGGTGCCGACCAGGATCGTGTCGCTCTCGCGATCATAGGTGAAGTTGTTCCAGGGCGAACCGCCCCCGCCCAGCTTCCAATACTCGCCGTTCCAGGTCGTCGCGGCGAGCTTCGTCGTCTCGTCCTCGTCGACACCCGGCTTGCCGGGCACGACATAGAAGCGCCACAGCTGCTTGCCGGTCTCAGCGTCATAGGCGGTAACATAACCCCGATTGGGCGTCGAATCCGAGCCGCCCTGCCCGATCAAAATCTTGCCGTCGAACACGCGCGGCGCACCGGTGATGAACTGCCCGCCGCCCTTCTTCGTGGTCTGGACGGTCCAGAGCTCCTTGCCAGTTCTGGCGTCGATCGCGATCAGCCGGCCGTCCTGTGTGCCGGTGTAGACCTTGCCGTTCCACCAGGCGATGCCGCGGATACCCCAAGCCGACCGCATCTCCTTGCCGGCATGTTCGGCGACCTTCGAATCAAAGGTCCACAGCAGCTTGCCGGTCGCGGCTTCGAACGCGCGAACGATACTGAGCCCGCTCGACACATAGAGGGTGCCGTTGACCTCGACCGGTATGGTCGCCGGATTGCCGCCGGGCAGATCGAAATACCAGGCCAGGCCGAGCGCCTTGACGTTCTTGTCGTTGATCTCGGTGAGCGGGCTGAAATGGCGTTCGTCGAAAGTGGCTCCATAAGCCGGCCAGTCGTCGCCGCCCCGGCCATCGGCGAGCAATTCGTTGCCGCTGATCGCCGGCGCCGACATGCCCGTTGTCGCGACGCTCAATGCGGCCAGGCCGAGCGGCACCAGCGCCAGCAGACTCAATTTCGTGGAACGCCGCATCGAAATCCTCCCCTCGAACCCGGTCGCTGCCGGGCCAACATGTAACCCTATGCCAGACCGGATAGCGCCTGTGTATCCGCACCGCTTGCTTTTATGCGCCGCCGCGCTCCTTCATCGCCTCCAGCGCGTCGCCATCGAGCCGCCACGGCTCCCAGTCGCAGAGTTGGCGCCCGCCAAGCCGGCGGTAGAAGCCCTTGGCGAGATCGTTCCAATCAAGCACCGCCCAGTCGATCCGGGCGCAGTCATCGCGCTGCGCTTCCTCGCCGAGTGCCTCGAACAGGGCGCGGGCGACGCCGCCGCCACGCACCTCCGGATCGACGAACAGATCCTCCAGATAGAGGCCATGCCGCCCCGTCCAGGTCGAGTAATTGAAGAACCAGACCGCGATACCGACGACCTTGCCGTCGAGCTCGGCGACATGCGCGAATACTTTCGGGTGATCGCAGAACAGCGCCGCAGCAAGCCCTTCGGGCGTCGCCTTTACCGCGTCGGGCATACGCTCATAGGTTGCGAGCGCATGGACAAGGCGGATGATGTCATGCTCATCGCCCGGACGGGCGCGACGCACCGTGGCAGTCATGGAATCACGTCCCTTTCGAGGTCGGTCGCACGGGCCGCGATCCAGCAGCCGCCGACGATCAACCCCGCGCCGAGCAGCGTCGTCAGGCTGATATGCTCGTTGAAAGCAGTCCAGCCCCAGAAGCTGGCCCAGATGAAGGCGGTGAACTCTACCGGCGCCAGATAGCTCGCCTCGGCGCGGGCATAGGCCCAACTGAGCAGCATCAGCGATACGGTGGCTAGCACCGCGCCGAGCAGGATCATCGGCGCATGCTCGGCAGGCGGCACTTCGGCCAGCCAGGGCATGGCGAGTGCGAGGCAGAGCGCCACGATCAGGCTCTGGAAGAAGGCGACCTCATAGGGATCGGCGACCTGCGCCTGCCGCCGCATGAGGATGATATTATAGGCATAAGCGACTGCGGACAGCATGACGGAAAGTGCACCGAGCAACGCCTCCGGACCCATTTTTGCCGCCGCTTGCCCCCATAGGATGACCAGCACGCCCCCGAAGGCGAGGATCGAGCCGATCAGCGCTCCCCGCTGCATCCGCTCTTTGAGCAGCAGCACCGCGAGGCCCTGGGCGA
Organism: Sphingomonadaceae bacterium; assembly: GCA_947476735.1. GTDB lineage: Bacteria > Pseudomonadota > Alphaproteobacteria > Sphingomonadales > Sphingomonadaceae > Rhizorhabdus. Next base: position 4,137 of record CANJRZ010000050.1, read on the forward strand.
TCAGCGGCGCGATGAATGTCAGCGCGATCGCCTGCGCCATCGGCGTGCGCGCGAGGCCCCAGAAGAACAGCACCGCCATCACCGCCGAGACGACGCCGCGTTCGACATGGAGCCGCATCGCCCGGCGCGATGGCCGCGCCGGCCGGCTGACCAGCCAGGGGATTCCGCTGACCCCGACGCCCGCAAAGCTGCGCCACAGCAGAGTGTTGTACGTCCCGATCACGAGGCACAGCCCCTTCACCACCGCATCCATCGACGAGAAGACGGCAATGCCGAGACAGGCCACGGCGAAGGCGATAATTGGGGAGGTAGGCTTCACCACCCGCTCCCAGCGCAACATATCTCCCCTCCCTCCCAGGGAGGGGATGGGGGTGGGTGGCGAAGCCAGAGGCGCGATGCCTTTGGCGGTACCGTGCGCCACGACTGAAGAAACTCGCTTCGCTCGCGACCCACCCTTTCCCCCTCCCTTACAGGGAGGGGCTTATCCCATGGCAAGAGGCTGAAGCGGCCACGGCCTCCGCCGGGACGACGGATCGAACTCATTCCGCCGCTTGGGCCGCCACCGCCTCGGCCGCCTCGATCTCCGCGGCCTTGTCCTCGACGAGCTTCACGATATGCTCGATCATGTCGGCGTCCTGCACGGTGTGGTCTGTGACGCCCGACAAATAGACCATATGCTTGCCTGCACCACCGCCGGTCAGGCCGATATCGGTCTCGCGTGCTTCGCCGGGGCCGTTGACAACGCAGCCGAGCACCGACAGCGACAGCGGCACGCGGATATGCTGGAGCCGTTCCTCGAGCTTCTCGACGGTACGGATCACGTCGAAGCCCTGCCGTGCGCACGAAGGACAGGAGACCACCCGGACGCCGCGGTTGCGGATACCCAGCGCCTTCAGCATCTCGAAGCCGACACGGACCTCCTCCTCGGGTTCGGCCGAGAGCGAGACGCGGATCGTGTCGCCGATCCCGGCCCAGAGCAGATTACCGATGCCGATCGACGATTTGACCGTCCCGCCGATGAGCCCCCCCGCCTCGGTGATGCCAAGGTGCAAGGGGCAGTCGACCGCCTCGGCCAGCCCCATATAGGCCGCCACCGCCAGGAACACGTCGGACGCCTTCACCGCCACCTTATATTCGTGGAAGTCCTGGTCCTGGAGCAGCTTGATATGGTCGAGAGCGCTTTCGACCAGCGCCTCGGGACAGGGCTCGCCATATTTTTCGAGCAGGTCCTTCTCGAGGCTGCCGGCATTGACCCCGATCCGCATCGAGCAGCCATTCGCTTTTGCCGCTCGGACCACTTCGGCGACGCGCTGTTCGGAGCCGATATTGCCGGGGTTGATCCGCAGGCAGGCCGCGCCCGCATCGGCCGCCTCGAGCGCGCGCTTATAATGGAAATGGATGTCGGCGACGATCGGCACCTTGGCCGCACGGACGATCTGTTTGAGAGCCGCAGTCGAGGCTTCGTCGGGACAGGAGACCCGGATGATGTCGGCGCCCGCCTCCTCGCAGCGGCGAATCTGGTCGACCGTCGCCTTGACGTCCTCGGTCGGCGTATTGGTCATCGTCTGGACGGTGACCGGCGCGCCGCCTCCGACTGCGACATTGCCGACCATGATCTGGCGCGATTGCCGGCGCTGAATGTCGCGCCAGGGCCGAACTGACATTGTTGTTAACATCCTTTGAAAAAGTCCTTGAACCCGTATAGTCGGTTCGAACGTCGATATGAAGCCGCTCCCTACCCCCAGGAAATTTCATGGCTGAACGCCAGATTACATCACATTGGACCGCCCCGACCGATGGCTGGACGCTCGTCGTCCATGGCGGCGCCGGCCAGATAATGCGGGATCGGCTCGACGCGGAAACCGAAGTCCATGTCCGCGCCGCACTGACCAGAGCGCTCGACGCCGGTGGCAGCATCCTCGCCGCCAGCGGCAGCGCGCTCGACGCGGTCGAGGCGGCGGTTTGCGTCCTCGAGGACGATCCCTATTTCAACGCCGGTCGCGGCGCGGTGTTCAGCGCCGAAGGAATCAACGAACTGGATGCAGCGATCATGGACGGAGCGACACGCGGCGCCGGCGCGGTCAGCGCAGTCACCAAGGCGCGGCACCCGATCTCGCTCGCCCGCGCCGTGATGGAGCAGAGCCCGCATGTCATGCTGACCGCGGCGGGTGCCGACCGGTTCGGCGCCGAACACGGCCTCGAACAGGCTGCCCCCGCCTGGTTCCATACCGACGAGCGCTGGCGTCAATATGAGGAAATGCGTGCCGGCGGGACATTCGACGCCGATCTCAAATATGGCACCGTCGGCGCCGTGGCACGCGATGTCGCCGGCCACCTCGCCGCGGCAACCTCGACCGGCGGCCTCACCGGCAAGCGCTGGCAGCGGATTGGCGATTCGCCGGTGATCGGCGCCGGCACCTGGGCTGACGACCGGGGGGCCGCCACCTCCTGTACCGGATCTGGCGAGCATTTCATCCGCGTCGGCGCAGCGCATGAGTTGTCGGCTCGGGTGCGGCTGGCCGGACAGCCGGTAGGCGCCGCCGGCGAAGGCGTTATCGGTGAGATCGGGGCGCTCGGAGGCACTGGCGGGGTGATCAGCGTCGATGGTGATGGTCGTGGCGGCTGGTGCTTCAACAGCGCAGGAATGTACCGCGGCTTGGCGCGCGCAAACCAACCACGGATCGTGGCGCTGTTCGGCGACGAGTGACCCGACCCTTGCGTCATGCCAGCGAAGGCTGGCATCTCAGGAAACAGGCGCACCGCGAATCTCACGAGATCCCAACCTGCGCTGGGATGACGGGATTGAATGTAAAATGCGCTATTTTCTCGATACCGAATTCAACGGCTTCGGCGGCGAGTTGCTCAGCCTCGCGCTGGTGCCCGAGGATGGTGATCAGGAATATTATGTCGTCATACCCCATGACGGCCCCTGGCACCCCTGGGTCGAGAAACATGTCGTGCCCTATCTGGACTCGGTCCCGCCGATGCTCCTCAACAAGCTCGACCGGGTTGCGGCCGCGTTCGATGTCGCCGCCTATCTTTCGCAGGATGCCGACGCGATGATCATCGCCGACTGGCCCGAGGATATTGCCTTGTTCTGCCGGCTTCTGCTGGTCGGCGAGACTGACATCGTCGATGTGCGAAGGTTACGCTTCGAGTTCCGCCGCACCCCCGGTTTTTCAACTGCGCGCAACAGCAAGGTCCCCCACAACGCGCTTCACGACGCGCGGGCGCTGCGCGATCATCTGATGGCGCTGGAAGACTGATCCTTCACTTCCTCCGCCACATAATATTTTCGTCCCACGAGCAGCAGTGAGATACCGAGCGGCACCACGATGCACCCAAACAGCGCCAGCGCCTCGCCGACCCTGGCCTTGTCACCGAACACAAAGTCGGTGATCAAAGCCGCGGCAAAAGGCCCCATCGCGGTACCAAGTGTAGCCATGAAGAAGGTGAATATCGCGGCGGTCTTACCGCGGGCTCCAGGCGGCGCGACCACACCGAGAGATGCATAGGCACCCGATCCCATCGGTGCCGCGAAGAACATCGCAATCCCGAACAGCACCAACATCCAGGTAGAATCGCCGACCAGATATGCGCCGATGTAAAAGGGCAGCGAGATACCCATCACCAGCGCGGTAAACAGGAAGGGCGCGCCCTTGATCCCCGCGCGAATCATTGCGTCCATCACCAGCCCGCCAAGCACGCATCCCGCCAGGCCACAGCCTGCGATCAGCAGGCCGATCGACAGGCCGACCTGCGCAGGATCCCAACCATAGACCCGCATCACGAAGGCCGGCGTCCAGGCGGCGACTGCATAACTATAGGCGGACAAAATGCCCCACCCGACAAGGAAGTAGAACAGGAGCCGCGGGCGGCTGGCGAGCAGCATGCGGAAGGACATCGTCTCATGGGCGATGGTCGGGCTGGCGCGCCGTCGTGCATCGCGCGGATCATGCATCAGGAAGGCGAGCAGGGCGAACGCCAGGCCCGGCAGGCCGGTCAGAAGAAAGGCCGCTTGCCAGGGCTTGATCGCCCCGATCACGGGTGCGCTGATCGGGCCGAGCCCGCTCAGCCAATGGACCAGGGCACCGCCGAGCACAAATGCCAGGCCGGCGCCCGCATAGAAGCTGGCCGCGAACATCCCCATCGGCGTCGCCGATCGGCCGCGCGGAAAATTCTCGGTGATCAGCGAGGTCGCGACCGGAGTCAGCCCCGCCTCGCCCGCCCCCACGCCCATCCGGCCGAAGAATAGCCCGACGAAGTTGGTAGCGAGGCCGCAGGCTGCCGAACTCAGCGACCAGAAGCTGATCGCGAGCCAGGCGACATGGCGGCGCGAGAAGCGATCGACCGCGATGCCGATCGGAATGCCGACGCAACTATAGAACATCGCGAAAGCGAGTCCCTGGAGCAGGCTGAGCTGGACGTCCGTGAGGCCTAAATCGGCCTCAATGGCATTCGCGAGAATCGCAACGATCTGCCGGTCAATCACCGACAGGAACTGGAAGATCATCAGGATCGCGACGGTCGCCCACGCCGCGACGGGACGGAAATCACTCTCGGCCGATGTCAATGTCTGGCTGTCTATGGCCCCCTCCCTGGTTGCGGAGGACCATAATCGGCAATTCGGCTGGCGCAACCGCCGCGACTCAGGGTCGGCGCGGTCGCTGTTTTGCCGAGATCGACTTGATGATCAGCCGACCCTCGGCTCCCGGTTCAAGCGGGCGCTTCGTGGAGACGAGCGCGGCGTCCATCAACGCTCGGACATCGGCCCGCTCGAAATCGCCGATCCCGCCGAGGACGATATGCCGCACCGTGCTGCCGCTACCCTTTAAAAGCCCGGACGGATCGGCAAGCCCGGCGCCCTGCAGGAAGAACAGGCTCACCCAGCGCGGATAGAGGGCAATCGAGAAGATGCCATCGGACGATATCTCGCTCGGGCTGAAGCCGACCGCGAGCGCATTGTAGTTGTCGTAGACCAGCGCGAAGGCATTTGGGAGTTCGGCTCGCAACAATGCGATTGCCGCAGTGCCGAGGGCAGCAACACCGGGCGAATAGCGGGCGATCATCTCCGCAAGCTGGGTTTCGGCGACCATCAGGACCTCCCATCACCGGAAAGGGAGAAATTAAGAGCTATGTGGCAAGCGAAGCGAGCAAAAAAGGGAGGCCGCCGGCAATGTGCCGACGGCCTCTCCTTAACCTGCTCTTCGATCCCCTCCCTTTTCAGGGAGGGGAAGTGAGGCTTAGTTCGGCACCACCGTCACGGCGCGGCGGTTCTGGGCCCAGCTGGCTTCGTCCGAACCGGTCGCGATCGGGCGTTCCTTGCCATAGCTGATAACCGACAGACGCGAGGCGGCAACGCCGGCGTTGGCCAGGAAGTTCTTCGCCGCGTTGGCACGGCGATCGCCGAGTGCGAGATTGTACTCGCGGGTTCCGCGCTCGTCGCAATGACCTTCGATCGTCACGGTGACGTTCGGATATTTGGCGAGCCAGGCGGCCTGCTTCGTCAGCGTTGCCTCGTCATCCGCGGAGAGGTCATACATGTCGGTATCAAAATAGACCGTGTCAGTGCCCGCCTGGGCGACGAAGTCGGCGCGTGAACCGGGCGTCGGGCCGCTTGGCGGCGGCGGCGGTGCAGGTTCGGGGGCGGGCGGCGGCGGAGCAGGCGCCGGTGGCGGCGGCAGTTCCTCGACCTTCTTCTTAGCGCAACCCGCGACACTCAGCGCCAACGCGGCTGCAAGAGCGATTTTCATCGATACACGCGCCATAATCTGTCTCCTTCCTCGAACTGGTTACGGTACAATAACGTCATTTATTCCAGATTGCTCCCCACAATACCAGTCACGGCAGCAGCGGTCCCCATGACGGATCCGAGCCGTCGAGCGGGGTGGGCACCGGGCGCTCATTGACCCCGGTCAGGTCGACCGACCAAAGATCTGCCTTGCCCGAGCCCTGTCCGGTCCGGAAGTACATGATCACCCGTCCATTGGGCGACCAGCTCGGTCCTTCGTCCTGCCAGCCATTGGTAAGTATCCGTGCGTTGGAGCCGTCGACACCCATTACCCCGACATTAAAACCGCCGCCAATACGCGTAAAAGCGATCAGGTCGCCGCGCGGGCTCCAGGCAGCACTGCCGTAGCGGCCCGCCCCGAAGCTGATCCGGTTCTGGTTGGAGCCGTCGGCGTTCATCACATAGAGTTGCTGGGTGCCGGATCGGTCGCTTTCGAACACGATCCTCGAGCCGTCGGGCGAATAGCTTGCACCGGTATCGATCGCCGGCGACGTCGTCAGCCGTTCCAGAGCGCCGCCACCGCCGGCGATGGTGCGGTAGATGTCGGTGTTGCCGCCGATCGCCATCGAGAAGATCACATATTTGCCGTCGGGCGAGAAACGCGGCGAAAAGGTCATATGAGGCTGATCGACGACCAGCCGCTGCTTGCCTGTTCCCATGTCGTAGACATAGACCCGCGCGCGGTTACCGGCATAGGACATGTAGACGATCGACTGCTGGTTCGGCGCGAAGCGCGGCGTCAGCACGATCGTCTGACCATTGGTCAGGAAGCGATGATTGGCGCCGTCCTGATCCATATAAGCGAGGCGCTTGATCCGATTCAACTTGGGCCCGGTCTCAGAGACATAGACCACGCGGCTGTTGAAATAGGGGCCTTCGCCGGTCAGCCTTGTGTAGATCATGTCGGCGCACTTATGAGCCGCCTGACGCCATTGCGCCGCAGGCACAACATATCCCTGCCGGGTCAGCTCGCTCTTGGCGAAAACGTCGTAGAGGTAACAGCCGACGGTCAGCGTCCCGTCGCCGTTGAGCTGGACGAAACCCTGGACCAGCGCCTGGGCGCCGGTTTGAATCCAGAACGGATATTCGGGCGTACTCATCTGCGAATAGCCGACCGTCTGCAGCGCGCTCTTCGGCAACGGGTTGAACAGGCCGCTGTTCTTGAGGTCGTTGGTGACGACATCGGCGACCCTCAGACCCAGCGCAGCCGTGTCTCCGGCCGGCGTGTCGGCGACCGCGGGTGTCGCCATGCCCGGAATGGCAATTGGCATCGGCTGGCTGATACCGCCGGTGACGTCGACGACGAGCCTGCTCGGTCCGGCAGCGGCCGGGGCCGCCTCGGGCGCCTGGGCACGGATAGCCGGAGCGACGACGAGCATGAGCAGCAGCGCCAGCAGCCTTGATGGCTTCATCCTGAAAATCCTCCTGGTCATGACGGGCGGAACCTGAATGCGAAATCGTCCCACCCGCCCTCATAAAGTTCGACGGGCAGCTTGAACGGCGAACAGCGCAGAACCGCGCGCCGCGCCGCGTCAGCCATCTGAGATGCATAAGGCCGGTTCTGGGCGTTGATTCCGGTCTGCTCACCGATCTGCACCGAAGCGACGCTGCCGTCACGCTTCATCTTCAGGTCGAGGACGGTTGCGATCGACGCGGTGTCTGTGCCTCCGGCGGGCGGATTATAGCATGGCCGGACCTGCTGAAGCAGCAGGGCGGCAAGTCCGTTCATGGCGAGCGGGCTGATCGCAGCGCGCGGCGCGGCGGCCTTGCCAGTCGACTTCTCGACCGGGATGCCTTTCAGGAAGTCGTTGCTGAGCGAGGTAGCCTTCGGCTTGGCCTTGGGAGCAGGCGGAGCGGGCGGGGCCGGCTTTTCCGCGGCCTTCTGCGAGACAGCTGGCTTTGCCGGAGCCGGCGTCGGGCGCGAGGTCGGCGCGGGGTCGGGCGGCGGAGCATCCTCGGGAGTATCGGCGACCTCGGGCGCCTCGGAAGCCTGAGGGGCCTCCTGAGCGACTTGGGGCGCACCCGAGACCAGTCCCGCCTTGTCGACCAGCATCACATCCATCGACTGACTCAGCTTGGGCATCTCGCGAACGCTCATCAGATTCAGCGAGAGCAGCGCCAGCAGGCCTCCATGGCCGATGACCGACAGACCGAAACCGGCACCCTCGCCCTTCTGCATCATGGCACCGCGGGCTCGGGGACCTCGTCCCCGTCGATCCGGCCGCCATGCTCGCTCTCTCCCTCACCAAGGGTGACGAGCGCGACGCGGTTCAGCCCGGCATGGTTGAGCGCGCCCATCACCGCCATCACCCGACCATAGTCGAGCGCCTTGTCGGCACGCAGGAAAATCTGGGGGCTATCCTTGCCCTTGCCCGATCGCGCCGCAATCCGGGCGAGCTGATCGGGCAGCGCTGTCATCATCACTTCCTTGTCGTCAACGAAGATCCGGCCCGATTTGTCGATCGCAAGCTGGATCGGCTTCTTGTCCTGGTCGAGCGCGCCGGCTGAGCTTTCGGGCAAGTCGACCGGTACGCCGGCGAGCAGCAGCGGGGCCGTCACCATGAAGATGATCAGCAGGACCAGCATCACATCGACCAGCGGCGTGACATTGATGTCCGCCATCGGCGCGCGGCGCGATCCCCGGCCCGAGACGGGACCCCCGGCAGAACCCATGCCCATCAGGCGCGCTCAAGTTCGCGGCTGAGGGTGATGTGCAGCGCATCACCGAAGCGATGGAGATGGCCCTCGATCTTGGAAATCTTATGGAGCAGCCGATTATAGGCGATCACCGCCGGAATAGCAGCGAACAACCCCAGCGCCGTGGCGAACAGCGCTTCGGCGATGCCCGGGGCAACCACGCCCAGCGACGTGTTCTGCGAGGCGGCGATGTCGGTAAAACTCCGCATAATACCCCAGACGGTTCCGAACAGGCCGACGAAGGGCGCTACCGACCCGACCGTGGCGAGAATGTTCAGCCGATCCGAAAGCCGGTCAATCTCCCCTGCGGCCGCCGATGCCATTGCATTGGCCAGCCGAGCGCGGGTCCCTTCGCGGTCGACCGGCTTGCCGGTGCGAACCGACCGGCGCCACTCCGATACAGCTGCCGAAAAAACTTTGGCCGCGGGCACGTCCTGCCGACCCGGCCCATCGTAGAATTTGTCGATATCCTCGGACTTCCAGAATTCCGCCGCGAGCGCCTTGCTCTTCCTGAGCGCGCTGCTGAGCGAGATCGTCCCCGAAAGGATGATCGTCCATGTCCAGACGCTGGCGAGCAGCAGGCCGATCATCACTGCCTTCACGACGACATCCGCCTGGAGGAAAAGCGCGATCGGCGAGAGCGCCGAGGTCGATGCGGTGACCGCCAGATCCTGCATCATCAATTCAATCCGTCCCTTTCAGCCGTTCAAATGCTTCGATCCACTGGCGGGGCTGCCGTTTGGGCCGGCCGTTCGGGCCGATCAGCACGGCCGAAATATCGGCCTCCACCAGTGTTTGAGTCCCGCGCATGACCCTCTGATGAACGAGACACTGTGCGCCGCTCATCCTGTCGACGCGGCTCACCACCACCAGATCATCGTCGAGCCGCGCAGGCGCCCGATAGCGCATATTGACCTCGGCCACGACATAGCTTCCTTCGCCACGCTCCATCGCCGCCCGCTGGTCGACACCCGCCAGCCGCATCATGTCGCTCCGCGCCCGTTCCATAAAGCGCAGGTAGCTTGTGTGATAAACGACCCCGCCCGCATCTGTATCCTCGAAATAAACGCGCACCGCGAAGCGATGCTCGCCCGCTTCGAAGCGGCCGGAATAGGGTGTGTCGTCCATGCTGAATGCTCTTCTAGGCGATCGGGAGCTGAAATGAATCCCCTTTCAGGGGTTTTTTGCGCTTCGCCCTGAGGGGGAGAGTTAAACGTCGAACAACCCGTCCTGCCCCGCCTCGGGCGGCGGGTTCAGGCCGAGATGCTTCCACCCCCGTCCGTTGAGGAAGCGCCCGCGTGCTGTCCGCGCGATCAGGCCGAGCTGGATCAGATAGGGCTCGATGACATCCTCGATCGTATCGCGCGGCTCGGAGAGGCCGGCCGCGAGCGTCTCCACGCCGACCGGGCCACCGCGATAGATGTCGGCGATCATGTGGAGATAGCGGCGGTCCATCGCATCGAGGCCGAGCGCGTCGACCTCGAGCCTGGTCAGCGACTGATCGGCGACCTTCGCGTCGACCACGTCGGCGCCCAGCACATGGGCGAAGTCGCGCACACGGCGCAGCAGCCTTCCCGCGATCCGCGGCGTCCCGCGGGCACGCCGGGCGATTTCGAGCCCGCCATCGGGTGAGATCGCGAGGCCGAGCAGCCGCGCCGCGCGGCTTACCACCTGCTCAAGCTCTTCGACGGTATAGAATTGCAGTCGGATCGGGATGCCGAAACGATCGCGCAGCGGCGTCGTGATCAGCCCCTGCCGGGTCGTCGCCCCGACCAGCGTGAAGCGCGGCAGATCGATCCGAACGCTGCGCGCCGACGGCCCCTCGCCGATCATCAGGTCGAGCGCGCGGTCTTCCATCGCCGGATAGAGGATCTCCTCGACCGCGGGCTGAAGCCGGTGGATCTCGTCGATGAACAGCACGTCGCCGTCCTCGAGATTGGTGAGCAGGGCGGCGAGATCGCCCGATTTGGCGATCACCGGCCCCGAGGTGGCGCGGAATCCCGATCCCATCTCCCTGGCGATGATCTGGGCGAGCGTGGTCTTGCCGAGCCCGGGCGGGCCAAACAGCATCACATGGTCGAGCGGCTCGCCACGCTGACGCGCTGCCTCGATGAACACCCGCAGATTGTCGCGCGCCGCCTGCTGGCCGACGAACTCGTCAAGCGACTTGGGACGCAACGCGGCGTCCACATCCTCGGGGCGGCGGCTGCCGGAGATGAGGCGGTCGGAGTCAGTCATGCTCGATATCGCCGATCAGCTCGACCCAGGGGAGTTTGCGATTCTCGAAGACCGACACCCAGGGACGCGGCAAATCGGTCCCGGCGAAGGCGCCCATCGGGATGGCGCGCGTCCCGGGCATCATGTCGATCTCGTAGAACATCGTCGAGCCGCAGGTGGGGCAGAAATGAAAGTGGGCCTTGTTCCCGCTGTCCGCGGTCCGCGTCCAGCTGAGATAGTCACCACTCACCCTTACAGTTTCGATGGGGAAGCGAATCTGCGCGGCAAAGGCGCTGCCGCTGCGCCGCTGGCAGTCATGGCAATGACAGACCGAGACGCGCACCGGATCGCCATGGCATTCGACGCTGAGTTGCCCGCACTGGCAGCGCGCGGTGACGGCTTCGCTCATTTCGCTGCCTTGCGGAGCGCGAGGCGCACCACCGCATCGAGGCCGGCACCGTCACCCAGCTCCTCGATCGCAGCCCCTACAGCTGCGCTCGCCTCGGCGGGCCTGAAGCCGAGATTGGCGAGCGCCGACAGCGCGTCGTTCGCAGTTCCGCCCTTCGCCGCCGCGAGGGGTGCGCCGGCCGGGCCGATCGCAACGCCACCCATTTTATCCTTGAGCTCGTTGACGATCCGCATCGCCAGCTTGGGGCCCACCCCATTGGCACGCGCGACCATCGCCTTGTCGCCGCTTGCAATCGCCCGTGACAGTTCACCCGCGTCGAGCACCGACAGAATCGACAGCGCCACCCTGCCGCCGACACCCTGCACGCTGGTCAGCAACCGGAAGGTCTCGCGCTCGGCCGCCGAGCCGAAACCGTAGAGGGTGATCGCGTCCTCGCGGACCTGCATCTCGGTATAGAGCGTGACGTCGCCGCCCACCTCGCCGATCGCCGACAGCGTGCGCGCGGAGCACCAGACCAGATAGCCAACCCCGCTGACATCGAGCACCGCATGATCGGCCGCATTCTCCGCCAACACCCCTCGCAGCCGTGCGATCATGCGACGATCCTCCGCATTGCCCGCGCCGTGGCGAGATGATGAGCATGGGTGATAGCGACCGCGAGCGCATCGGCCGCGTCAGGCCCGGCGAGCTTCGCGCCGGGCAGCAGGACCTGGACCATCGCCTGCACCTGCCGTTTCTCAGCACCGCCGGTACCGACTACCGCCTTCTTGACGATCGAGGGATGATATTCTCCGACGCTCACCTCGGCGAGCGATGCCGACAGCAGCACCACCCCGCGTGCCTGGCCGAGCTTCAGCGTCGACTGCGCATTCGAATTACCGAGCACTTCCTCGACCGCCGCTCCATCGGGCCGGTAGGTGCGGATCACCTCCGAGAGCGCTCCGTGCAGCAGCGAGAGCCGCCGCGACAATTCCATCGAGGGTTCGGTCCTGATCTGACCGTTTGCGACATGGCTCAACCGATTGCCATCGGCGGCGATCACTCCCCAACCGGTGGTACCGAGTCCGGGATCGAAGCCGATAATTATCATCGGGTCGCGAGCACCATGTTCATCACATGTTCTCTTTTGCGCAGACGGCGGGATTTGTGAAGCGAAAAGCGCATATGCCCGCGACACCACCGAAAACTAGGTGGTGGACGCGAGCGGGAAATTATCCCAGCTTCGCCATCACTTCGTCGGGCACGTCGTAATTCCCCCAGACGGTCTGGACGTCATCATCATCGTCGAGCGTGTCGATCAGCCGGAGGAGCTTGGCGGCATCCTCCTCGCCGACGGTCACCATCACCTGCGGGCGCCAGGCGAGCTTGGCGCTCTCCGGTTCGCCGAGCACCGGCTCGAGCGCCTTGGCGACCTCATGAAGCGCATCGAGCGCGGTCCAGATCTCGTGGCCGTCCTCGGTTGAACTGACATCCTCGGCACCGGCTTCGAGCGCGGCTTCGAAGATCTTCTCGGCATCGCCGACGGAAGCCTTGTAGGTGATCAGGCCAAGCCGGTCGAAGCCATGGCTGACCGAGCCGCCCGCGCCGAGATTGCCGCCATTCTTGGAAACCGCCGTGCGGACATTGGTCGCAGTCCGGTTGCGATTGTCGGTCAGGCTTTCGATGATTAAAGCGACGCCGCCAGGGCCGAAGCCCTCATAGCGAATCTCTTCATAATTCGCTGCATCGCCGCCCGAGGCCTTGTTGATCGAGCGCTCGATATTGTCCTTGGGCAGGCCTTCCTTGCGCGCGGTGATAACCGCCGAGCGCAGTCGAGCGTTCATCGCCGGATCGGGCAGACCCATCCGCGCCGCGACGGTGATCTCCCGGCTGAGCTTGGAGAAGAGCGACGACCGCTTCTTATCCTGCGCACCCTTGCGGTGCATGATGTTCTTGAATTTGCTGTGACCGGCCATTGCCGCCTCGTCCTGCACTGTCGTTGAGTGGCGGGCTCTCTAGCGTCCCACGCTACCATA
>CANJRZ010000051.1 GCA_947476735.1 Sphingomonadaceae bacterium
GTGCGACGCAGGCTGTCGCAGAAATACATGATGTCGCCCGCGGGGCTGAAGGCGAGCATGTTGGTGATGCTCATATGCGGGATCATCACCGTCAGCCGGCGGCCGTCGAGCCGCGCAAAGCCGGCACCGCCCGGATAGAGTTGGCCATTCTCGCCGACCGTCGAGTCGACCGAGCCAAGCCACAGCCGCCCCCGACGATCGACGAAGCTTTCGTGCAGCGCGACATGCGGGCCATAAGGCGACGGCGCATAGGGCGTGAGCGCCCCGCTCGACCGGTCAAAGTCGAACACGCCCGAGGCTAGGATGACGATCGGATCGGCGCCGTCGCGCAACGCCACGCCGCCGCAGCGTTCGGGCATCGGCCAGGTCCTGGTCTCGCCGGTCGCCGGGTCCCAGCGGCGCAGCGCCGGTTCGCGTTCGCAATTCACCCAGTAGAGCGCCTGCTCCGCTTCCGACCAGACCGGCGTCTCGCCCATATAGTCGCCGGCTTCGAGAACGATCTTTCCCATGAATCAGGCGGTGGCGCTGGCCGAAGCGGAAACGACTGCGGAGATCGGCTCGAACAAACCGGCAATCGCAGTTTCGACGTTGAGCGCCGTGCTGATGTTCATCTTGCCGGGTTCGGCCGCCGCATAGAGCGCTGCCAGCACCGCTTCGGCGCTCTCGGTCTCGACGTCGTAGATCGCCAGATACTGGTGCGGATACTGGCCGCTCATCGGGGAATTGAGCTTGAAACGCTGCGCCGAAACGAAGCCCGGGGTCGCAACGACCTCGCGCAGATGCACCTCATTGTACCACCGATTATATTCGTCTTCCCGGCCCGGCATCGGCTCGCTCAGCACGACCAGTTTATAGGCTGCCATCGATCGCTCTCCCAAACTCCGTCATGCCAGCGAGGGCCGGCATCCATGTCTGTTTCCTCATCAGATGCCATCTCTTGTGGCAAGAGACATGCATCCCGGCCCGCGCCGGGTGACGGAGAAATCAGAACTGCGCTACCGGCACGCGCACGACAAGCCCGTCCAGCTCGGCGTTCAGGGCTATCTGGCAGGAAAGCCGCGAATTAGGAGCCGGATCGATCGCGAGGGTGAGCATTTCCGCTTCGTCGCCCGACGCGCTCCCGACCTTCGCCGTCCAGGCCTCGTCGACATAGATGTGGCAAGTGGCGCAGGTGCAGGCACCGCCGCACTCGGCGAGGATGCCGCCGACGCCATTCTTGACCGCCGCCTCCATCAAGGTGCTGCCCTCGGGAGATTCGACGGTCTTCGCGTTGCCGTTCGATTCGATAAATGTGACTGTCACCATGGCCTGACCAACATTCCCCTCTCAAGAGCGATTTCTAAGCGGATGGTAGATCCGCTGACTCGGAAATCGCGGCAAACAACAAGTGCGAACGCGCCATCGTTCCGGGCTCGCTCGTCTTCGTCAATGACAAAGCGGGCCAACGCCCGCCCCGGACAGCTTACGCCGCGACCGGTTCCTTCAATCCCACCCTTTCAGCAATCATCGGCTCCATCGCGACGCGCTTGATCTTCTGGCCCGCGGCAACATCCTTTCCGGTCCAGATGATGTCGTCCGAAGTGATAAAGATGACATGCTTGGGCACCTTGAAGCTGGACATCACCTTGTAGAGCGCGTCCTTGATGCCCTGTTCGCTGAGCTCGGCACCCGGCTCCGGCACAACCGCGGCGCAGATGCGCTGGCCGATTTCGGGATCCTTGAGGCCGACCACGACCGAGACATCGACGCCGGGCAGCACATTGATCGCGCCCTCGACTTCGAGCCGGCTGACATTGGCACCGTTCGACTTGAGCATGTCGCCCATGCGCGAGACGTAGAAGAGATAGCCGTCGGCATCGACCCGCACGAGATCGCCGGTCGGATAGAAGCCGTCCTTCGTGAAGGTCTTCGCCGGATCGACCTTGTAGAAGCCCTTCATCAGCGCGGGCCCGCGGATCTGAAGCTCGCCCACCTCGTTCGTGCCGACCTCCTTGCCAGTCGCGGGGTCGACGATGCGGCGCTCCATATCGTCGATCGGCAGGGCGCAGCTATACGGCTTGCCTTCGGGCAGGGGCGTGTCGAACGGCAGGCCGCTATGCGCGCTGACGCTCTCGCTCATGCCGAGCAGATTGGGCGCGCGATCGGGCGGGATCACATTGCCCTGCTTGTCGCGCAGCGGGCCCAGGCCCCAGATCCTGTCAGCGTCGAGGCCATATTCCTTCGCCGCCTTGACCAGCTTGCCGTGGAGCGGTCCCCAGGCATTGACCTTGTTGACCCTGAGCTTCTCGATCGTCGGCAGCACGACATCGTTCGACGGCGCCTTGGGATAGACCAGCGTGCCGCCCTTCCCCAGGATCTTGATAGCCATGGCGAGCCCGCCGATCCAGAAGGTCGGCAGCAGCGGCATCATCCGATCATCTGCCGTCAGGCCGAAATACTCGGCGAGGACGGCGGGCTTGCGGATGAGTGCGCGCTGGCGATGGACCACCGCCTTGGGCAACGAGGTGCTGCCCGAGGTGTAGATGATGAAGGCATCGTCGCTGGGCACCACCTCGTCTTCGATCGCCGCCAGCAGCGTGGCGTCAGGCGCATCGGGTGCGTCGGCGCGGGCGAGCAGATCGTCGAACGACCCCGCCCAGTCGAGGCCATCGGCATCGTCGAGCCAGATCGAGCGCAGATAGGGCGCCGCGGTCAGTCGCA
Organism: Sphingomonadaceae bacterium; assembly: GCA_947476735.1. Classification (GTDB taxonomy): domain Bacteria; phylum Pseudomonadota; class Alphaproteobacteria; order Sphingomonadales; family Sphingomonadaceae; genus Rhizorhabdus. The sequence continues at coordinate 2,701 of CANJRZ010000051.1, forward strand.
ACTTCTCATGCTTGCCCTCGGCGAGACCGGGCAACGCCTCCTTGAGCGTCTCCGAATATTCGTGCCGAAGAAAGCGACGCGCGCCGATGAAGACCTGGCAATCGCTGTTCTTGAGGATGTGGGCGAGTTCGGGCGGCTTGGACAGCGTGCTGACCAGCGAGATCAGCGCACCGATCCGCGTCGCGGCGAGCAGCACGGTGATGTAGAAGATCCCGTCGGGTGCGAGCAGCGAGATACGGGTGCCCTTGCCGGCCCCGTTGGCCAGGAGCGCACAGGCGAGACGCGCGGTGCGGCGATCGAGTTCGGCATAGGTTACCGACTCATCGATCATCGCGATCGCTTCATGATCGGCACGCGCCGCAACCATCTTCCTGAGAAGCTGGGGAATAGTCGAGGGAGCCTCGTTCGCGTCCAAATCATCCTCCGCCTGGCTGAGGGCCAGAATATGCAGGCCGGTTACCACGAGGCGCAACCGGTGTTTTGATCAGGAGGGACAGCTACGCCACTGCCGGGACCTCTTCGAGCCCCACGAGACTGCCCTCGTCGCGCCAGTCGGCCAGCATCCCCATATAGGCGGTCGGACCTGCGCCGTAGAAGTCGTTCAGAGCGAACTGGCGGCCCCATTTGCCCTCATAGTTGAGATAGCCCGGAGTGCAGCTGGCCAGGAAGGCGCGGCGGGCGCCGGCCGACGCGAGGATCGACTCGATCCATTTCTCCTCTGCCTCATGTGTCGGCTGGATCGCGCCGATGCCGCGCTTGACAGCCTCGCCGATGATATAGGCGATGTGCGACGACTGGTCGTCGACCGAGTGGCAATAGTTGACGGCGACACCGGCCTGCGTCGGACCGATCACAAAGAAGTTCGGGAAGCCATGGGTCTGCAAGCCGTGCAGGGTGCGGCGGCCCTCGGCCCAATGATCGCTGAGCTTCCGCCCGCCAATCCCGTACAGCTCGACACCCGACTCGCGGCTATATTCGACGATGAAGTCGAAGCCGGTCGCGAAGATCAGCAAATCGAGCTCATATTCCGTGCCGTCGACGACGACGCCCTTCGGCGTAACCCGCTCGACACCTCGGCCCTTCGTGTCGACCAGCTTGACGTTCGGCTTATTGAAGGTCTGCAGATACTCGTCGTGGAAGCACGGCCGCTTGCAGAAATAATGAAACCAGGGCTTGAGCGCCTCGGCGGTTTCCGGGTCGTCGACCGCCTCCTCGATCCGCCGGCGGGTCAGCTCCATCTTCCGCATCTGGGCATATTTGACCGCAGCTTCGTCGACCGGCTCGGTGCCGCCGGTCGGCGATGACACATCGGCGATGATGTCGGTCCAGCCATCCTGGACGAGATCGACCTCTTCGCGTCCACCCGAAGTCAGGCTCGTGAAATTGCGCATCCGCTCCTTCGCCCAGCCGGGCTTGAGCGTCTTGACCCACTCGGGATCGGTCGGTGCGTTGCCGCGCGGGTCGATCGACGAGGGGGTGCGCTGGAACACGTAAAGCTGCTTCGCCCAGTTGCCGAGATGGGGGATGCACTGGATGCCGGTTGATCCGGTGCCGATGATGCCGACCCTCTTATCCTTCAGGCCGGTCAATTCGCCATTCTGGTTGCCACCGGTATAGGTATAATCCCAGCGGCTGGTGTGGAAACTGTGGCCCTTGAAGCTGTCTATCCCTGGAATTCCGGGCATCTTCGGGTTGCTGAGCAGGCCGGTGCACGAGATCAGATAGCGCGTCGCGATCTCGTCGCCGCGGCTGGTCGAAACGATCCAGCGCTGGCGCTTGCCGTCCCAGCGCGCCGCTTCCACCACGGTCTGGAACAGCGCGTCGGCGTAGAGATCATAGTGGCGGGCGATCTTCTGCGAATGAGCGAAGATCTCGGGGGCCTTGGCATATTTCTCGGTCGGCATCGTGCCGACCTCCTCAAGCATCGGCATGTAGATGTAGGATTCGACGTCGCAAGCGGCACCCGGATAACGATTCCAGTACCAGGTGCCCCCGACATCGGCGCCCTTCTCGATGATCCGGATCTTGCCAAGACCCTTTTCACGGAGGCGTCCGGCGACCAGCAGCGCACCGAAACCGCCGCCGATGGTGACGACGTCACACTCCTCGACGATCGGGTCGCGCTTGAAATCGGGGTCGGCGTTTGGATCGCGATCAAAGCCCGCATAGTCGCCGGCCAGTTCATGAAATTGCTCGAAGGCGTCGGTGCGCAGCCGCTTGTCGCGCTCCTCGGCATATTTGCGCTCGAGCGCCTCGACGTCGATCTCGATATCCTGGCCGTCGGACATAAGCTCGTACCCTCTCCCCTCCCCGTCATCCCGGCGGAGGCCGGGATCTCAGGCTTCTCTTGCCGCTAGCTCGTCTCCCCACATCCTGAGATCAGCGAGACTGAACCGAGGTCGGAATTGTCCCCGGCAATTCCTGAGACATGCTGGGAGCATGTCTCACCTCGGTCGAGGCTCACTTCTCCGCCCGGATGACGAATGAGTCAGGCGACGCCTTCCTTAATTCCCCTCCCAAGGCGACATGCCCGCCGTGAGACCGCCATCGAACGTCAGCGCGGCACCGATCATATAGGCGGCGGCTTCCGAGCTCAGGAACATGATCGCCTTGGCCATCTCGATCGGCTCAGCCATCCGCTTGATCGGCAGTGCGGTGTTCATCACCGCCTCGCCACCCGGGATCTTCTCGATATTGGGCATGATCATCTGGGTGCGGGTCGCACCGGGGCAGATCGCGTTGATCCTCACGCCCATACGGCCATATTGCAGGCCGGCCGAGCGAGTGAGCCCCATGACCGCATGTTTACTGGCGCAATAGACCGGCTTGGTCGGCACGCCCTGCAAGCCGGCATTGGACGAGAGGTTAACGATCGTCCCCTGGGCAACCTCGCGCATGTGCTGGATTTCGCGTCGCATACACAGGAACACGCTGTTGACGTTGACCGCCATGACCTTCTGGTAAACGTCGAAGTCCCATTCCGGGTCAGGAACGACTTCGGGATCGATACCTGCGCAGTTGACCGCATGGTCGAGCCGGCCAAACCGGCTAAAAATCGCGTCGAAAAGTTTGTCGACGTCAGGCTGGGAGCTGATGTCGGCCGCGATGAAGATGCCTTCGCCCCCGGCATCGGTTACAGACCGGGCAGTTTCTTCGCCCGCCTTTGCGTTGATGTCGGTGACCACGACCCGCGCGCCGGCCTCGCCGAACAGCCGTGCTGTCGTCCCGCCAATGCCACCACCGGCACCGGTCACGAGAACGGTCTTGCCCTTGAATTCCGACATCCCTCTAACTCCTATCAAGCGATTCCAATGTGCTTGTACCGATATGGTACAAGAAAGCGGCGCGCTTGACCTTGAAAGACGGAATCAGCGGCCGCTGAAATTGGGTGCGCGCTTTTCCTTGAAGGCGGCTATCGCTTCCCTGAAATCGGCGCTTTGCCCGAGGGCCGGCATGATATCGAGTTCGTGGCGCAGCGCGTCCTCAATCGAGTTCATCGGCGCGGCGAAGGCCCGCTTGGTGGCTGCCAGTGCCAGCGGCGGGATCGCCGCATAACGCTTCGCCACTTCCAGTGCTGCGGCGAGTGTCCCACCCGATGGCGCCACCTCGTCGGCCATGCCGATCGCCACGGCCTCGGGGCCGGTGAAGCGCTCCGACAACATGATGATCCGCTTCGCGGCATGGTGGCCGACCCGACGCGGCAATGTCGCGAACAGACCGAACTCGGCGGTGATGCCGAGACTCGTGAAGTTCGGAACCAGCTTCGCATCCTCGGCAACAACCACATAATCGGCAGCGATGGCGAGCGCGATACCGCCCCCCGTCGCTATTCCTTCAACCGCGGCGATGACCGGCTTGGTGCCAAGCGCGATCGAGCGCACCAGCCCGTGTGCGCCCTTGATCCGTTCCAACAGCTGGATCGGCGTAGGAGGCTCGGCGAGCGGAATACGACTGACGTCGGCGCCCGCGCTGAAATGACCGCCTTCGCCGCGTATGACGATCGCTCGCACCGCATTGTTGGCATATCCGGCATCGATCCGAGCCGCCATGTCCACCCGCATTTCCGGCGTAAAGGCATTACGCCGGTCGGGGTTGAACATGGTGAGGACAAGCGTGCTGCCCTCAAGGCTCTCTACAATCGATGCGTCGCGCTTCGGCGCAGGCTGATCGCTCACAGGTCGGGGAACAGCAGCTTCGCGTTGTCGACGAAGAACTCCTGCGCATAATTGGCAGGCAGGTCCTTCAACCAGATCGCGAACTTGCCATAAGGATCGCGGCTGCCCTCAAGATGCGGATAGTCGGTGCTGAAGATATAGGCTTCCTTCATCCCGTAACGCTCGATCATCTTCGGCAGATTCTCGTTCCAGAATGGCGTCACGCGGACGTTGCGCTGGACGAACTCGCTCGGCTTCATCGAATATTTGCGGCCGACCTTGCCCATGAACTCGGCCCATGTGTCCATCCGCTCGATCATCGGGCCAAGCCAGCTCGCGCCGCACTCGATCACGCCGAAGCGCAGCTTGGGGAAACGCTCGAACACGCTGCCCATGATCATCGTCACCAGATAGAGCTCCGGCGACTGGTGAGCGACCATCATATAATAGGGGCTGATCGCCTCTTCGCCGCCCGGCCGATTGGCAGGCTGACCGCGCAACGCCGTCGCATCACCCCAGCCGCGCTCCGGGAACATCTTGTCGCCCTCGGCGTCGAGAACGGCCTTGGTCTTGTTGGCCATCAGGCCTGCGGCGCCGAGGTGATGCGTCACCGCGACATTGGCCTCCTCGCAGATCGCCCAGAACGGATCCCACACCGCATTGGCGGGCGACACGCCCGCAGGCGGTTCGGCGCCCGGCAGACAGATGCACTGCGCACCAGCCTTCAGAACACGCTTCAGCTCCGCAATGGCGCCTTCGACGGTGCCCATGTTGATCTGCATCGCGACGCGGCCGCGACCACCCGAATCCTTCTGCCACGCAAGTCCATAGTCATTGTAGCGGCTGCACGCGGCACGCGCGGCATCAGAGTTGATCCGGTACTCGCCGCTGCCCGTGTTATAGAACACCAGCTGGGCATCGATACCCATCAGGTCGAGCGTTTCCTTGCGCTCCTTCGCATCATGCGCACCATAGGCGCCGATGCCCTTGACGCTCCACAGGTCCTTGACGTTGTGACCGCGCGCCTCGTCATATCTGCCGTCGGCCATGAAATCTTCGATGAAGTTGACCATATGGCCGCCATCCAGCGGACCCGCGATCTCGCGCAGAGTCTGAGCGTCCATGTACATATGGCCGTCACCGTCGAGTACCTTGCCCAGGAAGGGTTTCACCACGGGGGGTTCGACATAGTCAGGAAGAACTGTGCTCATTTTAATCTCCGATCCAATCTCTGCGATACGGCATCCTGCCCCTGCGGTGGGCCGTCTTATATTTGGGGGTTTGCACCCCGGATATTCAACTTTACCACGCTGTCAACGCGGGCGTCTCCTGTGCGATTTGCGTATAGCGCATCGCGCAATCGCTGCGCTTTCTTGAAGCTCAGTGCCTTAGCATTGTCGAAAAATTCGGTGTCCGCCAAAGGCATATGCACCCGGCCATCATTTTCGGCTGAAATCTGTTGCATGGCCGCCGCCGTCATCAGCCTGGGGCCGATTTCCGGACGAATCCGTGCGGTATACGCAACCTTGTTGCGCACTTCGAAGAGCGGCTGTTCCGGATTATTCAGCCATTTGGCCATTCACTGCACCGAGATTATTGAGTCATTCTGACCCGGGTTTGAAAACGCCGGCGACCTCCCGTGGGAGCGCCGGCGCCGATGCTCAGTTTATACGGGTGCGGCTTCCTGCCAGTCTTGATTGCAGAGGACAGGCGCGGGCGCGCCCAAGCGCAGTTTTGAATATCTGTCAAAAATGACCAAAGTTTGATTATGCGCGTTTCCGCATCTTCCGCCCGGCGACTTGCCAAAATGTTCACCTATATGGCAAACGCGCTGCTTTCCCGGCCGTTTCAGCCGTCGACCCTGGGAGCCGTTCATGGCCGAATATCAAACCGTCTTATTTGAGAAGGATGCGGCGACCAACGTCGCCACGGTGACGATCAACCGGCCCGAAGCGATGAACAGCTTCACCTATGAGATGTGCATGGAGTTCGTCGACATCTGGAAGCGCTGCAAGGACGACGACGAGATCCATGTCATCCTGCTGCGCGCCGCCGCGGGCCGAGCCTTTTCGACCGGAATCGACGTAACGCGCATCTCTGACCCGACCAATCCGCTCGTCTCGACCGACGAGTTCAACGCGGTCGATCCCGGCGAATTCCTCGGCGCCAAATATAATAAATGCTGGAAACCGCTCGTCGTCGCGGTGCACGGCATGTGTGCCGGCGGCGGCTTCTACTGGATCAACGAAGCTGACATCGTGATCTGCTCCGAGGAAGCCACCTTTTTCGATCCGCACGTCACCTACGGCATGACCTCGGCGCTCGAGCCCTATGGCGCACTCGCCCGTGGAATGCCGCTGCCCGATGTGCTGCGCATGGTTCTGCTTGGCAATGACGAACGGATCGGCGCGATGACGGCGATGCGGCTCGGCATCGTCAGCGAGGTCCACCCGCTCGACCAGCTCTACGATCGCGCCCGCGCGCTTGCCGAGCAGATCGCCGAAAAACCCACCCAGGCGACACAAGGCTCATTGAAAGCGATCTGGCAGTCGCTCGACATGCCGCGCTCGGTGGCACTCGCGACCGCGCTCAAATATTGCCAGCTCGGCAACGAGAAGGGCATGCAGCAGGTCAACCGAACGAAGCTGATGGCCGACAAAGCCAAGAAATACACGATACGCTGATTTAGGCCCTGTCGCATGAAGCTCCAGATCGATCCGAAATATGATGCCTTCCGTGAAGAGGTTCGCGCCTGGCTGAAGGAGGCGCTGCCGGCCGACATGGCCGCACGCACGCTGCAATGCTACCACACCACTATCGAGGACCGCCGCGCCTGGTCGAAGATCCTCGCCGCCAAGGGTTGGGCGGGTCCCGCCTGGCCAAAGCAATATGGCGGCCCCGGCTGGGACGAGTGGCAGGTGATGATCTTCGAGGAGGAATGCTACCTCGCGGGCACGCCGATGGTCGACGAAGCCGGCTTCAAGCTCTGCGCACCGGTGATCTGGACCTTCGGGACCGACGAGCAGAAGCAACGCTGGTTGCCCCCGCTCCTGGCCGGCGATCAATATTGGGGTCAGGGCTTCTCCGAACCCAATGCCGGCTCTGACCTTGCCTCGCTCAGCACCCGCGCGGTCCGCGACGGCGATGAATATGTCATCAACGGCACCAAGATCTGGACCACCGACGTTCATTATGCCGATCTGATCTTCTGCCTGGTCAAGACCGACCCGGAGGCCAAGCAGCGCGGCATCAGCTTCGTGATCGTCGATGCGAAGGCGCCCGGTGTCACCATCCGCCCGATCATCGACATCGGCGAGGGCCATAGCCTCAACGAGGTGTTCCTCGACAATGTCCGTATCCCGGCGGACTGGCTGATCGGCGAGGAAAACAAGGGCTGGGGCTACGGCAAACTCCTGCTCGACAATGAGCGCGCCTATTCGGCCGAAATCCCTCGCAACAAGCGGACTCTCGCACGCCTCAAGAAGCTCGCGCACGAGACCGGTATGATCGAGGACGAAGGCTTCGCGCTGCGCGTCGCCGAGGCGGAGGCCGATCTCAGCGCTCTGGAGTTCATGACCCTGCGCGCGATGGCCGAAAAGGCCGGAGGCACCAATTTCCCGGTCGGTTCGATCCTCAAGATCCGCGGCTCCGAACTCCTCCAGAAACTCGGCGGCCTGCAGGTCGAAGCGCTCGGCCCTTATGGCGCCGTGGTCTATCCGCATGGCGCAACCAACGACATGCCGCCGGGGCCGGCGATTGGCCATGGCGTGCTGGCCGACTTCATGTATCGCCGCGCGGTGACGATCTACGGCGGATCGAATGAGATCCAGCGAACGATCATCGCCAAATCCTATCTCGAACTCTGACGCGGACGACCGAAATGGATTTCGCCCTCGACGAAATGCAGACCATGATCAAGGACAGCGTCGCGCGCTGGGCCGAGAAGGAATATGATTTCGAGACGCGCCGCAAGCTCGCGGTCGGGAACGGCTTTTCCGAGGAGCATTGGCGGACCTTCGCCGAGATGGGCTGGCTTGGCGCCGGCCTCTCCGAGGAAGATGGCGGGCTCGGTGGCGGCGCCGAAGAGTCGGCGATTCTCGCCGAGGAGTTCGGCAAGGTATTGCTGCTCGAACCCTATTTGCCGGTCGCAGTGCTCGCTACGCAATGCCTGCTGGGTACCGGCCATGCCGGCGCCCGCGAACTTGTTCAGGCGATTGCCGCCGGGGAAACCCGTGTCGTGCTCGCGCATGAAGAGGTCAAGGCGATGGGCGTCCTCTCGCATGTCTCCACCAGCGCGGGCAGCGACGGCAGTATCAATGGCGTCAAGACGCTGGTAATCGGCGCGCCCTTCGCCTCGAAACTGATCGTCTCGGCCAGGACCAGTGGCGAAGCCCGCGACCAGAGCGGCATCGCCCTTTATCTCGTCGCGATCGACGCACCCGGTGTCGAGCGGAAGGACTATCGTCTCGCCGACGGCACCCGCGCCTCCGAAATCAGCTTCAGGGGAGCCAAGGGCGAACTTATCGCCGCCGACGGCTTCGCCGCGCTCGACCGCGGCTATGCCCACGCGCTCGTCAACCTGGCCGCCGAAGGGGTCGGCGCGATGGAGCGGGCGATGTGGATCACCCGCGACTATATCAAGACACGCAAGCAGTTCGGCCGGACGCTCAATGAATTTCAGGTGCTCCAGCACCGCATGGCGGACATGTTGACCGAGCTCGAAATGACCCGCTCCGCGCTCTACCGCGCGCTCGGCCAGCTCGACACCGACCCCGCCAAGCGCCGCCTCAACCTTGCCGCGCTCAAGGTTCAGCTTGGCAAAAGCGCCCGCTTCGTCGGCGCCCAGGCGATCCAGCTGCACGGCGGCATCGGCGTCACCGAGGAATATAGCATCGGCCATTATTTCAAGCGGCTGACCTTTATCGACAGCGTCTATGGCTCAGGCGCCCAGCATCTGAAGATCCTGGCCAAGGCGATCCAGGCGGGGAACTGACCGCCCCGTCTGTTGTGCAATCCTCCCTATCGCGAAGCGATGAGGAGGGGGACCATGCGCAGCATGGTGGAGGGGTTTTTCCTCCGCTGAGCCGATGGCCAGCCCCCTCCACCGCACTGCGTGTGATCCCCCTCCCCGCCCTTCTGACAGGGAGGGTCGCGCTATTCGGTCAGTGCCGCCCGGCGCGCAGATCGGCGGCCCGGCTGCGCAGATATTGGCGGATCGCGTCGCGATCGGATTCGGACAATTCATCGAATTTCGGCATGCCCGTCGCTACAAGGCCTCCGTCGCGGACCACTGAGGCGAAGGCTTCGGCCGACTGCGGCAGCAGCGAACCGCGCAGGTCGGGCGCCCAGCCGGCGGCGATTGCCTCAAGCCCGTGACAGCTCAGGCAGTTACCACCGAAGATCGCCTCACCCTTCGCGGCAAGCGCGGGGTCGGGCTTGTAGTCGGGATCGTCGACCGGCCTGACCACGAAGGGCGCGGGTGCCGCGGGAAGCTTCGCCTTGCCTCCCAGTACGAAGGTCAGCAGCCGGTTCTTCTGGGTACGGCCATCCATCACGATACCGGCATGGCTGGTGGATTCAGTCGCTGCGCTGCCGCCGACACCGACCATCACCGAGACATATTGCTTGCCGTCGAGCCGGTAGCTGATCGGCGCGGCGAGGATGCCCGCCTGCGCGGCAAAGCGCCACAGCTCCTTGCCGCTGTCCGCGGCATAGGCGGCGAAACGCCCGTCAATATGCCCCTGGAAGACGAGATTACCCGCGGTCGCCAGCACGCCGCCGGTCCAGCCGCCGTTGAACGGAACCTCCCAGACCTTTTTCTGTCGGACCGGATCCCAGGCGACCAGCGCCGAAGTGTTGTCGATTGGATCCTTGGGGAAGCTCAGATTGGCGCCGAACGGCCGCCAGTTGTCCATGGTGATGCCGCGGTCGTTGAAGATCACGCCATGCTCGATCTTCGGGATGTAGACCAGCCCGGTCCTGGGGCTATAGGCTACCGGATTCCAGCTGTGCGCGCCGCGCGGCGAGGGCCAGATCTCGAAATCCTTACCGTTGTCGAAGCGCGCTTCCGGCACCTCGACCGGCCGGCCTGTTTCCGTGTCGATATGCGTCGCCCAGGTGACCCGCGCATATTTCTCGGCCGAGATCAGCTTCCCGTTGGTCCGGTCGATCACGTAGAGGAAACCGTTCTTGGGAGCGGTGATCACCACCTTGCGCAGCTGTCCGTCGATCTTGAGATCGGTCAGCATATTGCCCATCGCGGCATTGAAATCCCAGCTGTCGCCGGGGTTGATCTGGTAATGCCACTTATATTCGCCGGTGTCCGCATCGAGCGCGAGGATCGAGCAAAGGTAGAGATTGTCGCCACCGCCGGGCGAGCGCAAATGCCGGTTCCACGGATAGCCATTGCCGGTCCCGATCAGCACCTGGTTGAGTTCGGCATCATAGGTGATCGCATTCCACGGCGATCCGCCGCCGCCCCAGCGCCACCATTGGTCGGTCCAGGTCTTGGCTGCCGCTTCCATCGCCTTGTTCTCGAAGCCCTTCGCCGGGTCGCCGGGAACGATGTAGAAGCGCCAGGCCTGCTTGCCCGTCTCGGCGTCATAGGCGGTGACATAACCGCGGTTGAGCGTGCTGTCCGACCCGCCCTGTCCGATGACCACCTTGCCCTTGAAGAAGCGCGGCGCTCCGGTGATGAACTGGCCGCTGCCCTTCTCGGTGGTCTGGACCGACCAGACCGGCTTGCCGGTTTTTGCGTCGATCGCGATCAGCCGGCCGTCGATCGTGCCGACATAGACCTTGCCGTTCCACCAACCGACGCCGCGCGTTCCCCATTGCTGGCGCATTTCCTTGCCGGCGACGGCGCCGACCTCCGGGTCATAGCTCCACAGAAGCCTGCCGGTCCGCGCATCAACCGCGCGCACCAGGCTCATCCCGGTCGCCATATAGATCACGCCGCCGACCGAAACAGGCTGCGACGCCGCATTTCCCATGCCGAGGTCCATCGACCAGGCGAGACCCAGCCTGCCGACCGTCCGGTCGTTGATCTGCGCGAGCGGGCTGAAATGCTGTTCGCTATAGGTGCGTCCGGTGCCGGGCCAGTCGTCGCCGCTGCTGCCATTTTCGAACTGAGCGAGCATCGCCGCCATCGCGGATTTGCCGGGCGCGGCGGAGGACGCAGCAAACTGTCCCCCGGCCACGACCGAGGCCAACAGTCCGATCGCGATGAATGCCTTGCGCATGATGAAATCCACCCTCCCCTCGCCGCGCACGGGGCGCGGCACGAACCGGCCTGTTCGCCGATCCTATCGATCAGTTGGCGTCCTATAACAAGGGCGGATGCCCGGTTTGATGCTGGAGGACGACGGCTCCCCGCTCGCGCGAGACAACCCGAATGTCCCGGAAAATCATTGACTAAACCGAGCCAAACCGGAAGCTGACGGGCACAGTATCTGACCATTGGAGACGATCATGTCCGGCCTGTTGACCAACGCAAGCAAGGCCCCGAAATCGCCCGTCCCGGCGCATGTCCCGCCCGGCCTCGTCTTCGACTTCAACGTCTATGAGCCGGTAACGCCGGGAACAGACGTGTTCGAGGCAATGTACGATCTCAAGAAGGTCGCCCCGCCGGTCTTCTGGTCGCCCTATAATGGTGGCCACTGGTATGTGCCCGACGGTGAGCTCGCCCGCGAGGTGTTCACCGATCAGGAGACCTTCTCCAGCCAGACGCTGATGCTCCCGCGCGAGTTCAACCCGCCCAAGGGCCAGGGCTTCACCCCGATCCACATGGATCAGCCCGAACATGCGGTCTACCGCAACCTGCTGCTCAACCAGCTGTCGCGCAAGACGGTGATCCAGATGCTGCCGCACATGCGCCGCTTCACCATCGACCTGATCGAACGGCTCAAGCCGCTCGGCCGCTGCGACTTCACCTCCGAAGTCGCCTATCCGCTGCCGACCGAGACCTTCATCTACCTCGTCAAGCTGCCCGAGCAATATCACGAGCCCATCAAGTGGCGGATCGCCGATCTCCATGTGATCGAGGCCGACAAGGCCAGGCTGTTCGCCGAGATCCTCGAGATCCTGGCGCCCTTCGTCGACGACCGGCTGGCGAATCCCGGCGACGACACCATCACCTGGCTGTCGCAGCAGCAGATCGACGGCAAGCCGCTCGCCGTGCACCACATCCACAGCATCGTCGCGCTGCTGCTGATCGCCGGTCTCGGCACGATCGCCGACACCTATGGCTGCATCTTCCGCTGGCTCGCCGACAATCCCGAGCAACGCCAGTGGATCCGCGACAACCCCGCGCACATGAACGGCGTGGTCAACGAGCTGATCCGCCGCTTCCCGGTGATCATGGGCGGCACGCTACGGCTGTGCGTCAAGGACAAGCAGGTTGGCGACGCGCCGGTGAAGAATGACGACATCATCCTCGCCACCCCCGCCTCGATGAACTTCGACCCCGAGGCCTATCCGGACCCGCTCGCGGTCGTCTTCGACCGGCCGATCGTTCACAATGGCAGCTTCGGACACGGCCCGCACCGCTGCGCCGGAGCCGCGCTCAGCCGCTCGCTGCTTGGCATCATGATCGAGGAATGGCTCAACCGCATTCCCGATTTCCACGTCTCGAAGGAGAAGCCTGCGGTGCAGGAAGCCGGGGTGAACGTCTCCTATGAGGAACTGATCCTCGAGTGGTGAGGCAGGATTTTTGGCGACGACTATAGCTCTGGTCGGTTCGATCCCCTTCGAAATCGCATGGCCCTCGCCGTCTGAACCGCCTGCAAGCCGGTATCAGCTGCGGACCCGGAGCGGCATTGAGCCGGCCCCGGATCCAGTCTGCGTCTAGCTGATATCGATGTTGTAGACCCGAGCGGCGTTGCCCGAGAACACCTTGAACCGCTCCTCCGGGGTGAGCGCGGCGATCGCGTCGACCATATAGTCGAGCCCGTCGGGATAGAGGCAGGCCGGGTGCGGGAAGTCGGTCTCGAACATGATGTTGTCGGCGCCCACCCGGCGCACCGTATCTACGAAATTCTTCCGCTCGAAGAAGGTGCAGGCATAGATCTGGCGCTTGAAAACCTCGCTGGGCGAGGTCTCGTACGAAAGACCGGACTCGACGCTCATATATTCCAGGGCTTCGAGAAGGTAGGGAATCCAGCCCGCCCCGCTCTCTACCGACACGATGTTCAGCTTCGGCCATTTTTCGAGGAAGCGCGAGGCGAGGACATTGCCCATCACGCGCAGATTGCCGATGAACAGCATCACCGCGCCCATCGCCATCTGCTGGTCGTTGCTGAAGCCCGGCAGCGAACCCTGGAAGAACCAGCTGACCGACTCGTCGGATGCGCCGATGTGGAAGTTCACCGGCAGATTGTTGGCGACGCAGGCCTCCCAGAGCGGGTTCCAGTGCGGATCGGCGATCGAGGGCAGCCCGTGGCTGTGCGTGTCGGGGTTCCAGTTGATCCCCTTCGCTCCCCATTTAAGGCAGCGCTCCAACTCCTTGACCGACTCCTCGACGTCCCACCAGGGGAGCATCGGCATCGGAAAGATGCGCTGACCCGAATCCTTCTGATAGTCGCCCATCGCATCATTGAAGATCTGCATCGCCATCAGGCGCAGTTCCGGATCGGTCTTCATCGCATTCTGACCGGAAAAGCCGAGAACATTGGGGTAGGCGATCTGGGCGTGAATGCCCTGCTCGTCCATCATCTTCACCCGGGCATGGACATCATAGGATGCGACATGGACCTCCGGGATCTCGGTCATGATGAAATCGACGCCGCGGGTCTTGCTGCCGTCCTTCATCACCGCCGAGGCCGCACCGGTATTATAGATGAAGATGCCGTCGCCGATCACCCATTTGCGGTCCTTCCCTTCGCCGACGATGCGCGGCATCTGGTCGCGATAGGCGGCCGGGGCGCGGTCGGTCCACAGGCCCGGCCATTCGCTGATGTGGGTATCGACATCGATGATCTTGATGCCCGCGAGCATATCGCGAGCCGTCGGCTTGAGCGCGGTGACGTTTGACATATCTCTCTCCTCCTGACTTCGGCCCCTGCTTCACGCACGGGGCGTCATTTGTTCACTCCGCCGCCGCCAGGTCCGGCACCTTGTCGCGCATCGCATTGAGCGGCACGGTGCGGGTATCCTTGCCCGAACGGATCACGCTTCCCGGCAGTGCGCCGGTATGCTCGCCATTGCTGACGATCTGCGTGCCGTTGACGAACACA
>CANJRZ010000052.1 GCA_947476735.1 Sphingomonadaceae bacterium
ACTGCCAGTTTCATTGTCCAGGAGCATTACCCGGCCGGCCAGAATATGCTGCCAGGCGGTCCGCTGTTCGGTGTGCAGTTCAGCCAGCTGCCCTGTTCGGATTTCAGCCAGCGTTATATCGCAGGCGGCGGCTCGGCCGCCTTCATCGGACCGAAGCGCTCCCCGCTTGGGCTCGGCGCCGATCCCGGCGGCTTTCCGATCTACAAAAACGGCGTCGTCGTTGGCGGGTTCGGCGTGATGTCGGACGGGCTCTACGGATTTGATGCCAATATCGACGATTTCGACAACGACGACGACGAATATATCGCTACCGCCGCTCTCACCGGCTTCGAAGCGCCCGATGCGATCCGCGCGAACAATATTCAGGCTGTTGTCCAGCTCCGCTACAGCGACGCCGATCCCGCCAAGATCAAGTCGACTCCCGCTAACGCTCGCGCCTTCTCGACACTCAACGGCTCCGTTGGTTCATTGGTATCGATCCCGGGATATTTTGCTCAGGGCTCGACCCCGGCTATCCTTGCCGGCAGCGCTTATGGCACCGAAGCCTCGGGATACCGCGCCGCCACCGCCACCGAACGCAGTTCGGGCAATACGATCGACAATGTCGACGCCTTCATCCTGACCGATGGCTCGGGTAATAATCGTTATCCGCTGCGTGCCGGCACCGACAGCGCACGCGTCAGTTCGCCGCTGACCCAGCCCGAGGTCAAGGCGGTGCTTGAGGAAGCCTTCAAGATCATGAGCCGCGCACGCGCTCAGATCCGCAAGCCACTCGACAGCCCTGCCCAGGTAACCATTTCGATCGTCGACACCGACGGCAGCATTCTGGGCGTCGCCCGTTCGCCCGACGCACCGGTCTTCGGGACGGATGTCTCGGTGCAGAAGGCGCGCACGGTCAACTTCTTCTCCCATCCAAACGCCGCATCCGACCTGCTTGGCAATCCGAGTGCCGACGTCCAAAGCTTCGTTGGTAAGACACGCACCTTCTTCAGCGATCCGACCGCCCTGACGGGTAAATTCGCATTCGCTGACCGCGCTGTAGGCAACATCGCTCGACCATTCTTCCCCGATGGTGAAGTCAGCCAGCCGAATGGACCGCTGGCGCGTCCCTACAACCAGTGGAGCCCCTTCTCGACAGGCCTCCAGAGCGCCCTGATCTTCAACAATATTGCCGAACATGTTGGATTCGTGCTCGGTGCCTCAGCAACCGACACACGCCAACGCTGCACCTTCAACCCCGATGTACCCGGCAAGGCCCAAAATCGGTTGCAGAACGGCATTCAGATTTTCCCGGGCGCGGTGCCTATTTATCGCGGCAACACGCTCGTCGGCGCAATCGGCATTTCGGGTGACGGCATCGACCAGGACGACATGATCTCGTTCCTCGGCCTTTATAATGGTGGCCAGCGCATTGGCAGCATCGGTCACGCGCCCACCGCGATCCGCGCCGATCAGATTGTCGTAGCCGTTGGTGGCGGGGTACGGTTGCGATACGTGAACTGTCCGTTCGCGCCATTCCTCGACACCTCCGAACAAGTCGTGTGTGACGGTAAATAATGTCAGCGGCGCTCTCATCCCTCCTCCTTCACGCGGTCGCGCTAGCTTCTGCGGCGCCTGAAGAGGCGCCACAGGCGCCCCAGATGGCGATTCCCATAGCACCGCCAGTCCCGGCCGAGACAGTCCCCGGTTCAGCGACGCCCGCAACCCCCGCAGCTCCAACCCCGGCTTCAACAAGCCCGGTTGCAGCCTCTGCGGTTGCCACCGAGCCAGGCAGGTCGGAGCCAATCATCCTGGCCGAGGCTGAGCCAGGAGCTGCGGGCAATGCCGATCAAGCGCCCGCCGCCGCAGCGCCCGTTCCGGCTGAAACCTCTGCCGCGCAGACAGCCGATCCCGCTATGCTGGCGACCCCTTCTGCAGTACCGGGCGCGACCGTTGCCGACCCGATGATCGAGGGACGTCGGCGGCCGGGCGTCATCACCGAGCTGCCACTGCCGGTGAGCCAGAACAACGTCGGCGCCGTCGATGCTCCGCCACCCGAGGCCTTCCCGACCGATCAATTCCCGATTCCGGATCGTTATCGCCTCGCCAAGGCACTCTGCCCCGACAAGAATTATGTCGGCATTCAGAATGTCTGCCACTCGCCCCTGGACCCCTATCATCAGAATAGCCTGAAAGGCGACCGGCCGATTCAGCTCGACAAGAAGCCCTTCTTCTTGCCGATTACCGGCGACGATTGGTATTTTGCGTTCACAGCCATTTCCGATTCCATCGTCGAGCCGCGCTCCTTCCCGACGCCCGTGGCCGACCAGCAGACCTCCGAATATCCCGGAGCGAACGGCCAGTTTGGCCGCGGTCGCAGCCTGGTGCTGGCTCAGACCTTCATTCTGGGCGCCGATCTGTTCAAAGGTTCGACCAACTTCAAACCACCGGACATCGAATACAAGATTGCTCTCGCCTACCAGGTCAACCACGTGGATGTCGAAGAGCGTCGTGTACTCAACGTCCGATCGTCGAAGCCTTCGCGCAGGACCGATTCATTCCTCGGCGTGCAGGAATTGTTCGTCGACAAGCATTTGGGCAACCGCTCGGACCGGTTCGATTTCGACTCGTTCCGATTCGGAATCCAGCCTTTCCAGTTCGATTTCCGCGGCTTCCTGTTTCAGGACAACCAACTGGGTGCCCGTCTGTTCGGCAATCGCGACGGCAATCGCTATCAATATAATGTCATCGCCATCTGGCGGCTTGAGAAGGACACCAATAGTGGCCTGAACGATATCACCCGCAAGCCACGTAAAGATTACATCCTCCACACGAACCTGTTTGCACAGGATTTTCCTCTACCCGGCTTGACCTCGCAGGTGTCACTTACCGCCAATTGGAATCGCGAGCGCGAACGCGTCTTCGACCATAATGGCTTCCCGGTGCGTCCGTCATTGCTCGGCGATCAACGGCCGCGTACCTACGATGCCTATTATCTCGGGTACAGTTTGGACGGCCGCATAAAGCGGTTCAACTTCACTTCGAGTTTCTACGGAGCATTCGGCGAGGAGCGAAACAGCTTCTTCACGTCCAAACCCGCAAAGATTCGGGCTTTCTTTGCCGCAGGCGAACTGAGCTACGATTTCGACTGGATCCGGTTGAAGGCATCCGGGTTGTTCGCAAGCGGCGACGGTAATCCAAAGGACAACACCGAGAACGGATTTGCGGCGATCTCGGAGAACCCGATCTTCGCCGGTGCGGATACCAGCTACTGGATCCGGCAGACCATCCCGTTCGCTGGTGGCGGCGTCAATGTTGGCGTCAATCAGCGCAATGGCGTGCTGGCCGAGTTGCGGACGTCGAAGGAAGAAGGCCAGTCTAATTTCAACAATCCTGGCACGATGCTGTTGGGCGTTGGCGCCGATTTTGACATCCTTCCGCAACTGCGTTTTTCCACTAATCTCAACCATTTGTGGTTCGAGAACACAGCGACACTGCGGGAATTGCGCAACGAGGGCAGCATCCCGAAGTCGATCGGCTGGGATCTCTCCGGTGCAATCATTTGGCGGCCGAAGATGATCCAGAACGTCGTCTTCCGCCTTTCCGGCGCCGTGCTCGATCCGGGCAAGGGCTTTTCCGATCTTTTCACCAATTCGCGTCGGGACGACCGATATTATTCGGTCCTGTTCAACGCGATACTGAGCTTCTGAGGAACTGATGCGGGATTTGGGTTCACTGCTGAAGATGCGATGGGCGGTCCGCGGCGCACTGGCGCTGGCGGCGGCGGTCACCATCATCGTCTCGGCCCCCTCCCCGGCGCCGGCTTCCGAGGGCGAGAAGCCGGTCGCGCGCGTCTATGCCAAGACCCCGGATGCGCCGCGCACCCAGGATTGGTCCCAGGGCGACGCGAAGAGCGAAGGTTGCGTGTCGTGCCACACGGCAACCGATCGGAAGACGATGCACGCAAGCGAGGCCGTCGTACTCGGCTGCGTCGACTGCCATGGCGGCGATGCGACCGTCCGCGTCGAGTCACACCTCAAGATGACAGACAGCGCCTATGTCTCAGCACGCGACAAGGCGCACGTCCTGCCCAAATATCCCCATGCCTGGAACTGGCCATCTTCGGCCAATCCTGAGCGGAGCTACACGCTTCTCAACCGCGAAGCTCCTGAATATATTCGCTTCGTCAATCCGTCAGACTATCGCGTTGCGCGGCAGGCCTGCGGATCGTGCCACCTTGATATTATCCAGGCCGCAGAACGTTCGCTGATGTCGACCGGTGCGATGTTGTGGGGCGGCGGCGCCTACAACAATGGCATCGTACCCTATAAGAATTACATTTTCGGCGAAGCCTACACTTCCAGCGGCGAACCCGCGATGATCAAGTCGCCCGGCAAACCCGCCGGCGCCGTCACTCCGGAACAGAAGGCGCGTGGCGCCCTCCCGGTTATGTATCCGCTGCCGACATGGCACATTGTGCCACCGGGCGACATCTTTCGCGTGTTTGAACGCGGTGGTCGAAATATCAATACGACTTTCGCTGAGGTCGGACTGCCCAATTCGCTTGGCAATATCCAGCGGCTCGAGGAGCCTGGCCGTCCCGATCTCAAGCAATCGAACCGCGGTCCCGGCACCGGGCTGCGTGTGTCGATCCCCGTACTCAATATTCACAAGACGCGCCTCAATGACCCGTTCATGTGGTTCTTGGGCACCAACGACCAGCCCGGCGATTATCGCAACTCGGGCTGCGCCGGTTGCCATGTCGTCTACGCTAATAATCGCGAATCCTATGCGAGCCTGACCTACGCAAAATTTGGCCGTGACGGACAAACCGCGACCGTTGATCCGACGATCAAAGACAAGCTTCAGCCGCAGGGCGCGCATGGTGAAGGTCACGGCAAGGCTGGCGAACATCATGGACCGCCGGCACCGGGTCATGATGGACACGACACCACGGACACACCGGCACATCCCATCGGCGCGATGAAGGAAAAAGGGCATCCGATCGAGCACGCCTTCACCAGGGCGATCCCCACCGCGCAGTGCATGAACTGTCACATGCACCAGCCCAACATCTTCCTGAACACCTATCTCGGCTACACAATGTGGGACTATGAGTCCGACGCTCCGTTGATGTGGCCCGAGAAGCAGAAATATCCGACAATCGCAGAACGGCATGCGGTCAACGACCGCAATCCGGAAGGTGCTGCCGCCATCGGCAAATGGGCCGACATCGACTTCGTTCGCAACGTTTACGACGATGTGAATCCAAAGGCGAAAGACACCCAGTTCGCGGATTACCATGGCCATGGCTGGAATTTCCGCGCCATCTACAAGCGCGACCGCGAAGGTAATCTCCTCGACGCCGCGGGCAACATCGTAACGCCTGATGATCCCGAGAAATTCCGCAAGAAGGACATGCCCGAATTTGCTCCGATTGGCGAGCAGAAGGGCAAGGCAGTCCACCTGATGGACATCCATGCCGAAAAAGGCCTGCAATGCGCCGACTGCCATTTCGCACAGGACAGTCATGGCAATGGTCTGATCTACGGCGAAGTCGCCAATGCCATCGAGATCGGTTGCAAAGACTGCCACGGTACCGCCGATGATTTTCCGACGCTGCGGACCTCTGGCCCCGCAGCCCCGCCTAACGGCACCGATTTGTCACTGTTGCGAAATCCTGACGGTAAGCGCCGCTTTGAATGGACCACCGACGCCAATGGCGAACGTGTCCTGATCCAGCGCTCGCTGCTCGATCCCAAGCTCGAGTGGAAGGTATCGCTCGTGAAGGAGGCCGTCGATCGGTCCAGCGCCTATTTCAATCCGCTCGCGGCCCGTTCCAAGTTGATGGGCAAAATCGGCAAGGACAGCGGGAAATATGAGTGGGGCCCCGGCATCGCCAAGGCCGACCGCGCTCATGACACCGACAAGATGGCCTGCTTCACCTGCCACCTGTCCTGGACGACGTCCTGCGGCGGTTGCCATTTGCCGATCGAGGCGAACTGGAAAACCTCGATGAACAAATATGAAGGCATCGAGACCCGCAATTTTGCGACCTACAATCCGCAGGTTGCGCGTGACGAAATGTATCAGCTGGGCATTCACCAAACGACCAAGGGCAATATCATCGCCCCCATCCGGTCGACGTCGGCGCTGATCCTGTCCTCGACCAACGTCAATCGCGAGCGAATCTACGTCCAGCAGCCTCCGATTGCCTCTTCCGGCTATTCGAGCCAGGCTTTCGCGCCGCACTTCCCGCACACGGTCCGCAAGACCGAAACGAAGCGCTGCACTGACTGCCACCTGTCCGAAGCAGACGACAACAATGCGATCATGGCTCAACTCAATCTGCTTGGGACCAACTTCGTCAATTTTGTCGGCCTGAACGCATGGACGGGCCTCGAGGGCGGCATCGAGGCGATCCGTGTGACGGAATGGGATGAACCCCAGGCGGTCATTGGATCTTACCTGCACAAATATGCCTATCCTGATTTTTACAAAGCCCATCAGGAGCATGGACGCGAGCTGATCGAATGGGTGCGGGGCAAGCGCTTTGATAACAAGCTGTCGGGCGAAACGCATCCGATCGAGGAATTCGCAAACACCCACCATACGACAGGTGGCGCCGCCCGGTGTGTCCAGCTGCGTGGTGAATATCTGTTCGTTGCCGAGGGCAAGGGTGGCTTCCAGGTCTATGACGTCGCTTCAGTCGCCAACAAGGGCACCTCGCAGCGCATCCTGACCGCCCCATTCTCGCCGCTCGGTCATGATGCAAACGTCGGCAGCAAGAACGCGACCTGCATGGCGATCCCGACAGGTCAGGCAATCTCGACCGAACGCAACGATCACATCCTCAAATATTATCCCGAAAACCAGGAACAGAAGATGGGCGAGATTTATCGCTACGCCTTCGTGACCGACTCGGTGGAGGGACTGATCGTCGTCAATGTCGAGACATTTGCCGACGGCGAACCTCGTAACAATTTCATCAAGCGGACGGTAACCTGGAACCCGGGCAATGTGTTGGCAGGCGCACGCCACATCACGCTGGGCGGTAACTATGCCTATATCGCTGCCAAGAGTGGCCTGGTCGTTGTGGACCTTACCGATCCCAAGCAACCACGCCTTGTCGCTCAGGTGCCGCTGAATGACATGCGGTCGTCGGCGATGCAGTTCCGCTACCTCTGGGTAACGACAGCGGAGGGCCTTCAGGTCCTCGATGTCACAAAGCTGGACAAGCCGGTCCTCATCCCCGAGGCTACCGTTCCGCTTGCCAATGCGCAGCGCGTCTATCTCGCTCGTACCTACGCCTATGTTGCAGCGAAGCAGGACGGGCTCGTGATCGTCGATGTCACGCGGCCACTGAAGCCCACAATTTACCAAAAGGTGACGTTCGACGGTAAGATGAACGATGCCGAGGATGTGATCGTCGGGACGACTAATGCTTCTGCGATCGGCTACGTTGCAGATGGCAAGAATGGCCTCAAGGTGATCCAGCTGACCTCTCCGGACAGCCAGCCCAATTTCTACGGCTTCTCTCCTGCGCCCAAGCCCGAACTCATCGCCTGGGCTCGTACGCCTTCGCCCGCACTCGCGCTGTCGAAGGGTCTTGATCGCGATCGCGGGGTCGACGAGAGCGGCAACCAGATTGCGATCTTCGGTCGCGTCGGCTCTCGCCCGTTCAAGCGCAGCGAGATGGAAAAGCTCTTCCTCAACGCCAAGGGCGAAGTCTGGAAAGTCGACGACCGTCCGAGCTTCGCCGACTGGGTCCCGGCTCAAAGCGGGAAAGTCGCGGGAAAGAGGTAGACCGGTTCATCGGTATCCGGGCGCGTACGGCGGAACACCCAGAGCCCCCATCTATTGCGTCAGCGATATCACCCGTGAGGCAGAAGGACGTGCCTGCCGGTCGTGACAGACATAGCGATGCTTATGTCATGCCCGTGGGTGAGCGTTCCGGTACACGTCCATCAGGTGTGCCGTATCGACCCCGGTGTAAACCTGCGTCGATGACAGGCTCGCATGACCCAGCAATTCCTGGAGCGACCGCAGATCAGCGCCGCGTCCCAGCAGATGCGTAGCAAAGCTGTGGCGGAGGGCATGTGGTGTTGTGCGATCCCCAAGCCCCAGACGCACTCTCGCCGCTTGCACTGCACGGCGGATCATCTCCGGTGCCAGCGGCCCACCGCGCGCGCCGCGGAACAATTTCTCGCCAGGAGCGACCCCATAGGGGCATAGCGCCACATAGCTCTCGATCGCTGCTTTGACGGGTTCCAGCATCGGCACCACGCGCGTCTTGGCCCGCTTGCCGGTCACCAGCAGCGTGTCGCCCAACGGCAGAATATCGCCGGTCAGCGCCATTGCTTCGCCGATCCGCAAACCGGCTCCATAGAGCAGCAGCAGCACGGCTTCGTCGCGCGCTGCAAGCCACGGCTCAGTTGCAGATTCGACGGCATCGGCGGAGATCGCTCTGATATCATCGGGTGCTACCGGGCGCGGCACCCCCCTCTTGATGCGCGGTCCCTTTACCTTCACCGGCTTGGCCGCCCCTCCCCGATCGGCGACAAAATCCAGAAAATTGCGGATCGCCGAAAGCTCGCGGGCCGCTGAAACATTGCCCAGCCCCTCCCTTCGGCGATCGGCGAGAAAACCGCGCAGATCGCCGCGATCGAGTCTTGCCAGCAACGTGCCATCGACCAATGCGCCGCGATGCTGCCCGACAAAGCCGATTAGCCGATGTGCAGTCGCAAGATAGGCTCGGATGGTATGTTCGGAACGGCGCCTGTCACGCCACAGATGCTCGGCCCACTCCACAGCAAGGTCCCGAGCGGGATGATCGTCAAGAGTCAGGGCAGCAACCACCGCCCGATCATGCGCGAAAGCATCGCGCCAAGGAAGCCCAGCAATTCAGACCCCGCCCGAGTATCGAAACCCTGAGGACGACGCTGCCCAAGGGCGAGGACGCCGCCCGGCAAGGGCGATTCAGAGGCCAGGCGGACGAGTGCCTCGGCACGAATCAGCTCGGAAGCGGGTCCGAACAGCGGATGGCCGCGTTCGACACCCCGCATCACCACTCCGTTGATATCAGCAACCGAGCGCTCGAGGATCCGACGCTCGACGAACTGCATTCCAGAGGCGTCGGCGCGCAGACCGCGGTCGCCCACAAACAGCGCCACCGAAACCGCATCGAGCCCGAGCAGGTCTGGCCAGAGCTGCGTAACAATATGGATCAGATGATCGAGTCCGTCGGCGTCCGTCAGCGCCAATACGGCTGTATGGATCGACGAAACCGCGCCCGAATGGCCGCGCGCAAAAGCGATGAGGTCCTGATTGGCCTCCTCGACTTCGGCCATTCGCCGCTTGAGCGAGGCCATGGCGCCGCCTTCGAAATCGATAACGCTTCCCATGAATTCAATTTAGCGTCGAATGGTTAACACACAATGGCGTTACGGTTACCGCGATTGATACACTTCTGCCCGGGCCTGTTGTGGCCCGATGGTGGCGGAATGCGAGAGAGCTGGGAGGATGGCTGTGCAGGATGCGATTATCACGATTGATCACAAGATCGACGCCATCTCCTGCGCAAATTATCCCATGGGCGAACCCGTCAGCCTTTTTCTCCGTGAGAAACGGTCCGCGGGCAACGATGTTTCCGACCCGCCAGTGGTCCTCTTCATTCATGGCGGCACCTACCCCGCCGTGGCCGACTTCGACCTGCCGATCGAGGATTATAGCTGGATGGCCTTCCTCGCCGCGCGCGGCTTCCATGTCTTTGCAATGGATTGTGTCGGCTATGGTTATTCGAGCCGGCACTGGTTGGACAATCCAGCGGCTGCCGACCCAGACCATGTCTCTGCCGGGGCCTTCCTCCGCTCGCCCCAGCCTGACTGGAAGGACATCGATAGCGTGGTCGATTTCATCCGGAAGCGGACCAGTACCGACAAGATCCATCTGATCGGCTGGTCGGCAGGCGGACCGCGCGCAGGCGGTTACGCTGCCCTGCATCCGGACAAGGTGGACCGGCTCATTCTTCTCGCTCCGGCCTATTTCGGCGGCGGTGCCGACGTATCGACCGATGCCCCATCCCCCAAAGGGGCGCCATTGCGCCTGACCTCTAGATCGGTCTTCGACGCCATGTGGGACAATGAGGTCAAACGAGCCGATCAGGTTGATTTCGACGTCCGCGAAGAAGTTTGGTCCTTGCTGATGAAGATCGATCCGGTCGGTGCCTCTTGGGATCCGCCGGCGGTGCGCAGCCCCAACACGAGCCTCGAGGCGATCAATAGGGGCTGGAACCGGACAATGGCCTCGCGGATCACCGCGCCCAGCCTTCTCATCACGATGGAGTGGGACGTCCACGTCCATCCGTCGACCGTCGAGACGCTGTTCGAGGACCTCGTGGTTGACGACAAGGTGTTCGCGACCATCCACGGTGCTTCGCACTATATGCCATGGGAGCGCGACCATGCGCTGCTCCATCATCTTTCGGCATCATGGCTGCGCGACGGGACTGCCGGCGGCCTGCGCCGAGGTACTCTCTCGATAGATCCGCGGCGCTAGGCGGTCAAAGGATGCTCTGGCCGGTTTTCGCCCAATCGGCGAGGAAGCCCTGAATGCCCTTCTCGGTCAGGGGATGGTTGAACAGCGCACGAATAACCGAACCAGGCGCGGTCATCACGTCCGCACCAATCTTCGCTGACTCGAGGATATGGATCGGGTGGCGGACGCTGGCCACGAGGATCTCGGTTCCGAAATCATAATTATCGTAGATCTGGCGGATATCCGCGATCAGCGCCATGCCGTCGAATCCAATATCATCGTGCCGGCCGACGAAGGGCGAGATAAATGATGCTCCCGCCTTGCCCGCGAGCAACGCCTGATTGGCCGAGAAGCACAGCGTGACGTTGACCATCGTGCCTTCGCTTGACAGCGCTTTGCAGGTCTTCAGTCCATCGATAGTCAGTGGGACCTTGATACAGACATTGTCGGCGATCTTCCGCAGAACGTCCGCTTCCTTCAACATCGTCGCATGATCGAGGGCGACCACTTCCGCGGACACGGGGCCCTTCACCAGCCCGCAAATCTCGGCAATCACCTCGACAAACTGGCGGCCCGATTTGGCAATCAGAGAGGGATTGGTGGTGACGCCATCTACCAGTCCGGTTGCAGCAAGATCGGCGATTTCGGCAGTGTCCGCAGTGTCGACGAAAAATTTCATGAAGGCGCCCCTCGGCTTCAGCTGGCTGTTTAGCAAAGCCTATAACCGGGGGATCATCCATCGCATAGGCACTGATCCGGATAGTCCACAATATTGCCGACCTGGTACCATTGCGGCACCGGCCCCCGCCCCCTAAGCACGGCGCATGGCGCGCGCCCATGTGCTTCTCCTCAACCCCGCCTTGGGCCCGCTGGACTATCGGGCCGATCGCGAACATGCCGTCGAACCGGGTAGCATCGTGCTTGCCCCGCTCGGGCCGCGCCAGGTCGTGGGCGTCGTATGGGAGGACGAAACCCTGCCCTCCGCCGAGCAGGTCGGCGACAACCGGCTGCGGCCGCTGCTCTGCGTTTATGACGTCCCCCCGATTGCGGCACCGCTGCGTCGGCTGATCGAATGGACCTCCGACTATTATCTCGCCCCGCCTGCGGCCGTGCTGCGAATGGCGCTGCCGTCGTCGAGCGCGCTGGACGGAGCCCGTACCATCACCGAATATCGGGCCACAGGGCAATTCCCCGGCCGGATCACTCCGCAGCGCGAGCAGGCGCTCGACCGAATTGGTCAGCGCCAGGGCCTGATCCGCGAATTGGCAACAATCGCGGACGTTTCCGATGCCGTGATCCGTGGCCTCGTTAAATCCGGCTCAATCGAAGCGGTGTCCGTATCGATCGACACCCCCTGGCTCGCCCCCGATCCGGACCATGTCGTAACCGACCTTTCGCCTGAGCAGCAGCTTGCTGCCGGGCTGCTCGAGGACGCTGTGGGCTCCCGCCTATTCCATCCTTTCCTACTCGACGGAGTCACCGGATCGGGAAAGACCGAGGTCTATTTCGAGGCAATCGCTGAAGCCCTGCGCATGGGGCGCCAAACGCTTGTTCTGCTTCCCGAAATCGCCCTTACCGAACCGTTCCTCAAGCGTTTCGAAGCACGCTTTGGCCAACTCCCGGTCGTCTGGCATAGTGAACTGCGACAATCGCAAAGGCGACGCGCCTGGCACGGGATCACCAATGGCGAAGCGCGCGTCGTGGTCGGAGCGCGCTCAGCACTGTTCCTGCCCTATCGAGATCTTGGCCTGATCGTCGTCGACGAGGCACATGAAAGCAGCTTCAAACAGGAGGATGGCGTCCTCTACCACGCTCGCGACGTTGCGGTTATGCGCGCGAAGCTTGAGCATATCCCGGTTGTCCTTGCGTCAGCGACGCCGGCGATCGAGACACGGCAGCAGGCTGCGATCGGCCGCTATACAGAGCTCAAGCTCACCTCGCGACACGGTGGCGCCGAACTTCCCGATATAGAAGCAATCGACCTCCTCGCCGATCCTCCGCCGCGCGGCCGCTGGATCGCACCGCAGCTCGCCAGGGCGATCCAGGATCGGCTCGAGAAGAAGGAACAGGTGCTGCTGTTCCTCAATCGCCGGGGCTATGCACCGCTGACCTTGTGCAGGACCTGCGGCCACCGCTTTCAGTGCCCCAATTGCACGGCATGGATGGTGGAACATCGCCTGATGGGCCGGCTGCAATGCCACCACTGTGGTCACAGCATGCCACCTCCCGCCCAATGTCCGGAATGCAAGGCCGAGGATAGTCTTGTCGCCTGCGGGCCCGGTGTGGAGCGGATCGCGGACGAGGTCGCAGCGCTCTTTCCTGAAGCCCGCATTACCATCGCCACATCGGACACGCTGTCGACGCCAGCACGGGCGGCAGAATTTGTCGAACGAATGGAAGCCGGCGACATAGATGTCGTGGTCGGGACCCAACTGGTCACCAAAGGCTATCACTTCCCTGAACTGACCCTCGTCGGCGTGATCGACGCCGATCTCGGCCTGACCGGCGGCGACCTGCGCGCCGCCGAGCGCAGCTTTCAGCAAATCGCCCAGGTCGCGGGTCGAGCCGGGCGCGGCAGCAAACCGGGCAAGGTCTATATCCAGACTCACTCACCCAGGGCGCCGGTAATCGCCGCCCTATTGTCAGGCGACGCGCAAAGCTTTTACATCGCCGAGACCGAAGCGCGACGGATGGCAGAAGCGCCGCCGTTCGGACGCTATGCTGCTATCATCATTTCCTCGGAAAAGCTTGACGAGGCAGCCTCGACAGCGCGGCTGATCGGTCGGACATCCCCTGCTGTCGATGGCATGCATGTCTATGGCCCCGCACCAGCGCCGCTGGCGATGCTTCGCGGTCGGCACCGACAGCGTCTGCTTGTCCATGCGCGTCGTTCACTCGATGTCCAACAGGTGATCCGCGACTGGCTGGGTCCCCTCGAATGGCCCCGCGGAGTACGCGTGGCCGTCGATGTGGACCCATATAGCTTTCTGTAGCGACGACCTCTCCAACGCCTTTTCCACAGCAAAGCACTGGATATTCTTATTTTCGCAGGAATGACGGGGCGGTGGCGCTTGATGTTGGGGCGCCCAAGTGCTGAAAGTGCCCCATGACGGCCGGGGCCCGCTCTTTCGTTAAACCGATTCTGACGCTCGGCGCCCTGCTGCTCACTGTCCTTCTGATCGGCGATCCGGCGCTGGCGTCCACTTCCGGTCCGGCCCAAACCGCAGCGCTCGACCGAGCCATGACCACCATTTCGGGCGATGGCCGTCCGCTTTCCCTGTCGCTTCAGATTCTGGTGCTGATGAGCCTGCTGACGGTGCTGCCGTCGCTGGTGTTGATGATGACAAGCTTTACCAGGATTATCATCGTTCTGTCGCTTCTCCGCCAGGCACTAGGCTTGCAGCAGACGCCGCCCAACCAGGTTCTTGTTGGCCTTGCTCTCTTCCTATCGCTGTTCGTGATGCGGCCATCAATCGACCAGATCAACCAGACCGCGTTCAAGCCCTATGGCGCCGGCCAGATCACCATGGAAGAAGCGGTAACCCGAAGCGGCACCGTGCTGCACAGGTTCATGGTCCTCCAGACGCGCCAGACCGACCTCAAGCTTTTCGCCGATCTCGCCAAGTCCCCGCGCTTTGCGCGCGCCACCGACATTCCCTTTTCAATTCTCCTACCCGCCTTCGTGACGAGCGAACTCAAGACTGCGTTCCAGATCGGTTTTCTAATTTTCCTGCCGTTTCTGGTGATAGACCTGGTCGTTGCATCGACGCTGATGTCACTTGGTATGATGATGCTCTCTCCAGCTATTATATCCATGCCTTTCAAGCTGTTGTTATTCGTTCTTGTCGATGGATGGGCACTTACCATGGGCTCGCTTGCAGCAAGTTTCGCGACATGAGGCCTCATCATGGATAGTGCCGGCTCCCCCGACTATTTCATCGGCGTGGCTCAGCAGGCCATGTGGGTCCTGGCGCTTGCATCTGCACCGATCCTGATTCCAGCGTTGGTCGCAGGGGTCATCCTGGGCATGATCCAGGCTGCCACATCGATCAACGAGCAAACGCTGAGTTTCGTGCCCAAGCTGATCGTCGTTGGCATCACGCTGGCCCTTTTCGGCAGTGCAATCCTGATGCTCCTCGCAGACTTCACACGTGAGATATTTGCGCGCATTCCGGACATGCTCAGATGATACCCCAGGGCCTGGCAGGACTGGAAACCCAGCTCTGGCTCTGGATGATCGCGATGATACGGCCCGGAGCCGCCTTCATTGCCGCCCCGGTCTTCGGCGCGCCGCAGGTGCCGCTTCAGCTCCGGGCAGTGGTCGCTCTGGCAATCGGTGTGCCCGCATTGTCCAACATTGCTTTTGTCCTGCCTGTTGATGGCGTTGTATCAGCGTCTGGCGTCCTACTCGTCATGGGAGAGGTACTGGCAGGCCTCGCGCTCGGCTTTGCGGTTCAGATTGGTTTTTCGGCAGCTCTCGTTGCCGGAGAAGTGATCGGCAATGTGATGGGTCTGGGCTTTGCCGGGATGATGGATCCCGCCACAGGAGCTCCCTCCCCCGCCGTCGGGCAGTATCTCTCGCTCATGGCGATCTTTCTGTTTCTATCCACTGGCGGTCATCTGCAACTCGCGGCGATCATCGTCGAAAGCTATCGGGCCATCCCTCCCGGCGAAGCCTGGCTTGGCGCGAAAAGCATTCAGGGACTGGTGCTGTTCGGCGGCAACCTTTTCGCGGCGGGACTCGCGATCGCGCTTCCGGTCGGGTTCGCGCTCATTCTCGTGCAGCTTGTCATGGCGATGCTTGCCCGTTCGGCTCCGCAGATGAACATTTTTGCGGTCGGTCTGCCTGCTACGCTGATGGCCGGGCTGGTGCTTATTGCGATTGCCTCGCCGGTCATGGCGGATGGCATTAGCGCAGCCCTGCAGCGCGGCCTCGCCGAAGCACGTTCGCTGGCGGCAGGCGGATAATAATCGATGGCTGAGGGTCCCGAGGACGACGAAAAAACCGAAGCCCCGACTGCCAAGCGTCGGCAGGAAGCGGTTGAAAAGGGTGATGTCCTTCAGTCGCGTGAACTGGGCACAGCTCTCGTCATGATCGTGGGCGCCGGCTGGATCGCCGTTGCCGGCCCGTGGATGATCGAGGCATTGAAGCGGATGCTGTCCAATGCGTTGTCCTTTGACAGCAGCGCCATCGAACGCTTCGACCCGGCGTCGGCCGTTTTCTCGACATTGGTCACGGTCGCGCTGCCGATTGCCCTGCTATTTCTCCTTACCATCGCAGCAGCAATCGCAGCACCCGCCGTGCTTGGATCACTCGGGTTTCGCTGGTCTGCCATCAGCTTTAGCCCGAACAAACTTAACCCCGGTGCGGGTCTCAAGCGCATATTCGGTCTCCAGGGCGTTATCGAACTCGGCAAAGCGCTGCTGAAAATCATTGCATTGGGAGCCGTCGGTTACTGGCTGTTCATGGACCAGATCAGCGCAATCGTGACGCTGGGCCAGCAGGATATCCGTACCGCCCTCGACGATCTGGGAGCGCGGTTCGTTTTCGCCGTGCTTGTCATGACCATGGCGCTGGCCGTCGTTGCGGGAGCCGACGTTCCCGCCCAGATATTCCAGCGCTCAAAGCGCCTGCGCATGTCGAAGCAGGAGATCAAGGATGAGAGCAAGGAGACCGAAGGATCGCCCGAACTCCGAGCTGCGATACGCTCCAAGCAGATGCAGATTGCCAAAGGATCAGCCCGCAAGGCGGTGTCGGAAGCCACTGTGGTCCTTACCAATCCGACCCATTTCGCCATCGCCCTGCGCTACAAGCCCGGTTATGATGTAGCGCCCGTCGTCCTTGCCCGCGGGCGCGGCGCAACCGCTGACGCGATCCGCGAACTGGCCACCGAGCTGGCCGTGCCGATGCTGCAATATCCTCAGCTGACGCGCGCTATCTATTATACCAGCCGATCGGGGCAGTTGATCCGCGATGACCTGTTCATCGCGGTGGCCGCGATCCTGGCGTTCGTCTTCAATCTCGACCGGGCGATGGCCGAGGGCATCGTCCAGCCCGACATTGAGGTCCCTCACGGCGCCCGCTTCGATGAGGAAGGTCGCACACAAGGTTGATCCAGCCCCGGGTGCCGGCAACCGCTGGCATTTGAGGTAAACAACCAACGTTAGGGAAATTAAAGGACTTGGTCGGCTAAATACTGCCTTCGAAGCGCCGTTACCGGCAGCACGAGGTGGTAATTAAAATGGTTACGTCCGTCGGTTCGTCGATCCTTACATCGCTGGGTGTCTCCAGCATCGATACCGGCTCGCTCGTGGATCAGCTGGCCAAAGCGACAATCGCGGACCGGCAAAAAACGCTGACCACGCGGGAAACGACCAACACCTCAAGGATTTCGGACCTTGGCAGCGCGGTAAGCTCGATCAACGCTTTTTCCTCGTCGCTGTCGTCGTTGATTTCCGGCGGTTCCCTCTACACTCAACCCACCAGCTCAAACAGTTCGATCGTAG
>CANJRZ010000053.1 GCA_947476735.1 Sphingomonadaceae bacterium
CTATCCCCTGCCGCTGCTGCTGAGCGGCGCCTACGGGTTGCTCGCGGTCCTACTGTTCAGCATCGCGCCATTGGCCCGGGCGGCGGACGTCAGCCCTGCAGCGATATTCCGGGCACGGGTCGATCCGTTTGGCTGGCCGCGACGCCGGGTCCTGCTGGCCATGGCCGGCGCAGTGTGCGGCATAGCTGCGATAGCAACTGCCAGCGCTCGACAGCCCTTGCTGAGCGCCGGCTTCCTCCTCGCCACGGCCGCGACCTTCGCGCTGCTGTGGGCACTCGGCAGCCTGGTCCGTCGCGTTGCGCATGCTCTCCCACATAGCCGCCATCCCCTGTTGCGCCTCGCCATTGCCAATCTTCACCGGCCCGCTGCGCAAACCGACCGGTTGGTCGTCGCGCTGGGACTGGGCCTCACCCTGTTTGTTATGCTGGCCATTCTTCAGACCAACCTCGCCAATCAGATTGAACGGACCATTCCCGCCCGAGCGCCAACGTTTTTCGCCCTCGACATACCCGTCGACGGCCTCGACCGTTTCAGGGGGATTGTCCGCCAGCACGCGCCGGAGGCGCGAATCGATTCGGTTCCTTCGCTGCGCGGTACGGTGGTTGCGGTGCGCGGGGTCAATGTCACCGACATGAAATCGATTCCGAAAGGGGCCTGGATCCTGAACGGCGATCGCGCGCTGACCTATCTCGCGGATCTCCCGGTCGGAAATGAGATTATCGCCGGAAAATGGTGGCCGGCCGATTATGCCGGCCCGCCGCTCATTTCGATCGAGGAACAGGCCGCGAGGGCGCTCGATCTCAAACCGGGCGACAGCCTGACCATTTCCGTGCTCGGGGTCGAGATGGAGACCAGGATTGCTTCCATCCGTCGGGTCAATTGGGAGACGATGGGATTCAATTTCGGCATCGTGTTCGCGCCGGGCACGCTCGAAGCCGCGCCGCACAGCTATATGGCGACAATCTCGTTACCCCAACCCGGCGAGGCAAATGTGAACCGCGCGGTGATCACCGCATTTCCTTCGGTCTCGCTGATCAGGGTGAAGGATATCGTCGCGCAGGTTTCGACCATCTTCGATCAACTCGCCACCGCAGTCCGCGTCGTCGCGTCGGTGACCCTGGCCGCGGGAATCGCCGTTCTGGTCGGGGCCATCGCGGCCTCCCGACGGGCTCGCCTCTACGACGCGGTGCTGTTGAAACTGCTGGGTGGAAGCCGTCGACAGATTCTCACCGCCCAGGCGATCGAATATGCGTTGCTCGCCGTGATCGTCGCTTTGATCGCAATGGCCGCCGGTACCGCAGCCGGCTGGTATATCGTCACCGGGGTATTCGATCTGCATTGGGCGCCCGACTGGCTCGTGGTTATCGCGACGCTGCTGACCGGCGCCATCGCCACGCTTGGCATCGGCTTGCTCGGCGCTCTGCCGATCCTGGCTGCGCGGCCCGCGGCGGCTTTACGAACGCTGTAGACGTTCGCGCGCCATCGCCAGGCCCTCCGGCGTGTCGATGTCGAACGCAATGCCGGGATCGCCGCATTCGAGCAACTCGACCGGATAGCGTTGGAACAGCGCACGTCCGCCCTCGTCCCCGGTCAGTTTGCCAAGCCGGTTGAAATGGCTGCGACCCCACAGCACGGGATTGCCGGGGCGCCCCTCGAAGGTCGGCCGAACGATGATGCGGCTGTCCGCCTCGCGCACCAGCGCGGCAAGCGTGAGGGGCCGTATGAATGGCATATCGGCCAGACAGACGATCGCCGCGCTCCAGAAAATCGGAACCTTGCGGATCGCCGCGGCCAGCGAATGGCCCATGCCCGAAGCATGATCGTCAACCTCCACGAGCCTTGCTCGTCCTTCCAGGAGCTTACTGATCGGGCTGCCCGGTCGCACCGCCACGATCGGTCCCGCAAGCCGCGCCTCGGCGATGGCGTCCATTGCATGCATGATCACGGGCTTGCCGCCAAGTTCGGCGATCAGCTTGTCCTCGCCCATCCGCCGAGCGCTTCCCGCCGCCAGCAGGATCGCGCCGACCGTCATATCCCGCGCAGCGCAGCGGTCGCGCCGGCAAGGATCGACAGCGCAATCTCAGCCGGCGTGGCAGCACCGATGGCGATCCCCGCCGGCCCGTCGATTCGGGCAAGCTGCTCGGGCGTGAAGCCCATCGCCGCGAGCCGCTCGAGCCTCGCCGCCTGGGTTTTCCGGGAGCCCAACGCCGCAATGTAGAAGGCGTTGCTCTTCAACGCGGCCGAGAGCCCCGGATCGTCGATCTTGGGATCATGGGTGAGCGTTACGATCGCGGTGCCGCCGTCGGGCTTCCACTCGGCGAAGGCTTCGTCCGGCCAGCGCGTATCGACCTCGATACCGGCGAAGCGGTCAGCTGCGGCGAAGCTGTCGCGTGGATCGACCACGAGCACCCTGTAGCCGAGCTGGCGCGCGAGCGGCACCAGGCTCTGGCTGACATGAACCGCACCGACGATCATCATTCTGAGCGGCGGCGGATAGATATTGGAATAGATGTGATCGCCGGCGACGGCTTCGCCTTCCTGGCTCAACCCGGTCGTGAGGTCGGTAACCACCGATACCGCCTGCCCCTGCCCCCTCCGTTCGATCACCCGATCGATCAATTCAGGCGGATAATGCGTATCGTCGATCGTCTGGATCAGCACCGAGATCGTACCGCCGCAAGCCAGACCGAATGTCCAGGCATTCTCGTCCTGAACACCATAATCGCGCCGCTCGAAACCACCGCCCGTGGCGATCAGTTCCCGGGCGCCGACAATCACGTCGCCCTCCACGCATCCGCCGCTCACCGATCCCTCGAACAGCCCATCGTCGCGGATGATCGCATGGCTGCCGCGGCGGCGCGGTGCCGACCCCCAGGTCTGGATCACCGTCGCGATCGCCACTTTATGCCCACCCGAGGCCCAATCCCGGGCCATCCTCAGCAAATCGTCCAGTTCATCGAGCATATAAGGACCGTCATAGACTTGCCCGCGCGCCGCGCGCGGGGCATGGGAGCAGCGCCTTTAGCACAAAATTCATCGGGCGCACGCGCCCAGCAACAGAGGAATTCCATGAGCGAAGCGACCCTCGACGTCGTCGGTATCGGCAATGCGATCATCGACCTGTTGGCACATGCCCAAGACGAGTTCCTCGTCGAGCACCAGATCGTGAAAGGCTCGATGACGCTGATCGACGAACCCACTGCCGAGCGGCTCTATGCCGCGATGGGATCGACCACCCGCGCGTCCGGCGGCTCCGCAGGCAATACGATTGCCGGCCTCGGGTCGCTGGGCGCAGCGTGCGGCTATATCGGCAAGCTCCGCGACGACGAACTGGGCGCCGCCTACCGCCACGACCTTATCGCGGCCGGGGTGAGCTTCAACACGCCGCTGGCGAAGGAGGGGCCGGCGACGGCGCGCTGTATCATCTTCGTCACCTCGGATGCAGAGCGGTCGATGAACACCTATCTGGGCGCCTGCGTGAACCTGACCGCCGACGATATCGACCCGACCCTCGTCGCTGCCGCGAAGATCACCTATCTGGAGGGCTACCTCTACGATGAGCCGCACGCAAAGGCCGCTTTCCATCGCGCCGCGGACACGGCCCACGCCGCCGGCCGCAAGGTCGCGCTATCGCTCTCGGACGCCTTTTGCGTCGAGCGGCATCGCGCCGACTTCCTCGAGCTCATCCGCGGTCGCGTCGATATCGTGTTCGCCAATGAATCAGAACTTCTCGCGCTGTTCCCCGACGTCGATTTCGAATCCGCGCTCGGCAAGCTTGAAGCCATGGTCGAGATTGCCGCGGTTACACTCGGCGCCAGGGGCTCGGTTGCAGTCCGCGGAGGCGAACGGATCTCCTGCCCTGCGGCCCCGGTCGAACGAGTGGTGGACACCACCGGAGCCGGGGATCTTTTCGCCGCGGGCTTCCTCTTTGGGTTGACCCGTGACCTCCCGCTCGCCGAATGCGCGCGGATCGGTGGGCTCGCCGCAGCCGAGATCATTTCCCACTTCGGCGCGCGTCCCGAAGTGCCTCTGCGCGAATATGCGGGGCTTTCCTGAGCCCCGCCCGGTCCGGCACAAACCCCTGAAACAAAAAGGGCGGCCCGAGGGCCGCCCTTTCCGTTACAGCGAAATACTCAGACCTTAGAAGGCCTGACCATATTGCTCATTACCGACGAAGCCCATCTTCTCGACACGGGCACGCTTGGTAACCGCCAGCACCTGATCAACCAGCGAGTAGCGCGCCTGCGCATCCGGCTGGAGGTGCAACTCGGGGATCGGGTTCATCGTCTGCGTGATATCCAGATACTGGCGCAGGCGGATGATATCGATCGGTGCACCGTTCCAGGTCACCTGGCTGTCAGCGGTGATCACCACCTTGTTCTTGACCGGGTCGACCAGCGGCGGCGGAGCGCCGTTGTCCTGCGGCAAATCCAGCTTCACGGCGTGAGTCTGAACCGGGATGGTAATGATGAACATGATCAGCAGAACCAACATCACGTCGATCAACGGCGTGGTGTTGATGTCCATCATCGGCTCGCCTTCTGCGGCACTTGCAGCCATTGCCATGTCTATACTCCTGAATGCGAGCTTATTGACGGACGACCATGCCCGGAGGCGGCTCAGAGATGAAGCCGACGCGGGTGAAACCAGCCCGTTGCATATTGAACACCGTGCCGCCCATGCAGCGCCAGGGGGTGTTCACGTCACCGCGAATGTGAACTTCGGGAAGCTCAAGCCCGGGAGCGCTAGGCCCCCCCTGCTTGTCGATCTCCTTGCGAAGCTTCGCGACGGCTTGCTCGACCAGTTCAGTAGAGTTCACCGGGGTCTGACCCCAATAGACCTGGCATGCACCATTCGACGCAACGCGAACCGAGAGAACGACATTCTCCGGCTTCGTTACAGTCGGTTCAAAGAACACGGACGGCAGTTTGACGGGAACGGTCTGGATCACCACCGGAACGGTAATGAGAAAGATGATCAGGAGCACCAGCATGACGTCGACGAGCGGCGTCGTGTTGATGTCCGTTATAGGGCTGCCGTCTTCGGCGGGGCCGGCACTCATGGCCATCGGCGCAAATCCTATCTACTTGCCGGCTCAGGGTTGGCGGCCCAACGCCGCCCCCTGGCCGTTCGTTATCGACCACAGGCGGGCACCGAAGGCGCCCGCCTTGGTCGGTCGACCGCCTTACTTCTTGACTGCCGGTGCCGGAGCGGCACGAACCGTCTCGGGCTTCACCGCGCCGCCCGACACCATGTACCCATGGAGGTCGATCGCGAACGAACCGATCTGCTCGGCAATAACCTTATTGCGGCGGATCAGCCAGTTGTAGGCAAGCACCGCCGGAACGGCGACGGCAAGACCAAGCGCGGTCATGATCAGAGCTTCACCGACCGGGCCGGCGACGGCGTCGATCGAGGCCTGACCGGCAGCGCCGATCTTGATGAGCGCGCGATAGATGCCGATCACGGTGCCGAACAGGCCGATGAACGGCGAGGTCGAACCGACGGTCGCGAGCACCGCGAGGCCGTTGGACAGCTTCGAGTTGATGAGCGCCGAGCTGCGGTTCAGCGAACCCGTCAGCCATTCATGCTGATCGACCAGATCGGTCAGTCTGGTGTGCTGGTCCTGGGCGAGCAGGCCATCGTCGACGATCTGGCGATAGGCCGAGTTCTTCTCGAGCTTCGACTGACCGTCCTTGAGGCTCGGCGCGCTCCAGAAGCTGGCGCGCATGCGACGGCCCTGATTGAGAATACGCTGCTGCTCGATAAGCTTCGAGAACAGGATGTACCAGGACGCCATCGACATGATCACGAGGATGATAAAGACGGTCCAGGCAATGGCGCCGCCCTGCTCGAGAGCTTGGAGCAGGCCATACGGATTTTCTCCGGCTGCGGGATTAGCCATAATTATGAAATTCCTTCTCTAAAACGTTTGTTCGTTGTTTGAAAGGCGTGACCGGCAAGCCGATCACGCTGGAAAAAATCAATCCTTAGGGATCTGCCACCTCACGCTTGCCGACCAGACGCTTGCAACGGTCGAGCCGGACGAATCCTTCGCAGGATTGAAACGTGCGCGACGCGTGAGCAGGCGGCAGGAAGCATCGTCGAGTGCCGGATGACCACTGCTGCCAGTAACGGTGCACGCGACAACCTTGCCGTCCGGACCAACGTCAAGACGATACCGGGTGGTCCCCTCTTCATTGTTGCGAAGCGAGGCTGACGGGTAATCGTCGGCGGTAACGAGATCCTGCATCTTACCGCGCGGTGACGCTTTAACCGGCTGGATCATCGGCGGCGGAGCCGGTGGCGCCGGCGGCGGAGCCGGCGGCGGCGGAGCAACCTGCACGATCGGTGGCGGCGCTGCCTGAACCTGCACGATCGGCGGCGGGGCGGCTACCGGTGGCGGCGGAAGATCGATCTTCGGCGGCGGCGGCGGCGGTGGCGGCGCTGCCTCATTAACGTCGAAAGTCTTCAGGTCGACGACGACCTTCTTCACGACGTTAAATGCAAGCCCGGTGACAAAGGCGTAACCGAGGAGAGCATGCAGGATCACCACCAGACCGATAGCCACCATCTTACGGGGGCTCATTTCTGGCTGTTCAAGGTAAGACATTAAGGAACGACACTCCCTCCAAATCTCAGGTTTGCCACGGTTGCTGTAGGCTAACCAATGACGCGCCTCTGGTGGCCGGCATGGGTCCGCCCGACATCGTATAAATATCAGCGGCGGGTGTGTCCTTATCGCGACACTTCGATCTACGCAATAACCCAAACACCAAACAACGTGCCGTTTTCTGGCATGGCTCCGGCTCCACTTCAAGGCTATTGAGCGTTAGTTCTGCTTGACAATGAGGTAGGTAACCATGCGCCTAAAGGCCTATCGACGTCGAAACCCGTTTTGTGGTACGATCCTTGCTAGCGCCCTGACGGTGCTCGTCATTCTCGCTACGGATGCCCGTGCTGCAACGCCGGTAGCGCCAGCGGGATCAAACGCCGGAAACATCGTATTTTCCTATGCCGATCTGGCTGATCTGGCTCTCACGGGTCAACTCGTTGCAGGTGTCACCGTCGTCAAAGCCGAGCGGCTCAAGGGCGAGCTGGCACCCGGTCTTGCCCCCGGAAAAGCCCGATTTCTGATCGAGGCCACCACCGGAATGCTGCTGCGCGGCGCGGACGGAATGGCGGGCGCAGTCAGTTATATCGTCGACGTCCCGCTCGACGCAAAAGGCAAGCCTCCCAAGTTAAAAAAACAGCGGTTTATCGTCATCGCGAACCGTGTCGCCGGCCGGCCTTTCGAGATCAGGCTCACTTCACCTTATTCTCAGCTCGACTGGACGCAATTCAACGAATCACGACTGCGTTCGATCCTCACCGAGGCGACTGCCGCCTCCGCCCCGCCCCTGGTGACCGGGATCGGCAATGCGTTCCACGTGCCGGGCGCGATCCCGGGCGAGAGCGAATCCCAGATCTTCCTGACAACCTCCGACAGCCGCCCTATCTCGCTGACGATTCTGCGGCGTCCGGGCGAACAGCCCCAATGGGCCGTCGCCCTTGGCGAGATGATTGACGAAAACGCCAGCGCCCCGGCACGCGAAACATTGTTGTGGTACCGCCTCGCCTGTTTCCTGCCTCCCCGGCTGCCCGGGCGCAGCATCGCTGCCCTGTCGGAAAGCAATGCCAACGCTGTGCGCGATGATTATCGCGTGGTGGTGACTCAGTTGGGACCGTGTGGGAGAATGATCGCGCGATAGGCTCAGAAGGAACTGAGTTCGACACCGACCGCGGCGCAATCCGGATATACGTCCGGCTTACTGGTTGAAATCCTCAATCCCGTTACGCCCGCCCGCG
Organism: Sphingomonadaceae bacterium; assembly: GCA_947476735.1. Classification (GTDB taxonomy): domain Bacteria; phylum Pseudomonadota; class Alphaproteobacteria; order Sphingomonadales; family Sphingomonadaceae; genus Rhizorhabdus. The sequence goes on from CANJRZ010000053.1 coordinate 7,849, forward strand.
CGGCAACGAGCGCATATATCTCGCGCAGCAGTGTCTCCTGGAGATTGTAGCGCCGCCCTGCGACCAGGCGCAGCACCTCGTTGCGGAGGAAATCATAATCCCAGGCGGCCTCCACCACATCCTCAGCCGCGAAGCTCGCTTCGTCGAGCCAGACCTCGATCGTGACGAACACCCGTTGCGGCTTGCCCACTTCAAAATCGTGAAAGCCGATATCGACCGGCACCGCGAAGTCCTTGAGCAGAATCCGCCGGGTCCGGGGCTGAAGATGCGCGGGAACGAGCCCGTCGAGCGAAGCAGGGTCCATCATGGCTCCATGAACTGAACGTCGCGCGGCAACCCCAGAAAGCGCTGACCTGCATCGAGCGTTATCGTCTGGCCGGTGATCGTTCGACCAGCAATCAGGAAACGCAGCGCATCGACGATTTCGGAAACCTGGACACCTCGGCCAAGCGGGTTCATCGCATGGACCTTGTCGAAATTATCGCGGCTCTGCGGACCAGAAACCAGCGTCACTGCCGGAGCAATCGCATTCACCCTGATGCCACGCGTGGCGAGACTGCGCGCAAGCAGCTCATTGAGACCCGCAAAGGCCATCTTCGAAATCGTGTACGTGAAGAAATCGGGATTGGGCTGGGAAAGCTTGGCGTCCAGCATATTGACGATCAGTCCGCCCTGCCCGACCGGGATTGCCTTGGCGAAAGCGCGTGACAGCAGCGCAGGTCCCCGCGCATTCGCGGCCATGTGGATATCCCATGTCTCGGCTGTGAAATCATCGAGTGAATCGTAGACGAAGGATGAGGCACTGTTCACCAGCAAGCCCGGCACCGGCATGCCGGTAAGGCCAGCCATCACCCGTTCGGCAGCATCCGGCGCGGAAAGGTCCGCCTGGACGACCCTTGCGCGCGGCAGGCGTTCGGCCAGCGCGCGCGCTTCGCTCTCGGATTCCCGATAGTGAATAAGCACATCCCAACCATCGCTGGAGAGCGCCGTCGCGATCTCTGCGCCGATCCGCCTGGCGGCGCCGGTGACAATTGCGGTCCTGCTCGTGCCGAATTCGGGTGTCATCGCGCCAAGCGATAGGCGCTGCCCGAAAATCGGGCAAGGCGGGCGAAGATCAGGCGAAAGGCCGGCGCCAGCGATCTTATTCCGAACTTATCCACAGGAAATCCACAGAGACTGGGGAAAACTCCGCTCATGCGGAGGCCGATGGCCGCGCCGACACGCGGACATGCCAATCGGCGATCGCCGGATGTCCGTCGCGCGGATCGGGCAGCCGTGTGTCGATCCCGAAGTCGATCGAGACCAGAGCAGCGATGTCGGCCATCGAATAGCCGTCCCCTGCAATATAATCACGGCCGGCCAGATGCCTGTCGAGCACGTCCATGAAAGCCGCCCACATCGTCCGGCCGCGCTCGACCATATCGGGTATCTGCGGGATCGCGGGCCATTGCCCGCTGACTCCCCTGTCCTTGAACACCGAGACCTTGTTGCGAAACGACATCGCCACTGCCTGGAAGCAGTCATGCTCGATACGGCGAAGCCATGACTCGATCAGACCGATTTCCCTGGGATTCGAACCGAACAGCGGTGGCTCAGGCTGCAAGGCTTCAAAATAGCGGCAAATTCCAAAACTGTCGTCGATCAGCGTTCCGTCATCGAGCAACAGCGCCGGCATTTGCCGCTGGGGGTTGATTGCAATGAAGTCGGGACGCAGATGTTCGCCATTCTTGATGTCCACGACGACGCGTTCGACTTCGATGCCCTTCTCCGCAAGGAAAATACGCACCCGCCTTGGACTCGGCGCCCATTCTGCATCGAAAAGCTTCATCGGGATTCCATTCGAATTCGCTTCACATTCATTTGTGAAACGCTAAAGGCGCCGCTCCATTTCGGCAAGGTTTGCAGGCAAATTGATCTCGTTCGTTCCTATCGCTTCCATCGCACCGTCGGAAATCGAGTGCCTGCTCGACCTGGCGTTTGGTGCCGATCGACGGCAACGCACCGCCTATCGATTGCGCGAGGGAATGGACGTGATCCCGGACCTGAGTTTCGCCGCCATCCAAGACGGCCAGCTATTAGGCTCGATCCAGTGCTGGCCGGTGCAGCTTACTGCCAACGACGGTTCGATGACGCCGCTCATCCTGGTGGGGCCTGTGGCGGTTCACCCGGATCATCAGCGTGAAGGCATCGGCCGCAGGCTTATGGCCGAAATGCTTTCGCGGGCCGACGCGGCCGGCAGCGAGCCGATGATGCTGATCGGCGATGCGATCTATTATGATCGCTTTTTCGGATTCTCGGCGAGCCATACAGGTGGCTGGACCCTTCCCGGCCCGGTCGACCGCGACCGGCTGCTTGCACGCCTCAGACCTGGTCAGTCCGTGCCTGGCCAGGCCATGCTCGGACCTAGCCGCACCGCGGCTCTTGTACCGGACCGCGATTGACGGCACATCGCCCTGATGCCCGAGAGCCGTCCAGCCCCTGACCTTGCCGGATTGTCCTTGAGCGACATTGCCGCGCTCGGCACCGCAAATCGGCTTCCACCGGTCGATAAATGGCACCCCGATCATTGCGGCGATAGCGAGATGCGGATCGCCAGCGACGGCACCTGGTATCATCAGGGTTCGCCGATCGGCAGAAAGGCAATGGTCCGCCTGTTCTCGACGATCCTCCGGCGGGAACCCGATGGCAGCTATGTCCTCGTCACCCCGGTCGAAAAACTGTCGATCGCGGTCGACGATGCGCCCTTTGTCGCGGTCGAGATGAAATCGGAAGGTGACGGTGCCACCCGCCGTATGGCATTCCGGCTCAACACCGACGATATCGTCCTGGCCGACGCGGAACACCCGCTTCGTGTCATCGAACATTCGGATGGCCCGCATCCCTATGTGCGCGTCCGCGCAGGTCTCGACGCGCTGATCGCGCGGCCGGTTTATTATGAACTGGTCAATCTCGCGCTCGATGAGGGAAGCACGCCTCCGGGTGTCTGGAGCGAAGGCGCATTCTTCGCACTGGAGGCACAATGAGCAGCCTAGCCGAGCGGCTGCGGCGGAGCTTCGCCATCCATGCCGACGCCGATTCCGAACCCTTCGTCCATTATCGCGATCTCGTCGACGACATCGCCAACCTGAAGATCGCCGCGGTGCTCGTGCCGATAATCGATGCCCCCGAACCGAGGGTCCTGTTGACGGTGCGGCGCGACAATCTGCGCTCGCACGCCGGCCAGGTCGCTTTTCCCGGCGGACGGATCGATCCCGAGGACAACGGACCGGTTGAAGGCGCGCTCCGCGAAGCGTGGGAGGAGATCGGCCTGCCGATCGACCGGGTGGACATCATCGGCATGACCCGAGCCTATGCTACAGGCTCGGGCTATCTGATCACGCCCGTCGTCGGGGTCATTCCCGAAGGGCTCGAACTGGTGCCGCATGAGGCGGAGGTAGCACGGGTGTTCGAGGTCCCGCTGGATCACCTCGTCGCGGAGAATAACCATCTGCGCCGCACCGCAGTCTACAATGATATCGAGCGGCACTATTTCGAGATCGACTGGCCTCACGAATATATTTGGGGCGTAACCGCCGGACTGATTGTCAATCTCGCCCCTCGCCTCCGGGAAGCGATCAGGTCCGCAGCATGACAATCCTCCCCGATGCGGACTGGCGGCACCAGGCCGGCCTTGACCAGCTTATCGACGCGCTGGGGGCGAGACAGGCGATGGTCCGTTTCGTCGGCGGCGCAGTCCGCGACACGATACGAGGTCTGCCCGTCAAGGATATCGATTGTGCGACCCGCTATCTTCCCGAGGAAAGCAGGGACCGGATAAAGGGAGCCGGCTTCAAGGCGATCCCGACAGGCATGGCGCACGGTACGGTCACCGCCATACTTCCTTTCGGACCGGTCGAAGTCACCACGCTTCGCCGTGATGTCTCGACCGATGGGCGTCACGCCACGGTTGTCTTCACCGACGCATGGCAGGAAGATGCCGCACGCCGGGATTTCACGATCAACGCACTGTCCGCAGATCCCGTCACGGGCGAAGTTCATGATTATTTCGGCGGCCTCGCAGACCTGGAGCGGGGGATCGTCCGCTTCATCGGCGATCCGTTGCAACGGATCGCAGAGGACCATCTGCGCATCCTGCGGCTGTTCCGTTTTCACGAACGGTTCGGCAGGGGGCTGCCCGACAGCGAGGCGCTCGCCGCATGCATCGCACGCGCCAACGACTTGATGGCGCTGTCGCGGGAGCGCATCGCCGATGAACTGATCAAGCTGCTCGGAGGCAGTAATCCGGCGCCCACCGTGCGGCTGATGGTCGAGGGGGGGATATTGCGTCCGGTCATTCCCGAGATCGATATCCGGGGAGCCGAACGGCTCGGCCGACTCGTCGACCGGGAGAAAGCCGCGGGCATGGAAGCCAACCCGATCCGGCGACTGGGCGCGTTGCTACCCGCCGACAGTAGCGTCGCAACGGCCATAGCGCAGCGGCTGAAGCTGTCGAAGGCCGCCACCCGCCGGTTGGAACAGGCGGCCGGCCCGGCTGACACCATACCCCGAGCCCTTGCTTATCGCTTCGGTGCCGACGTGGCCGCAGATCTGCTGCTCCGCAGCGACCGCAACCTCGCGGATCTCGGACTCGATCAGCTCAAGCGGTGGGAACGCCCCCGCCTTCCCGTCAGCGGCGGCGACCTGATTGCCCGCGGGCTCAGTGCCGGCCCGGTGGTTGCTGCCACGCTGCAGGCCATCGAACGGCGCTGGATCAGCGAGGATTTTCCCGCTGCCGAGCGGGTCGACGCCATTACCGCCGAAGAAATTGATCAGGCATTGCGCGCCCGGAAATAGGCATAGGCTTCGTCCGCCGGTAGCGGACGCGCAAAATAATAGCCCTGCGCGACATCGCAGCCGAGACCGACCAGTGTTTCGACCAGTGCCTGGGTCTCGACGCCTTCAGCCGTAGTCGTCATGCCGAGTGCCGAAGCGAGTCCCAGAACAGCCCGCACAATCGCGACCGAATCCCGATCTTCAAGCATCGGCGCGATGAAGCTGCGATCGATCTTGAGGACATCGATCGGCAGCCTTTGCAGATAAGCGAGGCTCGAATAGCCGGTGCCGAAGTCGTCCATGGCGATCTTCACATCGAGATCGTTGATCGCGTGAAGAACCTTGGCAATGCCATCCGGATCGCTGACGATGCAGCTCTCGGTGAGCTCGATCTTGAGCCGGTTGCCCGAGATTCCGCTTTCCGTCAGCGCGGCTTTGACCGCGGAAACGACGTCGTCACGCTGAAACTGGACAGCCGAGACATTGACCGCGACATGCAGCGGCGTCGGCGAACCCGATTTGCGGTCCCATTCGGCAAGGGTACGGGTAGCGGAGCGAAGCGCCCAACGACCGAGCGGTATGATCAGGCCCGATTCCTCGGCGACCGGGATGAACTCGGCCGGCGAAATCATACCCTTCTCGGGATGCTCCCAGCGGGCGAGTGCCTCGAACCCGATGACCTGGCCGCTGGCGAGTTCGATCAGGGGCTGAAATGCAAGCTGGAGCTGATCTCTTTCGATCGCACGACGCAACTCGGTCTCGAGGCCAAAGCGCTCGCGCGCTGTTGTACTGTCGCAAGGCTGATAGACCTCGGCATGGCCTGATATCTTCGCGCGCTTCATCGCGAACTGTGCGTTGCGGATCAGATCCTCGACATCGTCGATCGCCGCAGACATCATCGCGACGCCGATGGCGCAATCGATCTTGATCTCGAGCTCGCCGAGCCGGATTGGTGTGGAGAGGCAGGCTTGCATCCGCCGTGCCGCCCGCAACGCCTCATCGCTGTTGTCGGCAACGTTGAGCAACACCGCGAACTCATCGCCGGCCAGCCGGGCGAGCATGTCGCCGCCCCGCAACGCGGAAATAAGCCGCCGCGCAACGGTAATGATCAGTTCGTCGCCCGCGAGCGATCCCACGCCCTCGTTGACCCGACTGAACCGGGTCAGGTCGACAAGCAGGACAGCGAAGTTGCGACCTTCCTTCTCGTGGTTGGCCATTGCCTGCTCGACCTGCTCGGCAAAAGCGGCTCGATTGGGCAGCCCGGTAAGGCTGTCGCGCAACATCTGCGAACGCAACGAGCGCTCGCCTTCGACCTGCTGGGTGCGGTCGATGAGCGAGAGAATGCAGCGCGGGGGCGCTGATTCTCCATTGTTGAGACGCGACAGGCGAACCGCGAAATGGCGACCGCTGATACCGTCGCCTTCCTGCATGTCGAAAGATCGTTCGCGTTCGTCGCCAGGCAGAAAGCTCTCGAGCTCGGGCAGCAGCGGCAAGGCGATGCCCGGGCACAGTTCGTGACTGACATCGGCTTCGGCGAATCTGGGACGGCGATTGGAAAGTTCCAGAAAAGCGCGGTTTCGCGCCAATATGGCCGGCTTTTTGTCGACCAGGCCGACAAGCGCGATGGCGATCGGCAGCGTGTCGATGAATTCCTGCTGCGCGGCGGTGCGGGGCGTATCGAGCAGCTCCTGCAGCGCGACCGGCAGCAGATGCGCGGGGAGGACGACGGGTTCGCCGGCCTCTTCCGAGAGGTTTGAAATCAGGGTTTTCGCCGCCCGCATGGTCAAAGGCCAATAGCAGCGTAGAGTTAACGCTCTCTTTCGAGCACCTTAGTTCCGTAGTTCACCTTAGTCGGGCGACTCAACCGCCGAAACGATTATCGCGGGGGAAACCGAGCGGAGGCATCCGGCCCGCGGCGCCCCTGGCAGCGCGCCAGGGCGTCAGATCGCTCTCGGTCCGGGTGCGGCCCGTCTCCCCGCCCATCGCCCAGCTCAGTCCATCCTCGAGCTTGAAACTGATCGCGTCGGAAAGCCCGCCGTCCTTGTAGCGCTGGATCGCAACGCCCTGCCCGCGCGACATGCGCGGCAGTTCGCTGAGCGGGAAGATCACCATTTTTCGGTTGTCGCCGATCGCAGCGACATAGTCGTCACCCGAGCCGATCTGGCGGATCACCTTGAGACGGACGCCATCGCGGAGGTTGACGACCTGCTTGCCCTTGCGGGTCTCGGCAGTGATTTCACCCATATCGACGACGAAACCCTTCCCGTCGGCCGATGCGACGAGCAATTCGACGCCGGGCCGTGCCACGAGCATCGCCGCGACGCGCACCTCTCCTTCAATATCGGCGAAGAGGCGCACCGGCTCCCCAAAGCCGCGTGCACCGGGCAGCTTGTCCGCCGCCAGCGTGTAGAAGCGCCCCTGATCCGTCGCGAGCAGGATGCGGTCGGTGGTCTGGGCGCGGGTGGAAAAGAGCGGCCCGTCCCCTTCCTTGAACTTGACCGCGGCCAAAGCTGCGTCGTCGGCATGCCCCTTCATCGCCCGGATCCAGCCGCGCTGCGACAGGATCACCGTCACAGGCTCACGCTCGATCATCGCTTCGAGCGGAATTTCGCGCGTGGGCGCGGCCTCGATCAACGAGGTCCGCCGGGCGCCGAGTTTGGTGTCACGGCTATAGCGCTCGCCCAGCGCGGTCAGATCGCGCTTCATCCGGGTCCGCTGGCGCGCAGGGCTCTCGATCAGCGCCTCGAGCCCCTTGCCTTCGGCGTCGAGGGTTTCGCGCTCCTTCCGGATCTCATACTCTTCAAGCTTGCGGAGCCGGCGCAGCCGCATGTCGAGAATAGCCTCGGCCTGGCGGTCGGTCAGGCCGAATTCGGCGATCATCACCAGCTTGGGCTCATCCTCCTCGCGGATGATCTGGATGACCCGATCCAGGTTGAGATAGGTGATCAGATAGCCGTCGAGCAGCTCGATCCGGTCGGCAATCTTCGCGAGCCGGAACTTCGAGCGGCGGATCAGCACTTCGAACTGATGCTTTAGCCAGGCGGCCAGGACCTCCTTCAGGCTCATGACGCCCGGCGTGCGGTTTTCATCGAGCACGTTGAGGTTGAGCGGCACGCGGACTTCGAGGTCGGTCAGCCGGAACAGGCTTTCGGTCAGCGTGTCGGCGTCGACAGTGCGCGCCCGCGGCTCAAGGACGATGCGGATCGCCTCGTCGCTCTCATCGCGGACGTCGGCCAGGATCGGCAGTTTCTTGTCGTTGATCAGGTCGGCGATCGCCTCGATCAGCTTCGACTTCTGGACCTGGTAGGGGATCTCGCTGACGATCAGGTGCCAGCCGCCGCCCTTCTCGTCGACCTTGTCGATCCTGGCGCGGATCCGGAAGGCGCCGCGGCCGGTCGCATAGGCCTCGGCGATGATCGCAGCGCTGTCAACCAGCACGCCGCCGGTCGGGAGGTCGGGGCCCTGGACGAACCGCATCAGCTCGGCCGTGTCCGCCTCGGGATTGTCGATCAGGTGGATCGCGGCCTCGACCAGCTCGGCGACATTGTGCGGCGGGATCGAGGTCGCCATGCCGACGGCGATGCCGCTGGCGCCATTGGCGAGCAGATTGGGGAAGATGCCCGGGAAGATCTCGGGCTCTTCCTCCTCGCCATTATAGGTCGGGCGGTAATCGACCGTGCCTTCGTCGAGCCCCGCCATCAACTCGCCGGCAGCTGCCGTCAGCCGCGCCTCGGTGTAGCGCATGGCGGCGGCGTTATCGCCGTCGATATTGCCGAAATTGCCCTGCCCGTCGACCAGCGGATAGCGCAGCGAGAAGGTCTGCGCGAGGCGGACCATCGCATCATAGACCGACTGGTCGCCATGCGGATGATATTTGCCGATCACGTCGCCGACGACGCGCGCGCACTTCTTATAGCCCGAGGCCGGATCAAGCCGCAGCAGCCGCATCGCCCAGAGCAGGCGGCGGTGCACCGGCTTCAGTCCGTCGCGGACATCGGGGAGCGATCGCGCCGTGATCGTCGACAACGCATAGACGAGGTAGCGATCGGAAAGCGCGCTTTCGAAAGATGTGTTGCGAACGCTGTCCTCGGGCAGCTCGGCGATATCGGTCATGGCCCCGCTCTAGAGGGTAACAGGCCGTGTGGGAAAGGCCCGGCTTAGAATTGTCCCCAGCTTTTAGATCCTCCCCGTCCTGCGGACAGGGAGGATTTAAGCTGTTTCCGCCGCCACCTCGGCCATCAGCCATTCGCGAAAAGCCTTCACCTTGGCCGAATTGAAGCGATGCTCAGGGCAGGCCAGCCAGAAGCTCCCACGCCGGCCGACATGGGGA
>CANJRZ010000054.1 GCA_947476735.1 Sphingomonadaceae bacterium
GGGTCTGAGCGTGCTGGCGTGAGTAATCCGCTCGTCTCTATCTGTTTGCCGTGCTTCAACGCTGAACGCTATATCGGCGCTGCGATAGAAAGCGTGTTGGCCCAGACTTACGCTCCGATCGAGGTGATCGTGGTTGATGACGGTTCGTCTGACGGGTCGGCCGAAGTGGTCGGTTCCTACCAGGCCAATGGCGTGCGTCTCGTGTCGGGACATCACATGGGCGCTGCTGCCGCCCGCAACCTTGCGCTTGCGCATTCTTCGGGCCGCTTTGTGCTCTTTTTAGATGCTGATGATCTTATTGGCCCTAACCATGTTGAAAGTCTCGCTGCCCGACTGGAGGAGACCGACCGGCGCTTGGCATTCGGCCGTTTGGCGCGGTTCAGTGGAAACACTGCAGGTGCCCGGTTTAGCCCTGATCTGCATTGCCATGATCTTCCTGGAATTGAATGGCTATGTCGCCACTGGATCGGCGGCGCGCCCGTGGTGCAATGTGGGATGTTTCTTATCCCAAGTGTCCTCATCAAGGATCACGGTGGCTGGGATGAACGGCTCAGCCTGCTAGACGATTTCGAGTTTTTTTCGCGGATCATTTGTAAAAGTGATGGCTTGGCCTATGCCCCGCAAGCATGCTTGTACTACCGCGTGGGCATCCCCGGGAGCCTTTCGCGACAAGTATCGCGCGAGGCATATCAATCAGCATGTCTTTCCTGCCTGCTCGCCGTCGAATATCTCCTCGCAGCTCAAGACAGTCTCCGAACTCGCAAAGCCTGCGCCAACTTGCTGCAGGCTTTTGTATACGAGTTCTATCCGCTGTTTTCAGGCATGCGCGGCAAGATAGGTGCGCGAATGGCCGAGTTGGGCGGGAGCGACATCAAGCCGCCCGGCCCACTAGGCTTCCATCTATTGCGCCGTTGGATTGTGTGGCACGTGGCCGCTCTTTTTCAAAAACTGGCCAATCGGGGTAGCTCAAATCTCAGCCGTGCAACAGGAAAGATATGACTGTCCGGCGTCAGTTCCGAGATGCGGCTGCTAGCGCTGCCGTTAGTATGTCGCACGCTCCGCTGTTGCTTTCCGATTGATGGCGTTGTGATTAGGTTGGCCGCCCCCCCATTCGCACCAACCGAGCGATCTGGGTTAGGCAAAGGCTGACCGAAGGCAACTATGCCCACGCCAGTAGCGATCCCAGCCGTTCGAATCGTTCCGGGCGCGCCAGGGGATCTCCACATCTTTGAACATCATTTCGGCGCGGGTGAACATGTTTTTCACAGGGCGTTGATCGGCAGTCGCAGATAGGTGTGTCCGCCCGGCGAAGCCGGCGGAAGCGCCCCCGCACGGATATTGACCTGGAGCGATGGCAGGATGAGCAGCGGGGCTTCCAGCGTAGCATCGCGGGCTTGCCGCATCGCAACAAACCCCGCCTCTTCCACGCCATCATGAATATGGACATTGCCGCGACGCTGCTCGGCGACGCTCGCTTCCCATGCCGGCTCGCTCCGCGAAGCGGGTGGATAGTCGTGGCCGGTGAAAACGCGCGTTTCCGATGGCAGTTCTAGAATATTGCGTATCGAACGATAGAGCGTGGCCGCATCGCCGCCGGGAAAGTCCGTGCGGGCCGTGCCGTAATCCGGCATGAACAATGTATCCCCGACGAACGCCGCATCTCCGATCAGATAGGTAACGCATGCCGGGGTATGGCCCGGCGTATGCATGACGCGTATTTCGGATTCGCCCAGCGCAAGCACGTCGCCGTCCCGGACCAGGCGATCGAAGGCGCTGCCATCGCGGGCGACGTCTTCGGCCTCGAACAGATCGGCGAAGGCCGCCTGGACGAGTGTGATATTCGCACCGATGACGACCGGAGCGCCGGTCTTCTCCCGCAGATAATGCCCCGCAGAGAGATGGTCCGCATGGGCATGAGTCTCGAGCAGATAGCGCAAATCCAGCCCCTGGTCGCGGATCGTTGCCAACAGCCTGTCCGCGCTTACCGTACTCGTTCGCGCGTTACGCGGCGTGAAATCCAGCACCGGATCGACGATTGCCGCCTGCCCGGTCGCTGAATCATGGACGATGTAGCTGACGGTGCTCGTGGCGGGATCGAAGAATCCCTGCACGACTGGCACCGGGTGTTTGAAAGCATGGGTCATGGGATCAGCTCCTGTTGCCCATAATATTAGCTATTGCTGAATTAGAATCAATGAATATATTGGCCCAATGCTCGATCTCGCCAAATTCGATCTCGCCACGTTCGAGGCCAGCGCAGTTCGCGCAGCAATGCTCTTGCGTTTGCTGGGCAACGAACGGCGGTTGATGATCCTGTGCCAGCTTACCGACGGTGAATTGTCGGTAGGGCAAATCCAGCAACGGGTCGGGCTCAGCCAGTCGGCCCTGTCGCAGCATCTGGCACGATTGCGGGAGGAAGGCATCGTGTGCCCCCGGCGCGATCGACAGACCATCTACTACCGCATCGACGACCCGGCCGCCCTTCGTGTCATCGCCACGCTCGCGGAAATATTCTGCCCCAACGACGGAGAGGCCACATCATGACAATGCTCACGCAATTATCGCCCGAGGAAACCCGTCGCCGAATGTCCGAAGGCAAGGCGCAGCTCGTCGATATCAGGGAGGCGGATGAATATGCCCGTCGCCATATCGACGGTGCGATTTCCCGGCCGCTCTCAAGCTGGGAGACGGCCCGGATCGCAGGCGATTCCGATCACGACATAATCTTCACCTGCAAGACCGGGATGCGCACGGCTGGCGCCTGCGACCGTCTCGCGGCACGCGTAACCGGCGCAGCCTATGTGCTGGAGGGCGGTGTGGATGGCTGGAACAAGGCCGGGCTTCCACTCGTCATCGACGCCAAGGCCCCGCTGGAAATCATGCGGCAGGTTCAACTTGCCGCGGGTACGCTCGTCCTTACCGGGGTCCTGCTCGGCTTTCTGATCGCACCCGCGTGGTTCGGGCTTTCCGCCTTCGTCGGTGCCGGCTTGATCGTGGCAGGCGGCACGGGATTTTGCGGGATGGCACGGGTGCTGATGCTCGCTCCATGGAACCGTCGCTCAGGCGGAGCATGAGGTGATAGCAGCCGCGCCTCTCCTCGCAGCATTGGGAGGTCTCCTGATCGGCTTACTGCTCACGATATTCGGCGGCGGAGGCTCGGTACTGGCAACCCCGTGGCTGATCTATGTCGTCGGCGTCGCCAATACGCACATCGCGATCGGCACATCGGCCGCGGCCGTCGCAGTGAATGCCGCGATCGGACTTGCGGCGCAGGCGCGCGCGGGTACGGTCAAATGGCCCTGCGCCAGCGTTTTCGCGGTGGCCGGACTGGCTGGTGCGCTGGGTGGGGCGCACGTCGCGAAGTTGATTGACGGTTCGACGCTTCTCCATTGGTTCGCCCTCGCCATGATCGCGATTGCGGTCTCGATGCTCATTCCGCGCAAGAAGGAAGGCGATCCCGCCGTCCACCTGACCCCACCGATGGTCTGGAAACTCGCTCCGGTCGGCCTTGTCGCGGGATTGGCGGCGGGTTTCTTCGGGATTGGCGGCGGCTTTCTGATTGCGCCGGGATTGATGGCGTCGACCGGCATGACGCTGGCGAATGCATCGGCATCTAGCCTCGTTTCGGTAACCCTGTTCGGCGCGGCGACCTCGGCAAGCTATGCGTCCACCGGACAGATCGACTGGGGGCTGTTCCTCGCGTTGATAGTGGGTGGCGGCGCGGGCGCCGCATTGGGATTGCCAGTTTCCCGATGGCTGGCAACTCGCGTCAAGCTTGCACGCGGCGGCTTCGCGCTACTTGTGATCGCAGTCGCAATATATATCCTATCTATATGATAAGATATATCTTCGTACGCGGTTGCGATTACAAATAGCCTTGCAAGACACTTTAAGTAGATATCCTCAAGTAGATATCCTCCCGCAACATGCTGTGTTATAACGTATAATTCATAAACAGCGCCACGACGACTGTTGTTGCGACGCAGCAATTTCATTGCGCAGTCGAAACATGTGCTCTGTCAGCAGATTATACTGGTTCAGTAAGTGTTGCTTCGTTGCCACAGGCTGACTCAAATTAAGCTAATCGAGGTAGATAGGTCGCAACATGGGTAGACACCATTTTTGACCGGCCCTATTAGCCGGGGCGCCGTAATCACGGTGAACGAGAACAGAACCGAACCAGGCCGACCACTTCATATCTTGGGTATCCGGATAGCTGACAGCTGTTTGAAGGGAGGATAGCATGAATATTCGCACTAACCTGATCTGCTCCACGATGCTTGGCGCAAGCCTTGTAGCGATTGCCACGCCTGCGTTCGCTCAGGATGCGGATGCAGCGGGCAAGGGACAGATCGAAGAAATCGTCGTCACCGCACGTAAATTGTCGGAATCGCTGCAGAGCGTTCCTGTCTCCGTCACCGCACTGACCGAGAAGGGCCTGACCACAAAGCAGGTTACGGAAGTCGCCGATCTCCAGCGCACCGCGCCTTCGATGAGCGTCGCCACCGGCGGCACCGGCCCATCGTCGATCATCTATCTCGCCATTCGCGGCCAGGCTCAGGTCAGCCCGAACTCGCTCTCCGACAATGCCGTCGGCATCTATATCGATGGCGTCTATGTCGGTCGCCCGATGGTCGGCAACATGGGCCTGCTCGACATGGCCTCCGCTGAAGTTCTTCGTGGTCCGCAGGGCACCCTGTTCGGCCGCAACACCACTGGTGGTGCGCTCAACTTGACCACGCATCAGCCGTCGGACAGGTTCGAAGGCTATGCCAAAGTCGGCGTCGGTAACTACAACCAGCGCGTCCTTGAAGGTGCGATGAATGTTCCGCTCGGCGACGAAGTGTCGGTTCGCGTCGCCGGTCGCTACACTAAGCACGACGGCTATTTCCCGAATTCAAACACCGGCATCGCGCAGGGCAGCGTCGGCGGTGAGTACGCAGCACGCGCCACGGTAAAGTGGTCGCCAAAGTCGCTTCCGATCACGCTGACCGTGAGCGGCGATTATCTCGACTATAAGGATACCGGCAACGCTGCTGCGGTCGTGTTGATGAATCCCGCTGTTTTGCCGGATGCCGCAGCGATTTTCCTCAACCCCGAATTCCTCGATCTCGCCTCGCCGGGCCAGCTCGCGTTTCGCGCAGCGCATCCAGAGCTTGCCAACCAGAACTGGAAGGCAGGCTTCGGGATGACGAATCCGGCCACGGGTAATCACGACATCGACACTAACTTCAACAGAAACCGCGCCAAATCGGCTTCGGCGACCCTCACCTGGGACATCGGTGATGTGAAGCTCAAATCGATCACAGCCTATCGTGAATCCAACACCGCGGACAGCCTCAACCTCCTCGGCATTGCTTCACCGATCGCATTTGCCAGCTATTACAAGCAGAACCAGTTCAGCGAGGAACTGCAGCTTTCCGGCACCACCGGAAAGCTCGATTGGCAGACGGGTCTCTATTACTTCGTAGAAAAGGGCACGGAACGGTCTGATGCGTGGTTCTTCGTTGCTTCACGCGATCTGACCGATTTCCGCTCGGGCTCGACCGGAGCATTCGCGCAGTTCAACTATCATGTAACTGACGCCTTGCGCATCACCGCAGGCATTCGCTACACTTGGGATACGCGTGACGTCGTCAGCAAGAGCACCGTTCGCCTCGCTTCGCCAGATGGAAGCCCGCTCCCCGGCTGGATCGACCCAGTACAGATGGGCGCTACCGACACCGGCGTTTTCTGCCAGGCCATCGGCGGTGCGGCCGTCATTCCAATTGCCAATTGCGCGGTTCCGAGCAGCGCCAAGTTCAATTATCCGGCTTGGCTGCTCAGCGCCGACTATCGCGTGAACGACCAGATCTTCGTTTATGCGAAGACGAGCGGCGCCTCGCTTTCGGGTGGATTTAATTCGCGCGGCGTGCCTACGGGTTTCATCTCCTCGTTTGGTCCATCGGCAACGCGTGACGTTGAAGTGGGCTTGAAGGGCGACTTCCTTGACCGCCATCTGCGTACCAACCTGTCGGCCTACATCTCGTGGCAGGACAAGGTTCAGCGGATCGTCAACACTGTCATTCCCTTGCCAACTGGTGGAACCCGCCTGACGCAGTTCGTCCAGAACAGCGGCAAGGTCGAGACCAAGGGCGTCGAATTCGAAGTCACGGCCCTGCCCTGGACGGGAATGGAACTGAATGGCACAGTCTCGTATCTCGACGCGCAATACGTCAAGGGCAGCCGTCTTGAATTCCTCGGCAATGGCCAGCCTGACGATCCTCTGACGCCAGAGAATGAATCACTGACGCTCACCGATCGCTCTAGTGAAGTTGTGCCTTTCTCGCCAAAGTGGACATGGAATGTCGGCGCGACGCAGACTCTCCCTGTCGGGTTCGGAACGGTCTCGCTTCACCTCGACTATGCCTACACGACCAGCAAGGCTCTCGACGCCGAGACGACGGCCAATCCTGATCCGGCTGTCATCGCTGAGGTCGCCAGGATTAACAAGGCTGCTACCATCCGGGGCTACGGTCTGCTGAACGGACGAGTCGCGATCAATGTGGACCAGCCGAACATCGAGATCGCCCTCTGGGGCCGCAACCTTCTCGACAAGGCCTGGTTCGTAAACCACTTCGGTGGCTACAGCTTCGGCACGGTCCAACAGTTCCAGGGCGCTCCACGCACCTTCGGCGCTACCGCGACCTATCGCTTCTAAGCTGAACGCATAAACCGGACATCCTGTGGCCGCTCCTTCGGGAGCGGCCTTTTTTTATGCCCCGGGGGGGGCGGGCCAGCGCGATCAATGGCCCGATATGTTTCTCAATGCGTGTAGAGTTGGCGCAGTTTCTCCAATGCGCTTCCGTCGACGCCGACATGATCGTTTAGGAACCCTTCAACGCTGCCGTCTCGCAACTCCATTTCGGCGAAAGTCGCCTCAAGATAGGCCGGTTCGCATACCAGCAACGGTCGCCAGATCTCACGATCCTTGTCGAGATCGAACGAACCCTCCGCCTGCGCCCGCATTACTTCGAACAGACGGTCGTAAAGTCGGTCGGTGGCCCGGTAATCCTGCAAAATAGTATCGCGCGGAACGCCCAGCGCGGTAAGCACCAGCCCCGCCGCAATTCCGGTGCGATCCTTGCCGCCCGCACAATGAAAGATCATCGGCACGCGGCCGGCAAGCATGAAGGCAAACATCGCGCGATAGGATTCGGCCAACGTGTAGGGCATCGTCCGATACGCGCCGAGCATGACTTCGCGCGCCATCTCCGGCGCCTTGCGAACGGATTCGTAGAATTTGGTGACGTCGCCAAGGCCATCGGTGTCGTGCCGAAGGCTCTGATCGATATCCTTGCCCGCGATCCAGTGGCTGGGATGCTCCTCACGTTCATTCCTCGAACGGAAATCACATATGCTCCGAATCGTCAGGGCATTGAGCTCGCCAACGTCACTTTCGGTCAGGCCGCTCATCATGCCGGAGCGGAAGAATTGGCCATATCGAACGGTGCGACCATCCTCGGTGCGATAGCCGCCGATGTCGCGAAAGTTTATACCGCCTTCAAAATCATAGAATTTTATGGTCTCGGGAAATTCCGTGGTCGGAAGCATCGTCATGTTCCCTCATCATGTTTCGGACCGGCACCGCATTGGCGTAGCCTGGCAAGGCGATCCCTAGCCGATCTGGACACTAGCCACCTAGGATGACAATTGGGCGGCCGGTCAGCGCTTCACTAGCCGCTTCGGATGAAGTGACCGGAAAACGCGGGGGCTGGACTCCTACCTGATGACAGGTTCAGGGCGGCGCACGCGTAATCACCGTTGCAGGGAATTATGGATTCTGCTCAACACCCATCACGAAGTTCATTCAGGAGAGACTGAATATGAAGGCTCTATATCTCGAAAAGGCTGACGGACCGGAAAGCGTCGAGGTCAGGGAAATCGAGACACCGACGCCGGGCGCGGGCGAAGTCCGGGTGGCGATCAAGGCCGCCTCGATCAATCACCGCGAGTTGTTCATCGTGCATGGGCAATATCCGGGCATGACCGTCCCCACTACCATGGGTTGTGACGGCGCTGGCATCGTCGACATGGTCGGCGCTGGCGTGACCAGCGCGAAGGTGGGCGACGAGGTCGTGCTCTATCCCGGACGCAACTGGGGCCCCAATCGCCACGCTCCCGGCAAGGACTTCGGCCTGCTCGGCATGCCTTTTCCGGGCACGATCGCGGAATATGTCTGCGTCCCGGTGGAAAATCTCGCGCCCAAGCCCGCTTTCATGAGCTTCGAGGAAGCGGCGGCATTGGTCCTGACGGGCCTGACGTCATGGCGCGCGCTCATGTTCAAGGGGCAGCTCAAGTCTGGTGAAACACTTCTGATCAGCGGCATCGGCGGCGGCGTTGCAACGCTTGGCCTCGCCTTCGCGGTCGCCAAGGGGGCGAATTGCTATGTCACCGGCGAGAGTGAAGACGTGCTCGCACGCGCCAAGGAAATGGGTGCCAAGGACGGCCTGCTCTTCACCGATCCCGAATGGCGCAAGCAAATCGGCAAGATGACCGGCGGCATCGACGTGGTCCTCGATGGCGCACCGTCGCCAAGCTTCGCCAATTATGTGCGCGCGATCAATCCGGGCGCGCGGATCGTGATCTACGGTTCGACGGCAGGCAACGAAGTCAAGTTCAATGCCACGGACATCTTCCTGAAGAGCGCGAGCATCGTCGGCAGCCAGGTCGGCGACCCCGAGGATTTCCGCGACATGCTGGCGTTTGCCGGCGAGCACAAAATCAAACCCGTCATCGAGCGCACCTTCCCTCTAGCCGAGGCCCGTGACGCCCTCTTATACCTGCATGGCAAACATCAATTCGGGAAGGTAGTGGTGACCGTATGAGCGTCCTGACACATGTAGCGGTCGGTACCAACGACCTCGAAAAATCCCGCGCCTTCTACGACAAGGTGCTTGGCCACCTCGGCCTCAAGCGGTTGTTCGATGGCGAAAACGCGTCCTTCTGGGGCGCCGACAAGCCCGCCCTGATGGTCACCAGGCCCGTCGACGGCAAGGCCGCCACTCGCGCCAACGGCGGCACTGTCGGCTTCGCCGCTTCGAGCCGCCAGGCGGTGGATAATTTCCACGCCGAAGCACTCGCCAATGGCGGCACGTGCGACGGCCCTCCGGGGCCCCGCCCGTTCGCGCCCAATGCCTATGGCGCGTATATTCGCGACCCCGATGGAAATAAATTCTGCGCCTATTGCTACAACCCTGAATAAAGACACCTCGTCCCCGAGGCATATCATGGCCTCGGGGACGATTCATTGCCTGACGCACCGCTTCGCGGAACAGACTGCCCCTTCGGGGATTGGCTGATCGTCGAATGCGAGGGCCACACGAATGGATCGCCTTTTTACCCGTATCTCAAGCCGCATCGCCGCTTTCGCGGGGCAGCCGGTGGCGTTCATCGTCGCGCTGCTGGCAGTGATTGTCTGGGGCGCGACCGGACCGCTGTTCCATTATTCGGAAACCTGGCAGCTGGTTATCAACACTGGCACGACGATCATCACCTTCCTGATGATATTTCTGGTCCAGAACTCCCAGAATCGCGACGGCGCGGCAATGCAGGCGAAGCTCGACGAACTGATCCGCGCAATCGAGGACGCTCGCGGTAATTTTATCGGGATTGAACACCTGACGGATAGCGAGATCACGAGGATCCGCGACGATCTCGAAAAGGAATGTAACGAGGACGAGGACAAGCCTCCGCGCGATCTTGCCGTCGATCGCCTGCTGAAGCGCCGATAGGGCGGAACTCGACTCCAGACGTTGCGTTGACGAAAAGATTGGCGGATTTCGGAGGATCCGTCCGATCTCTCGCTCGTGAGGAGAGCCCGCGCATGAAGATTGAACGACGAGCAGTCGCAATAGATACGCCCGTTCCAGCGGCGACCGGAATTAGCGGGTTGGACGACATCTTGTCCGGTGGTCTGACACCGGGTCGCGTCTACCTGCTCGAAGGTCACCCCGGCACCGGCAAGACAACACTCGCAACGCAATTCCTGATGGAGGGCGCCGCCCGCGGTGAAGCGTCGCTCTACATCACGCTTTCCGAAACCGAGGACGAGTTACGCGCCAGCGCAACATCACATGGATGGGAATTGACCGGGATCGAGCTATTTGAACTCGTACCGCCGGAAAACCTGCTCGACGAAGAACAGCAGCAAAGCCTGCTCTATTCATCCGACCTCGAACTCGGCGAGACCACCAAGCGCATATTCGAAGCGTTCGAACGAGTTCAACCCGTCCGCGTCGTACTCGACAGCCTGTCGGAGATCCGGCTTCTCGCGCAAAGCTCGCTCCGTTACCGCCGCCAGATTCTGGCCCTCAAGCATTATTTCGCCCGACACAATGCAACCGTGCTCATGCTCGATGATCTCACCAGTGATTCCAATGACAAGACCGTCCACAGCGTGGCGCATGGCGTGATACGCCTTGAGGAGCTCTCGCCCAATTACGGCGCCGAGCGCAGGCGGCTCAGGGTCACCAAATATCGTGGTCGGCGTTATCGTGGCGGCTATCATGATTTCGTCATCCGCACGGGTGGGATCGATGCCTTTCCGCGACTGGTTTCGTCGGAACATCGCAAGGAGTTTCCACGTGAAGTGCTCAAGAGCAAATCGGCGGAACTCAATGACCTGATGGGAGGAGGCGTCGAACGCGGATCAAGTGTGCTGATCCTGGGGCCGGCGGGCACTGGCAAATCCCTGCTTGCGCTGACCTTTGTCCTCGGCGCGGCCGAGCGCGGCGAGCGTGCAGCGCTGTTTGTGTTCGACGAGGAACTCGGCCTGCTGTTCAACCGTGCGATCGGGCTCGGAATTGATCTCCAGGCCATGGTCGATAGCGGTGCGTTGTTCGTGGAGCAGGTCGATGCGGCCGAACTTACCCCCGGGGAATTCTCCGCCCGCGTGCGCAAGCATGTAGATGTCGATGACGTCCGCACGATCGTCATCGACAGCCTCAACGGCTATCAGGCCGCAATGCCCGAAGAGCATGCAGTCGTGCTTCACATGCACGAGCTGCTCCAATATTTGAATCGCCAGGGTGCGACGACATTCCTCACTGTCGCCCAGCACGGCCTTGTCGGCGACATGAAGGCGCCGGTCGATGTGACCTATCTCGCTGATACGGTGATCTTGCTGCGCTATTTCGAAGCGGTGGGTCGAGTGAGGCGCGCAATTTCGATCATCAAGAAGCGCACCAGTTCGCATGAGGATACCATTCGCGAATTCCGCATCGGCAGCACCGGATTCAGGCTCGGTGCTCCGCTGGTCGATTTCCACGGCGTACTTCGTGGCGTACTTCGTGGCGTACCGACATTCACTGGCGGTCCTGAAGGACTGCGCCTGATGGTCGACGACACGCCATGATTCCTCATCTTTCGGAGCGAGCGCTGATCCTGGCACCCCGCGGTCGCGACGCGCTTCTTGCGGAGGCGATACTTGTCGAAGCTGGCCTTCGGGCCTGTGTTTGCGCCACCCTCGCAACGGTGGTCGATGAACTCGCACGGGGCGCGGGCTACGGGATCGTTACTGAAGAGGCGCTCCGGACAGCAGATCTCCATCCGCTTGTGGGCCTCCTCGAGTCTCAACCCGAATGGTCCGATTTTCCGTTCATCCTTGTAACCGAGCGTGGTGGCGGGCTTGAGCGGAATCCGGCCGCCAGCCGCTACATCGCGGCGCTTGGCAATGTTACCTTCCTTGAACGCCCCTTTCACCCGACGACTCTCATCAGTCTGGCGAAATCGGCCATCCGTGGGCGTCGCCGGCAATATGAGGCGCGATCACGGCTCGAGGCGCTTCATAAGGGCGAGCAGCGTTTCCGCGCCGCGATCGATGCCGTACAAGGCATTCCCTGGACCAATAATGCCAATGGTGAGATGATAGGTGACCAGCCCGGCTGGAGCGCATTGACTGGTCAAACTTTTGAAGAATACCAGGGATTCGGTTGGTCGAGCGCGGTCCATCCGGACGACGCGACGCCGACGATCGATGCCTGGCGAGCTGCCGTTGCGGCGCGGCGGACTTTCATGTTCGAGCATCGTGTTCGCCGGCATGATGGCGAGTGGCGACAATATAGCGTGCGCGCAATTCCGACCTGCGACGCCGACGGCAATGTCCGCGAATGGGTCGGCGTCCACACCGACGTTACGAGCCAGCGTGACACCGAACGCGCCCTTCTCGATCTCACCGAAACGCTCGAGCAACGCATCATCGCGGCGACCGCCGATCGCGAAGTGGCTCTTGCCCACTTGCACGAGGCCCAGAAACTCGAAACGATCGGCCAGCTCACCGGCGGGGTTGCGCATGATTTCAACAATCTGCTTACCCCGATCACCGGCACGCTGGACCTGATGCAGTATCGCTTTGGCCAGACCGACGAGCGCACCAGCCGCATGATCACCGGCGCATTGCAATCCGCCGAACGGGCCAAGACGCTCGTCCAACGACTGCTCGGCTTCGCTCGTCGCCAGACGCTGCAAACTACGGCTGTAGATCTCGGCGATTTACTGGAAGGCATGCACGACCTGATCACCAGTTCGGTTGGGCCGACGATTGAGGTCCGGATAAGCCAGCGATCTGACCTGCAGCCGGCGCTAGAGCGGTTTCCGATCAGTCTGCATCATATCCGCTGTTGGCGAAGTAGTTTGCGCATTCCTGTGGGGAGTAGAGGTCAAGGATGCGGCCGATGGCGTTCCACAGGCCGTGGATCGTGCGCTCGGCGGCTTTGCGCAGGTGGGCCTTGAGTTTCGAGAAGGCCTGCTCGATCGGATTGAAGTCGGGACTGTAGGGCGGAAGGAAGAGCAGCCTGGCGCCGATGGCCTCGATGGCGGCACGGACGGCGGGCGCCTTGTGGCTCGACAGATTGTCCATGATCACCACATCGCCCGGCGACAACTCCGGGACGAGAACGCGCGAGACATAGGTGGTGAAGGCATCGCCGTTCATCGGCCCGTCGAGCACCCACGGCGCGACCATCCCGGTTCGCCGCAGGCCGGCAACGAAGGTCGTCGTTTTCCAGTGCCCGTGCGGCACCCCGGCCCGTAGCCGTTCGCCGCGCCGGCACCGGCCATGGCGGCGCGCCATGTTGGTGGACGCCCAGGTCTCGTCGATGAACACCAGCCGCTCGGGATTGAGGTCGAGCTGGCTGTTGAACCACTCCTCGCGCTGCTTCAGAACGTCGGGACGGTCTTGCTCGGTGGCGTGCGCAGTCTTTTTTTACGCGTGATCCGGTGGCGGTCGAAGAACCGCCACAGCGTACCGATGCCGACGGGCGTGCCGCGCCCGGCCAGCAGGGCCTGAAGCTCGACCAGCGTTATGTCAGTCTTCGTCTCGATCGCGCCCAGGATGAACAAAGCGTGCGCCTCGATCCTGGCCGAACGCCGGTCGCCGCCCTGGACCTTGGCCGCCGGCGTGCAGTGACGAAGCGTCAGTTGTCGCCAACGGATCGCACTCGCTGCGCTGACCCCAAACCGTATCGCCGCCTGCCGGCACGACATCCCGGCATCAACCGAGGCGACAACCCGTTCCCGAAGATCCTGCGATAGCAATCGTGGCATTCATACCAGCCTCCTCTGCCGGCATGGACCTTGAATCAGAAAACCCCCACCTTGTGAATCCCCAACGATTCAAAACGCCCGGAAACCGCTCTAGCGGATCCTAATCAGCTCGAACTTGCGATCCTCAACCTGTGCGTCAATGCCCGCGATGCAATGCCGAACGGCGGCACGCTGACAATCTTCCTGCAGTCAACGCTGGTTGGGCCACACTCGGACGAGCAACTCGTGCCCGGCATGTATCAGCGCATGTCGATCACCGACACCGGCGTCGGCATGGACGCGGATACCCTGCTTCGCGCCGTGGAGCCGTTTTTCTCGACCAAGGAAACGGGTCGCGGCACCGGGCTTGGCCTATCGATGGTCCACGGGCTCGCGGCGCAATTAGGAGGCTGCTTCCACCTCGAGAGCGCCCCGGGCAAAGGGACACAGGCCGATCTTTGGCTGCCCGTTGCCAGCGCCCCGGCCACAAGCCCGCGCAGCAACCCGGTGGCACTACGGATAGAGATGTCCCCCTTGAGCGTCCTTCTCGTGGATGACGAGGAACTGGTTCGCGAAGGAACGGCCGCCATGCTGCGTGAACTCGGGCATGAGGTGACCGAGGCTCATGGCGGGGCGGAAGCGCTCGCTCGGATGGCGCGCAGCGATTGCTTCGATATCGTCATCACCGATTACAAGATGCCACGGATGGACGGCGCCGAACTGGCCTTGAGGCTACGTGAGACCCGACCGGCGATGCCGGTTCTGCTAATTACAGGCTATACGGGGCTGACGGAGGATGCGCCGGGGCTTCCAGCGCTGCCCAAACCGTTTCGCCAGCACGATCTCGCGCGGGCAATCGCTCAACTTGTCGATCCACCGAGCCTGACTGGATAGCCTGCACTACCGGCCCGTAGCATGGTACTTGACCTGACCTGCCGATAAGCCGACACAGGCGCGTTAGCACTCCCCCCCTGAGAGTGCCAAACCGCATCCGGCAGCGCTGGCTACCTTTTGTGAAAGCGACGGAGAAGTCGCAGACCAGCGCAAGGGACGACATTCTCATGAACTTTCGACCACTCCATGATCGCGTGCTCGTGCGCCGAATCGAAGCCGAAGCGAAGACCGCCGGCGGAATCATCATCCCCGACACGGCTCAGGAAAAGCCGCAGGAAGGCGAAGTCGTCGCGATTGGCACCGGTACGCGCGCTGAAAACGGCACCATCACACCGCTCGACCTCAAGGCCGGCGACAAGATCCTGTTCGGCAAATGGTCCGGATCTGAAGTCAAGATCAACGGCGAGGATCTGCTGATCATGAAGGAAAGCGACGTCCTCGGGATCGTCGGCTGAATAACGGCTCGCTCTCCGGTCCATTCCGGAAGCCAGCCGACAATTAACTCTGGACCCCGGCCTTCGCCGGGTTCCGCGACAGATAAGGAATCAAGATCATGGCAGCGAAAGACGTCAAGTTTTCGCGTGACGCCCGTGAAGGCATCATGCGCGGCGTGGATATTCTCGCCAACGCCGTAAAGGTGACGCTCGGCCCCAAGGGCCGCAACGTACTGCTCGACAAGAGCTATGGTGCGCCGCGGATCACCAAGGACGGCGTAACCGTCGCCAAGGAAATCGAACTCAAGGACAAGTTCGAGAACATGGGCGCGCAGATGGTGCGTGCTGTGGCCTCGAAGGCGCATGACCACGCCGGTGACGGCACGACCACTGCGACCGTTCTCGCCCAGGCGATCGTTCGCGAAGGCATGAAGGCAGTCGCGGCGGGCATGAACCCGATGGATCTCAAGCGCGGCATCGATCTTGCCGTTTCGAAGGTCGTCGCCGATCTCAAGAGCCGCTCCAAGCCGGTTTCTGACAATAGCGAGATCGCGCAGATCGGCATTATCTCGGCGAATGGCGACGTCGTCGTGGGCCGCAAGATTGCCGAAGCGATGGAGAAGGTCGGCAAGGAAGGCGTCATCACCATCGAAGAGGCATCGGGCATCGAATTCGAGCTCGACGTCGTCGAGGGCATGCAGTTCGACCGTGGCTATCTCTCGCCCTACTTCATCACCAACCCGGAGAAGATGTCGGTCGAACTTCAGGATCCCTACATCCTGATCCACGAGAAGAAGCTCTCGAACCTGCAGGCGATCCTGCCGATCCTCGAAGCTGTCGTTCAATCGGGCCGACCGCTCCTCATCATCGCGGAAGACATTGAAGGCGAAGCGCTTGCTACGCTCGTGGTCAACAAGCTGCGCGGCGGACTCAAGGTTGCCGCCGTCAAGGCGCCGGGCTTCGGCGATCGTCGCAAGGCGATGCTCGAGGACATCGCGATCCTGACCAACGGCCAGATGATCTCCGAAGACCTCGGCATCAAGCTCGAGTCGGTAACCCTCGGCATGCTTGGCCAGGCCAAGCGAGTTGCGATCGACAAGGACACAACCACCATCGTCGATGGTGCCGGTGATGGCGAAGCGATCAAAGGTCGCGTCGAGCAGATCCGCTCGCAGATCGAGAACACCACCAGCGACTATGACAAGGAGAAGCTCCAGGAGCGTCTCGCCAAGCTTGCCGGCGGCATCGCCGTGATCAAGGTCGGTGGTGCTTCCGAAACCGAGGTCAAGGAGCGCAAGGATCGCGTCGACGACGCGCTTCATGCAACCCGTGCAGCGGTGGAAGAAGGCATCGTCTCGGGTGGTGGCACCGCGTTGCTCTATGCGAGTGGTGCTCTCGACAATCTCAAGGGCGCCAATGACGACGAAACCCGCGGCATCGACATCATCCGCAAGGCGCTGCAGGCACCGTTGCGGCAGATCGCCGAGAATGCCGGTCATGACGGCGCGGTTGTCGCCGGCAAGCTGATCGACGCCAACGATCAGAATCTCGGCTTCAATGCCCAGACCGATCAGTACGAGAATCTCGTGCAGTCGGGCGTCATCGATCCCACCAAGGTCGTTCGTACGGCACTTCAGGACGCGGCTTCGGTCGCTGGCCTCATCATCACCACCGAAGCGGCAATTTCCGACTTCGTCGATGAGAAGGCACCTGTGGCGGGCATGTCCGGCGGTGGAATGGACTATTAGAGCGGTTTTCGACCGCTCTGAATCGTAAGGGATTCCCAAGGGGCGGATTTTCTGATTCAGAATCCGTGCTGGTGAAGGAGGCCAGCATGGATGGGTCAGCCTTTATCGTTGGATTTGCGTGTCCGGCTTCTTGCGGCGATTGA
>CANJRZ010000055.1 GCA_947476735.1 Sphingomonadaceae bacterium
CGCAATACTCAAGACGTAACGACCATGAAGGTGTCGAACCTCCCGAGCAGAGTTTCGGACGCAAAAAAACGCTCATCGGGCCAACCCGGCTAAGCCGATAACGACTCGGGCAAGCCTGCCTCGTTCAATTTCGAACGAGGAGGTCCACATGATCGTCAATCCACCTGCACTCCCCAAGCTTGCATATAGCATCCGGGAAGCTTCCACCGCATCGAGCTTGGGCCGGACCAGTCTGTACGGTCATATCGCCGCCGGTCGGCTCAAGGCCGTCCGCGTTGGTGGTCGCACCGTCATCCCCGCCGAAAGCCTTCGCGCCCTGATCGCGGGGGAGGCCGAGTAATGTCCAAGATTCACCCCGCCTCGACGGGCGCTGAAGAACTGCCGGACGCGCCGGTGATCAATGCGGCCTCGGATGTCGGTGCGGAAGTGATCGAGCAGAACCTGCTGGCGATCATACCGGCAGGCGCGGTGACACTGACTTTGATCCACCCGGTTCGCGGGATCGGGCAATCGAAAACCTTTGTCATGCCCGAGCAAGCACCGGGGGCGGCTGAGTGGGCAGCGGCACGGAACCTCGCTGGCAATAACGTCTATTTCGGCGTCAATGCGAGCCGAGCAGCCGATGCCCGGTCAAAGGAGGCGGACATAACATATGCTCGGTTCGGTTGGGCCGACATTGACCCGGATATAGCGCGCTGGGGCGATTACAGGACGGCGAGGGATAAGCTTGAAGCCGACGTATTGCCGCTGGTCGAGCCGGTAGCTTCGATCCTGATTGATTCCGGGAACGGCTATCAGGGCCTGTTCCGATTTGCCGAGCCGTTAGCGCTGGGGCGGGACGAGGACTTGGCCAGATACAAGGAGATCAACGCCGCGCTCGGTCACAAGTTCATGGGCGCTGGCACGCACAACGCGGATCGGATTCTTCGCCTGCCCGGCACACTGAATTATCCGAATCAGGCGAAACTGAGGAAGGGATATCCAGCCGAGCCTCGCCTTTCGAACCTCCTCCTTGCTCGTGATGTATCGTACTCGCCGCAAGAGCTGCGCGAGTTATCCGGTGTATCGAAACCCGTGGCGAGCGCGGTGCAGGAGCTGACTGTCGATGGCGTGTTGGGGAAACGGTTCGCTAATTTCTTGGCGTCGAACCCAAAGGCTGCTGCCCGGTATAACGGGGATCGGAATGGTCTGAACGACCAGACTGGCTCCAGCATGGACATGAGCCTCTACGCCATGATGAAGCGGGCGGGCTTCACGAGGCACGACATCAGTGTGCTGCTCGATCAGTGGCCGCACGGTTCGCAAAATGGGCGTAGCCAAGGTGCGCGTTATTGGGATCGGCTGGACGAACGGACCGAAGAAACCCCGCTATTGTTCGCGCGGCCCGCAGGGCCTCAGGGCACAGCCCGTCCCCGGGCGATAAGCATGCAGGGCATCACTGCCGAGGAACTGTCACGGAAGGAATTTCCGCCCCTGAACTGGGTAATTCCGGGCATCCTACCAGAAGGATGCTACCTGCTCACCGCTAGGCCGAAAGTCGGGAAATCATGGCTGGCACTTCAAATATCACTGGCTGTGGCGTTGGGCTTGGTGACGCTCGGTCAGCAGGCCGTGCATGGTAAGGCGGTCTACCTCGCGCTGGAAGATAACCAGCGGCGACTGAAGGACAGGCTCAAGCAATTGCGGCCACAGGGCTACGCCAGCCCTAACCTGATCCTGCACACGGAATGGCCGAAGTTCGATGCGGGCGGCTTGGTAGCCATCCGCGATGTTATTGAAAGGGTGCAGCCCAAGCTGATCGTCATCGACACGCTCGCGAAGGTTAGGCCCCAGTCGGGCGGCAGCAACGTCTACGAAAGTGATTATGCGGCGCTGGCTCCGCTGACGGAAATTGCCAGCAAGCACCGCTGCTGCATCGTCGTCATTCATCACAACCGCAAAGGCAAATCCGACTCCGACGCTCTGGAGCAGATCAGTGGCTCTCTTGGGCTGGTGGGCGCAGTCGATGGCGCGCTGGTGATTGATGGCGTCCGATCCGACAAGCAGTATAAGTTGAGCCTGATCGGACGGGATATTCCCACCGATGACGAGCTGGCCATCGCCCGCCAACCGAATGGGGAGTGGCTTGTCCTTGGTGCCGCGCAACAGGTGTTCATCAGCGCCGAGCGCAAGCAAATCACCGACCTGCTGGTCTTTCACCCGGAGGGGCTGAAACCGAAGGGAATCGCCGACCTTCTCGGCAAGGGGCAGTCAGCCACCCGGAAGCTGCTCATGTCGATGACGCTCGACCAGCAGGTGAAGGTCGCCCACGGGGTATACTCCCTCCCAGCTCCTACCGGTAACAGTAGTAGTCGGAGTAGCGGTGGTAACACTGGTAACGGCGGTAACAGTGGTAACGCCTGATGCAGGGCACTGGGCGGGAGGGTGTTACCACCGACACCGCGTTACACGGGCCACTGACGTTGCCACTGTTACCAGCGTTACCGCTGTTACCACTCAGCCATTCCCAGAGGTCAGCGCCATAAGAATTTTCACCCGCCTGACGGGGCCTGTCCGCAACCGAAGAGCCGCGATATCGCCTACCAGAAACCCGCTGACCCGCGAGGGACGCCGCCCGTGAATATCGGGTGAGGGGCGCGAGCGATCCAGCCAGTGCCCGTCCGGTGCGCGCCTCGGCTGATATAGGAGGTATCTCCCATGCCCCTACCCGGTGTCACCTCTGGGAAGACTGCCCGATGCACGGCGAGGTGCAAGGCACGCGGCGACAGGTGTCGCAACCCAGCCGCATATAAAATGCCGGTGTGCCGCTTCCACGGCGCGCGTCACCCGGAGACGATCCAGAAGGGTGAACAGCACCCGGCCTACCGGCATGGCAACGAGACGTTGGCCGCGAAGGCCGAAAGGAGTAGAAGACTGACCGAGCTGCGCGATATCGAGGCAGTGATGTTCGCCATCGGGATGGTCGCACCGGGATCGACCCGGGCCCGGGGTAGGAAGCCCAAGTCCTATCGCTAAAAGGGCGATAAATTGGTGGAATCTGGAACAAACCCACTGCGTAAATATACGACTCTGTAATGCAGCGAAGTGTGTTAGACTGATCGGTCTGGCTTCTGGTTATCACGAAGTATCGACACACCCGTTACGCCAAGAGCACCATTGACCCGGGAGATAGTACCATGCCTACAGTTAGTGGTGGCAACATTCACGCCGTGCGAATGGACAACCTCGACATTGCGCGACTGCTTAACGGCACCACCCTCCAAATGTCCAGCTCGTCGCTCGTGATCGATATCGGTGGCGGCTATGTTGAATATTTCACAGGCCAGAATGTGACTTACGACTTTTCTGGTTTCCCGGTGTCCGGGACAATCACCTCAATCGAAGAGAGGTTATTTGGCTCCACGACATTCCTCGTCACGGGCATGAACACGAGCGTGAGCCAGTTCGCATCATGGGCACGGGCACACGACACAAATGGCGCGTTGGAGGGCATATTCGCTGGCGATGACGTGATGTTAGGTTCGCCTAACGGCGACGTATTGGCGGCCTTCGGCGGCAACAATAATATGTTCGGGGGTGCGGGCGCGGACACCCTCATTGGGGGCTTTGGTAACGATCATATTTACGGCCAGTCGCCTAATGGTGGCTCGGACGGGGCTGATTATATAAATGGCTATACCGGGTCCGACTACATCCAAGGCAACGCCGGAAACGATACACTCGACGGCGGCGACGGATCCGATCGTATTAACGGCGGTGCCGACAACGATTCCATCATCGGCGGAACTGGCAACGATACGGTCAACGGCAATCTAGGCAACGACACGATCAGCGGCGGCGGCGACAATGACTCGCTTCGTGGTGGGCAAGGCAATGATTCGATAAACGGGGATGCGGGCAACGACATAGTTCAGGGTGATCTAGGCGCCGACACGCTTACCGGAGGCACCGGCAGCGACATATTCTTGTTCAGCGGGCAGGCCTCAACATCCGTGGCTCCCGACAGGATCACCGATTTTGTGTCGGGCACCGATCACCTGTCGCTGGGCTTCAGTCCCGCCGCAATGTTGACGGGTACAATCCAGACCAGTCTGACGGCGGCGGCCTCAGCGGCGCAATCGCTGTTCGATGGCCACGCTGGAGACCATGAGGTCGCCGCGCTTGCAGTGGGTTCAGATACGTACATCTTCTATTCCAGCACCGGGGGTGCCACGGCGGATTCGGCAGTCCTGCTTGTGGGTGTGAGCGCCAGTTCCCTTGGGGTGAGCGACTTCATTCTTTAGGGTCAGATCGCAGGGCGGCCTGCTGATACCGATATGCAGATCAGCCGCCCCGTCATCGCCCGACGTTGTCGGCTCAACGGTGTATCACCCTGACCGTGGTCGCGACGGAGCAGCCCACCATGATGAGCATCCTGCTCTTGCTGGCTTCAGTGCCGATCGTTCCAGCCGGTCAAACCTTCACCTGCACCCCTGTGAGAGTGTGGGATGGCGATGGACCGATATGGTGCGCTGAGGGGCCGCACGTGCGGCTGGCGGGCATCGCGGCTAGGGAAATGGACGGGACATGCCGCACTAACCAGCCATGCCCTGACGCGGGTGCTGTCGAAGCTCGTGATGCCCTTGTCCGGCTCATCGGGGTGCCGACCGGACGCAGCCCGGAAGGTCATGTTCTTGTTCGCGGTCCCGCCATGCGCTGCACCTCGGTCGGTGACGGTGTTGGGAGCAGGACAGCAGCGTGGTGCGTGTCCCGGGTGGGGGGTGACTTGTCGTGCGCAATGGTCGAGGGTGGTTGGGCGCTGAAGTGGGATAGGTACTGGCGGGGCCACGACTGCCCACGATGAGCGTGTGAAGCTGAAGGTGGGGTGTCCGATGAAGTTCACGTCGATCATGATGCTCGCCATGGCTGTCGCCTCAGCTGTCGCCACCGGCTCCTGCAACGAGTCAGCCCCGACGGATCGCGATACCGCGTCTTCAGCTTACGAACGCAAAGACGTTGCCGCGCTGACTGCTCTGGCTGACCAAGGCGATGCCAAAGCGCAGTTCACCCTCGGGGTGAGGTACGTTACCGGCCAAGGCGTGCCGCAGGACTACGCTACCGCTGCCAGCTGGCTCCGCAAGGCGGCCGACCAAGGGAATGCCGCTGCGCAGAGCTGCCTCGGTTTTATGTACGCGGGAGGGAAGGGCGTGGCGCAGGACTCCGCCGCCGCTGTCAGCTGGTACCGCAGGGCAGCAGATCAAGGGAATGTCTCAGCGCAGTACAACCTCGGCCTGATGTACACCAATGGCCAAGGCGTGGCGCAGGACTACGCCGCCGCTGCCAGCTGGCTCCGCAAGGCGGCTGAACAAGGGTACGCTGACGCGCAGACGATGCTCGGTACCATGTACTTGGAAGGCAAGGGCGTGGCGCAGGACGACGCTGCCGCTGCCAGCTGGTGGCGCAAGGCGGCTGACCAAGGACATGCCAAGGCGCAGTCGAAACTCGGTACGATGTATTTCCTCGGCCGTGGCGTGGCGCAGGACTACGCTACCGCTGCCAGCTGGTTCCGTAAGGCGGCTGACCAAGGGGATGGTGACGCGCAGTCGAAGCTTGGTTCGATGTATTTCCTCGGCCGTGGCGTGGCGCAGGACTATGTACAAGCCCACAAGTGGCTTAACTTGGGCGCTGCTGGGGGGCAAGATGACAGCAAGCTCCGCGACCTCATCGCCACCCTGATGACCCCCGACCAGATCGCCGAGGCGCAGAGGTTGGCGAGCGAGTGGAAGAAAAAGTGACGGGGTGATCTCACCACACCCCGTCGGACGAGCACATTGCTATAGAGGATGGGAAGCGCGGGTCCGGATGCGGGGCCACCCGGGTGAGATCAGGTGGTAGGGGAGAAACCAATGGGGAGTTCTGTGATAGCCTCTTGCCCCTGCGGGTTCGAGCAGGGGTGCACTATCGGCGGCAGCATGACGTCCTTCCGGACCCACAGATATTTCCCCTTCCTGTGCGCCGACTGCGGTCTCGTTTCGGTAAATGTCGCCGAGGACCCGCCCGTCTGCCCGAGGGGGTCTGCGCATAAGATTGCCCAATATGGCAGTAATTGGCGTGAACGGCGGGAACGAGAAAAGGCCGAGCAGGCGCTGGTCGCGGCGCGGAAGGTTCCTTTCTGGGAGTGGATCGGGTTGTCACGTCCCAAGCCCGCCGCAGAGCCACAACCGGAGGCTCGAACGATATGCCAGTGCTTCGATTACGAAATCGTTGAGGGGCAATATACCTGCCCCCAGTGCCGCAAGGAGACCTTGACGTTCGACTCGACCGGGACGCATTTCGACTGAAGGAAACCCGGCGCGGTGCGGAGATAGACGCGCCGGATATCGAGCACGATGAGGATGACCCGGGAGCGGGTGCGACGCGCATGGTGCCGGGTACGATGCGGGCGTCGAGGATGCCCCGGGTGCCGAGCACGACCCGGGGGCCGGATTCCATATCCAGCCCGTCCTTCGAGCAGATTGGTATGTATAGGGAAGTGTGTGGACATCGCCGAAAGAGGGGGATGGGGGGACGGTGGGGTCTCGGATACGGGAAAATTGACCCCCCGGGGGTGTGTTGGCTGTGAGCCCAGCACCCTCTCTATCGGGTAACGGTTATGGGAACCGGATCCACTTCGGGAAAATTACCCAAGTAAATCAACATGTGTTGGCGGAGCGGGAGGGATTCGAACCCTCGATACGCTTTTGGCGTATACTCACTTTCCAGGCGAGCGCCTTCGACCACTCGGCCACCGCTCCGCATTTTCGCTGGAAGCCGGCTCCCTACCGCCTGGCGGCGGGTTCCGCAAGGCGCGGGGGCGTGGCATCTTGCCGGCATGAAACAGCTTTTTCGCTCCGCCTTCCTGTCGCTGCCGTTGCTGGCCGTCGCCGCAAGCCCGCCGCCCAGCGCAGGCGAGATCGTGGCGCGGGCGCCGGCCTCCGCCTGGGCCGAGCTGGCAGCCGGCGATCTGCTGGTGATCGACCTCGATGGTGACCAGCGCATCGTGATCGCGCTCGCGACGGCCTTCGCGCCGATCCATGTCGCCAACATCAAGGCGCTCGTCCGCGCCGGCTGGTTTGACGGGATCACGATCAACCGCGTCCAGGACAATTATGTCACCCAATGGGGGGACGCGACGGAGAAAAAACCGCTCCCGCCCGGCATCGTCGCATCGCCGCCCGCCGAATATGAGCGCCCGCTGGCCGGACTTGGCTTCCGCGCCATGCCCTATCGCGATGCCTACACGGCAAAGACCGGTCATGCCGGGGGCTGGCCGGCGGCAAGCGACGGCGAGCTCGCCTGGCTGCCCCATTGCTACGGGATGATCGGGGTTGGCCGGAACATGCCGCCCGATACCGGCAGTGGCGCCGAGCTCTATGCGGTGATCGGCCATGGCCCGCGCCATCTCGATCGCAACATCGCGCTGGTCGGGCGGGTGCTCGCCGGAATGGAAGCCCTGACCGCCTTGCCGCGCGGAAGCGAAACGATGGGATTCTACAAGGAGGGCATCGCCCGGCCGACAATCCGGAAAGCCCGGTTGGCGGCTGACATGTCGAACGGCGAGCGGCCGGCGTTCGAGATCATGCAGAGCGAAGCGCCCGATTTTACACGCTGGGTCGAGGCCCGGGCGAACCGAAAAGACGCATTCTTCATCCGACCGGCCGGCGCGGTCGACATATGCAACGCGCTGCCGCCGGTGCGACCGCTCCCTAGCCGGCGATAGTCAGGCCGGGGCAGGCGCGACCGCGCGGGCGACCTGAATCAGCGATCACGCAGCCGCATATCGCTGATGAAGAACACGCCGAAGCTGGCCAGCGCCGTGACTACGAAAAGCAGGTTCATCACTGTTTGTGCCATCACACATCTCCTTCCGGATGATGGAGAGTTGCACAGCCCTGCGCACCCTGCATTGACCGGAATCAAAAAAGCCCGGGGGTTGAGCCCCGGGCCTTTCTGTATCGGACGTCGATGTGACGGCCGGCTGACATGTCTGCACGGGACGGCGAACGGGCCGAAGCCCACTCGCCGCGTACCGAATCAGAAGTCCATGCCGCCCATGCCGCCCATGCCGCCGCCGCCCATGGGCATGGCGGGCTTGTCATCGGGCATCTCGGCAATCGTCGCCTCGGTCGTGATCAGCAGGCCGGCGACCGAAGCCGCATCCTGCAGCGCGGTACGAACGACCTTGGTGGGGTCGATCACGCCGGCAGCGACGAGGTTCTCATAGACGTCGGTCGAGGCGTTGAAGCCCTTGGTCTCGTCATTCTCGCGGAGCAGGTTGCCGGCGACAACCGCACCGTCATGACCCGCATTCGCCGCGATCTGCTTGAGCGGAACGGTGATCGCCTTGCGGATGATGTCGATACCGCGGGTCTGATCGTCGTTAACGCCCTTGAGGCCTTCGAGCGCCTTGGTGGCATAGAGAAGGGCCGTGCCGCCGCCGGGGACGATGCCCTCTTCGACAGCCGCGCGGGTCGCGTGGAGGGCGTCATCGACGCGGTCCTTGCGCTCCTTGACTTCGACTTCGGTCGCGCCGCCGACCTTGATCACGGCAACGCCGCCGGCGAGCTTGGCAAGACGCTCCTGGAGCTTCTCCTTGTCATAGTCGCTGGTGGTGTTCTCGATCTGGCGACGGATCGCTTCGACGCGGCCCTTGATCGCATCCGACGAACCCGCACCATCGACGATGGTGGTGTTGTCCTTGTCGATGGTGACGCGCTTGGCGGTGCCGAGCATGGTGACCGTGACGTTCTCGAGCTTGATGCCGAGATCTTCCGAGATCATCTCGCCCTGGGTCAGGATCGCGATATCCTCAAGCATCGCCTTGCGGCGATCGCCGAAGCCGGGCGCCTTGACGGCGGCGACCTTGAGGCCGCCACGCAGCTTGTTGACGACGAGCGTGGCGAGAGCCTCGCCCTCGATGTCCTCGGCGATGATCAGCAGCGGACGACCCGACTGCACCACGGCCTCGAGGATCGGCAGCATCGACTGGAGGTTCGACAGCTTCTTCTCGTGGATCAGGATGTACGGATCGTTGAGCTCGACCACCATCTTCTCGGGATTGGTGATGAAGTAGGGCGACAGATAGCCGCGGTCGAACTGCATGCCCTCGACGACGTCGAGCTCGAAATCGAGACCCTTCGCTTCCTCGACGGTGATCACGCCTTCCTTGCCGACGCGCTCCATCGCTTCGGCGATCTTCTCGCCGACGACGGTGTCGCCATTGGCCGAGATGATGCCAACCTGGGCGACTTCATTGGTGCCGGCGACCGGCTTCGAGCGCTTCTTGAGGTCCTCGACGACCTTGACGACGGCGAGATCGATGCCGCGCTTCAGATCCATCGGGTTCATGCCGGCCGCAACCGACTTCATGCCCTCGCGGACGATCGCCTGGGCAAGAACGGTGGCGGTGGTGGTGCCGTCGCCGGCCACATCGTTGGTCTTCGAGGCAACCTCGCGGACCATCTGGGCACCCATATTCTCAAACTTGTCCTTGAGCTCGATCTCCTTGGCGACGGTGACGCCGTCCTTGGTGATGCGAGGCGCGCCGAACGACTTGTCGATGACGACGTTGCGGCCCTTCGGCCCCAGCGTGACCTTCACCGCATCGGCGAGGATGTCGACGCCGCGCATGATGCGCTCACGAGCGTCGCGCGAAAACTTGACGTCTTTCGCTGCCATGATTGAAAATTCCTCTAGCTAGATTGGATTATGTGTTGGGAAGGTTCAGCCGACGATCCCGAGGATGTCGGATTCCTTCATGATCAGCAGGTCTTCACCGTTGATCTTGACCTCGGTGCCGGACCATTTGCCGAACAGGATCTTGTCGCCGGCCTTGACGTCAAGCGGGGTCACCTTGCCATCTTCCGACTTGGCGCCACCACCGACGGCGACGACTTCGCCCTCCTGCGGCTTTTCCTTGGCGCTATCGGGGATGATGATACCGCCGGCGGTCTTTTCCTCGGCTTCGACGCGGCGAACGAGCACACGATCGTGCAGCGGACGGAAACTCATGCTTCACCCTTTCCTTATGCAATCACGGCGCTGGGCCGGTTTGCCCGGCGCCGACTCTTCAGACTGGAAACTTTTAGCACTCACCCCAGGCGAGTGCTAGCGGGCATATGTGTAGCGACCACGAACCTGTCAAGGATGGCCATCGCCGAAATTTGTTGCAGCGTCGCGACGCCCCTTCCCGCCGGGCTGCCGGTCGGGATATGGGGGAGCGCTCCTCAACTGCAAGTCGGCGATGCGAAAACTCACCTCGTTCAGAACTCCGGCGATCGCATTTGGCATCGGGCTTGCCTCGGCGCTTGGTTTTGCGCCGCTCAACTGGTGGTTCGTCACCCTGCTCTGCTTCGCGGGGCTGATGTGGCTGCTGATGGCGGCAAGTCATGTGCGCGGTGCCGCCCTCCTCTCCTGGTGCTTCGGGGTCGGCCATTTCACCTTTGGCAACAACTGGATTGCCCAGGCCTTCACCTACCAGGAGGCGATGCCGCACTGGCTCGGGCCGATCGCGGTCTTCCTGCTTGCTCTCTATCTCGCCGTTTTTCCGGCAATCGCCGGCACGCTGGCCTGGTCGCTGAACCGGCTCCCGGCGGCGATCATGGTGCGGCGGCATCATAACGAGATCGCCGCGCGGCGCAGCAAATTGCAGGGGTTGATCCCGGCCGGAATGGAAAGCGCGGTGACGATCGAACCGCCAGCACTCAGTCCCTATGGCTTCATCCCGCTGTTCGCCGGCAGCTGGGTGATTGCCGAATATCTGCGCAGCATCGCCTTCACCGGCTTCGCCTGGAATCCGCTCGCAGCGATCATGATTGCGCCTGGGAGCGCCGAACCCGCATGGGCA
Source organism: Sphingomonadaceae bacterium (assembly GCA_947476735.1). Lineage (GTDB taxonomy): Bacteria > Pseudomonadota > Alphaproteobacteria > Sphingomonadales > Sphingomonadaceae > Rhizorhabdus. The sequence goes on from CANJRZ010000055.1 coordinate 10,865, forward strand.
GGGCTAACCCGCCTGATCGGCACCTATGGGCTGTCCGGCTTCATGATATTGCTCGCCGGCATCTGGCTTCTTGCGGTGCTGCCCGGCACCAAGCGGATTCGCTGGCAGCGTGTCGGCTGGGCGCTTCTGGCTGCCATGCTCGCGCAGATTTTGTCCGCCTGGCTGCTGCGCCCTTTGCCGCCGCGTAACGATCCTCGAATCATCGTCGTCCAGCCGAACATCAACCAGAACGAGAAATGGGACCCAAAGCTTCAGCTGGCCAATTTCAACCGACTGAGTGCGCTGACCGGAAAATCCAAGCCCGGCGACGCGGCGCGGCTGATTCTCTGGCCCGAAGCCGCGACCGCCGACTTCCTTGAGACCGATCTGGCCGCGCGCGCTCGGATCGTGACGCTATTGGGTCCACGCGACATCATCCTGCTCGGCGGTGACTCGCTGATCTTCGACCGGGCGGGCGAACTCGTCGGCGCGCGCAACAGCACCTTCGCGGTCGATGCCCGAGGCGACATCATCGGCCGCTACGACAAGGCGCACCTCGTTCCCTATGGCGAATATCTTCCCGCGCGGGCCATCCTCTCGGCAATCGGCCTGTCTCGGCTGGTGCCTGGCGATATCGATTTCTGGCCAGGGCCGGGGCCCGCGACGATGGCCGCGCCAGGTTTCGGCAAGGTTGGCTTGCAGATCTGCTACGAAATCATCTTCTCGGGCCAGGTGATCGACGCAGCCAACCGGCCTGACTTTCTGTTCAATCCGTCGAACGACGCCTGGTTCGGCCGCTGGGGCCCGCCGCAGCACCTGGCCCAGGCGCGGCTCCGCGCCGTGGAAGAGGGTATGCCGGTGATTCGCTCAACACCGACCGGCATTTCAGCGGTCATCGATGCAGACGGCCGGCTGCTCCGCAGTCTGCCCTGGCACGAACCCGGCGTAATCGAGGCGGCGCTGCCCAACTCCCGACCGGCGACCCTGTTCGCGCGATTCGGCAATTTGCTGCCGATATTATTTGCATTGCTGCTGCTTGCTGGCGGAATCGGCGTGTCCGTGCCTGCGGGACGCAGATGAACTGCTCCGGCGGGACGATTCAGCCGGCCGCGCGCATCTGCCTGATCGGGCGGCACTCGATCGAGATGCCCGCGCGGCTCGGATCAGGCCAATCAGCGGTGGCCGCCTCGCCAGCGGCCGTGCGCGCCTTCAGCCAGGTCACGGCATGCCCTGTCATCGCGCGCTCATCGCCGAAGAGACCTCCCTGCTCGAAATAGGATTGCTGCGCGACGCAGCCGTCGATTCCCGCCCGATCGAACACGCGACGAGCAGCGGCTTTCGCTCGCACTTCGGTCGCACCCGGATCGCGTGGACAGCCGTAAAGCCAATCGATGCTGATCTCGTAACTCATCGTTGCACCTGCAAAACTATTTCCCCCAAGCGCCCCTCCTTGCACCCCGAGGGTTAAAGGAATCTCAATAGCGACGGGATGCCGGCTACAAACGGAGGCAGGCACGTTGCGACCATCATACCATTGCGAAGGCCGAGAAGCGGCGCTAAGGGAGATATAACGAACTCTTTATATCTCGATCTCCGCTCGCGCCTTTTGAGGCCGCGATCATCCCAAGAGGGTCTGTCACCACCAATGCGCAGCAATTATCTCTTCACTTCCGAAAGCGTGTCCGAAGGGCATCCCGACAAGGTCGCCGACCAGATTTCCGACGCGATTGTCGACCTGTTCCTGTCGAAAGATCCGGAGGCGCGCATCGCCTGCGAGACGCTGACCACCACTCAGCTGGTCGTGCTAGCCGGCGAGATTCGCTGCAAGGGCGTCTATGAGAATGGCGCCTGGGCGCCCGGCGCCCAGGATGAGATCGAGACGACGGTCCGCGAGACGGTCAGGCGGATCGGCTACGAGCAGGATGGTTTCCACTGGAAAACCTTCACTTTCCACAACAACTTGCACGGCCAGTCGGCGCATATCGCCCAGGGCGTCGATGCCAGCGGCAACAAGGACGAAGGCGCCGGCGACCAGGGCATCATGTTCGGCTTCGCCTGCGACGAAACGCCCGACCTGATGCCGGCGACGCTCTATTACAGCCACAAGATCCTCGAACAGATGGCGGCTGACCGTCATTCGGGCAAGGCGCCCTTCCTCGAGCCCGATGCCAAGAGCCAGGTCACGTTGCGCTTCGAGAATGGCAAGCCCGCAGCCGCGACCGCCATCGTCGTCTCGACCCAGCACGGCAAGGGTTATGACGAAGGCACCAAGGAAGCCGAGCTAAAGAATTACGTGAAGAAGGTGGTCGCGGACCTCCTTCCAGCTGAGCTACTTTCGAACGAGACCGTCTATCACATCAATCCGACCGGGAGCTTCGAGATCGGCGGTCCGGACGGCGACGCCGGCCTCACGGGACGCAAGATCATCGTCGACACTTATGGCGGTGCGGCTCCGCATGGCGGCGGCGCGTTCAGCGGCAAGGATCCAACCAAGGTCGACCGGTCGGCCGCCTACATCACCCGTTACCTGGCGAAGAACATTGTCGCCGCCGGCCTCGCCCGTCGCTGCACGATCCAGCTCGCTTATGCGATCGGCGTGTCCGAGCCCCTTTCGCTCTATGTCGACACGCACGGCACCGGTGCAACGGGCGTCACCGACGCAGCGATCGAACAGGCGATCATGGGCATCAAGGAACTGGGCGGCCTGACCCCGCGTGGCATCCGTACCCATCTCGGACTGAACAAGCCGATTTATTCGAAGACCGCAGCCTATGGCCATTTCGGCCGCAAGCCCGAAGGCGACTTCTTCCCGTGGGAGAAGACCGACCTTGCCGACAAGCTAAAGGCGGCGCTGGCCTGAACTAAACCCCGCATTTCGTGCCGGCAGAGACTGGAACCTCCCCAGGGTCTCGCGATTGGTCCCGAACCACGCGAAGCAAAGGGCTTCCACGCCGCTTGAACAGGCTCTAGGGCGGTCCAGTCTATGGTGTCGCGGAGCATGCCCTTGTCCGATCTGGCGGCTTTTCTTCGGGCCTGGGCCCGGGATCCCCTGAGCATCGCTGCTGTCGCGCCGTCGAGCCCGGCGCTCGCCAAGCTAATCACGGCCGAGATCACTCCCGACATGGGTCCGGTGATCGAGCTGGGCCCGGGCACCGGCGTGTTCACCAAGGCACTGCTCGCGCGCGGGCTCAGGCAATCCGATCTGGTGCTGATCGAATATGAGGCCGATTTCGCCAACCTCCTTGCGGCCCGCTTTCCCGAAGCCACGGTGCTGCGCGGGGACGCGGCGCGGGTGAAGAAGCATCGCGACCTGCTCAACGGCGATATGGCGGGAGCTACCATTTCGGGACTGCCGATCCTCAGCATGACCGCACGCCAGCAGATGATGATCATGCGCGGCTGTTTTGATCTGATGCGGCCGGGCGGGCGCTTTTACCAGTTCACCTACAGCCCGGTCTGCCCGGTCCGCCGCCCGGTGCTCGAGCGACTGGGCCTAAAGGGGCGGCGGTTGTCGAGCACGTTGCGCAACCTGCCCCCGGCCGCCGTATACGAGATCCACCGCCGCGATGAATGATCCGCTTTCAATCCGGCGGCTCTACGGCCGACGGCAAGGGCACAAGCTGCGGCCTGGCCAGGCCGAATTGGTCGAGCGGCTGCTTCCCGAAATTTCGGTACCCGAAGACGGCGAACTCGACGCGCCCAACCTGTTTGGAGACCCACGCCCGCTGGAGCTCGAGATCGGCTTCGGCAAAGGTGAACATTTGGCCTGGCATGCGAGCCAGCGGCCGTCACATGGCTTCATTGGCTGCGAACCATTCCTCGATGGCGTGGTCGGCGCGCTGATGAAAATCGACGAAGCGGGACTCACCAATATCCGTATTCACATGGGCGACGCGATCGAGGTGCTCGAGCGCCTGCCTGACGCTTCGCTCGAACGCGCTTGGCTGCTCCATCCCGACCCCTGGCCAAAGGCGCGCCACGCCAAGCGGCGCTTCATGAATGCTGGTCCGATCGACCTGATCGCCCGCAAGATGAAACCCGGGGGCGAATTCCGCTTTGGTACCGATCATCCGGTATACGTTCGCTGGGCGATGATGGTGATGGGCCAGTCTCCTGATTTCGAATGGCTCGGCGAGCATCCGTCCGACTTCCTCGTTCGTCCCGCCGACTGGCCGGAAACCCGTTACGAAGCCAAGGCCCGCGCCATCGGGCATGAAGTGTGGTATTTTCGGTACAAGCGCCTGTAGGCCACCTCCACCGGGTTGGGCTGAGATTGGCCGACCTGCTCAAGAAACTCATCCAGCGAAAGCTTAGGGTCCAGACTTCGAAGGGGGAAACTCATGGCGCTCGACGAACAGGCACGTATGATCCGGGAGACCGTCGCGCGCTTCGTTCAGCGCGAGCTGATGCCGCTTGAGCAGGAAGTCCTGCAACGCATGACGCGCGGGACCGAGCCCGTTCTCCCCTCGGAGCACCAGGCTCGGCTTGGAGCATTGGCCAGCGAGCTCGGCATTGATCTGCTCGATGCGCCGGCCGAGGTAGGGGGGCTCGACATGCCGGCCTCGATCATGGTCGGCGTCTTCGAGGAATTCGGGAAGACCTGCGTGCCTTTCCTGCTGCCGCGCCAACCCAATCTGTTTATGTCGTTGCTGGCGGGGAGCGACGAGCAGAAGGCCAAATATCTCGCTGGCTATCAGGCCGGCACGTTGCAGGGGGCGATCGCTATCTCCGAACCGGTGGCTGGCGGCGATCCCGCCGGCATGATGACCCGGGCCGAGCTGGACGGCAACGAATGGGTGATCAACGGCCGCAAGATCTGGATTTCTTACGCCGGACATGCCGATTTCGCGATCGTCATGGCGCGGGTAGGCGAAGGCCAGCGCGAGGAAGGGATAACCGCCTTCCTCGTCGACAAGGGCACACCCGGCTTCATCGTCGAACGCGAAATTCCTATGATCGGGCACCAGAATACATTCGGAGTTGTGTTCGACAATTGCCGCATCCCTGCCAGCGCGGTGTTGGGCCCGGTCGGTGGGGGCTATGCGCCGATGCAGCGGCGGCTGGTGATCCGCCGGCTCGAGATCGGATCAACAAATGTCGGCCGCGCCCAGCGCGCGCTCGACATGATGTGCGAGCATGCCTTGCAGCGGACGACCTTCGGCACACGCCTGTCGGACCGCCAGGCGATCCAGTGGTGGATCGCCGACATAGGAACCCGCATCCATGCCGCGCGCCTGATGATTGCCGATGCCGCGGCCAGATATGATCGTGGTGAGGACGCTCGCACCGAGATCGGCATGATCAAGGTCTACGCGCCCGAGCTGGCCTATGAAGCCGTGGATCATGCGATGCAGACACTGGGCGCGCTAGGCATGACCAAGGAAACCGCGCTCTTTGCAATGTGGCAGAACGCGCGGCTCGCGCGGATCTACGAAGGCCCGAGCGAGGTCCATCGCCAGGCGGTCGCACGGCGGATTCTCAAGCGCTACAGCTGAGCTGCACCGCGCGCGGCGGCGCGCTGCTGAATCGCCTCGATCCACGCCTGCCGGCGCTCGCTCCCAGGGGTCGCCGCGGGCTTGATCGCCGGAATGTCGGGAATGTCCTGGCCCCGTCGCCCGAGCTCGGAGCGCAGCCTCGCGAGCAGATCCTCCTTGCCATCCGGCAGCAACACCTGCTCCCCGCGGATCACCATGGGCATATAGGGCAGCATCCGCTCAATTCTGAATCGGTAGGTCGTACCCTGCTTGCTAACGTCGCCGACGAAGGTGGCTCGCCCCTCATAGGTGAAGCCGGCAGTACCGCTCGTTTGTGTCCAGGGCAGGCCTTTCGGCATCTCCATCACCAGCGAATCGCCATC
>CANJRZ010000056.1 GCA_947476735.1 Sphingomonadaceae bacterium
CAGGCGGTCCAGGATCGCAGCCTGCTCGAGAAGATCACCTCGACCAACGCGGCGCGGATCTACAATATTCCGATCTGACAACCACGCGCCACAAAAGACGAGATCAAGGGAGAGCCGTGATGGCCAAAGATTATAGCCTGATCATCCGCAACGGCCTCGTCGCAGACGGCCGCGGCTCTCCCCTCGTCAAAGCGGACATCGCCGTGACCGGCGCGAAAATTGCCCGGGTCGGCGACGTTCAGGCGGGCGCAACCGCCGATCGCGAGATCGACGCGAAGGGCATGTTGGTCACGCCCGGCTTCGTCGACATTCACACCCATTATGATGGCCAGGCGACATGGGAGAACCGGCTCGTACCTTCGAGCTGGCACGGTGTAACGACCGTCGTGATGGGCAATTGCGGGGTTGGCTTCGCTCCGGTCCGGCCGGCGGACCACGACAAGCTGATCGAGCTCATGGAGGGCGTCGAGGATATTCCCGGTACCGCGCTGCACGACGGCCTCAGCTGGGACTGGGAGAGCTTTCCTGATTATCTCGACATGCTCGAAGGCCGTTGCTTCGACGTCGATATCGGAACCCAGATACCGCATGGTCCATTACGGCTCTATGTAATGGGCGACCGCGCCCGCCGGCTCGAGGAAGCGACACCGGAGGATTGCGCCCAGATGCGTGAACTGGTGCGCGAAGGGATCGAGGCTGGCGCCCTCGGCTTCTCGACTTCGCGCTCGGTCCGCCACAAGTCGATCACCGGCGACATGATCCCCTCCTATCGCGCGACCGAGGAGGAACTGATGGAGATCGCCCTCGCCATGAAAGAGGCGGGTAGCGGCGTCCTCGAATGGGTGTCCGACTACAGCCCCGAAGAGCGCGATGCCGAATATGCTATGATCCACCGGCTGGTCGAGCGATCGGGCAGGCCGCTCTCGGTCAATATCGGTCAGGTTTATTCGAACCCGCAAGGCTGGCGCGACACATTGACCATGGTCGAACGCGGCCAGGCAAAGGGACTCCAGCTCAAGGGCCAGGCGGCACCGCGCCCGGTCGGCCATCTGCTCGGCCTGTGCTCAAGCCTGCCGCCGTTCAACCATTGTCCAAGCTACCAGGCGATTGCCGACAAGCCGCTCGCAGAGCAGGTCGAGCTCTTGCGCGATCCCGCGATGCGCAGGACGATCATCGCCGAAGCCGACGCCAACAAGGCGGGCTATGCGCTCGGCCGCCTGTTCCCGCTCGGCGACCGGCCGGATTACGCCAAGGACCCGCAGAACAGCATCGAGGCGATCGCGAAGCGCGAGGGCCGCCCGGCCAACGAGATCATCTATGACGAGATGCTCGTCGATGAGGGCCGCAACATGCTGTTCCACGCGATGGCCAATTATCTGCAGTTCGACTATTCCGATCTGCGCACCATGGTCACTCACCCGCACACAGTGCTTGGCCTGGGCGACGGCGGCGCGCATGTCGGCACTATCTCGGACGCCAGTTTCACAACCACATTCGTCACCATCTGGGGCCGGGATTGGGCGAAGAGCGAGCATGACCTGACCGATGCCATCCGCCGCCAGACCTCGGCCACCGCCGAATGGGTCGGCCTGCATGATCGCGGCGTCATTGCTCCGGGTATGAAGGCCGATTTCAACATCATCGATCTCGACAAGCTCGCAGTCGAGAAGCCCTATATGGCCAATGACCTGCCGTCGGGCGCCAAGCGCCTGCTCCAGAAGGCACGCGGCTATGTGATGACAATCCTCTCGGGCGTACCGACCTATTGCGACGGCGAGGCGACCGGCGAACTGCCCGGCAAGCTGATCCGCGGCCCGCAGCCCACCGCTGCCATGAGCTGATGTGACCAGCAAACCGATCGCCTTCACGCTCAACGGCGAGGCCGCTTCATTCGAGGGTGAACGCGACACACCCCTGCTTTGGGCATTGCGCGACCATTTCGGCCTGCACGGCACCAAATATGGTTGCGGCATGGCGCAGTGCGGCGCCTGCACCGTCCATATCGACGGCACGCCGCGGCGTTCCTGCATTACGCCGATCAGCAGCGTGAGCGACCAGAAGGTCACCACGATCGAAGGCGTGAACGGCAAGGTCGCCGATACCGTCATCGCCGAATGGATCCGGCACGAAGTGCCGCAATGCGGCTTCTGTCAGTCGGGCCAGGTGATGTCCGCTATCGGACTGCTGTCGACCAAACCTGACGCCGGTGACGCCGAGATCGATGCCGCCATGCGCGGCAATATCTGCCGCTGCGCGACCTATGTGCGGATCCGCCAGGCGATCAGGGATGCCGCGAAGGCGTTGAGCACATGATCACGCTCGCCCGGCCAACCCGCCGCGAGATGTTGGCCGGCTCAGGGCTGATCCTCGCCCTGGCGTTGCCGATTGGCCGGGAACCCGCCGATGCGGCGGAGACCAGCGCCGATCCGATCTTCATGCCCAACGCCTTTGTCCGGATCGCACCCGACGACAGCGTCTTCGTCGTCCTTAAGCATGTCGAGTTCGGCCAGGGTCCTGCCACCGGCCTGACCACCCTCGTCGCCGAGGAGCTGGACGCCGACTGGGGCCAGATGCGGACGGCAATGGCACCGGCCAATGACGCACTCTACAAGAATCTGATCTACGGCACACAGCTTACCGGCGGCTCCAATTCGATCCGCAACAGCTGGATTCAGATGCGCACCGCCGGTGCCGCCGCGCGGGCGATGCTGGTCGAGGCGGCGGCGCAGCGCTGGGGTGTCCCGGCCGCTGAGATCGACATCGAACGCGGCATCGTCTCGCACGGCACGCACCGTTCCGGCTTCGGCGCGCTCGCTGCCGATGCTGCGCGACTCCCCCTGCCCTCGTCGCCGGTACTGAAGACGCCCGATCGCTTCACGCTGATCGGCAAGCATGTCCCGCGCATCGACAGCCCCGCCAAGTCGACCGGCAAGGCGGTGTTCGCGATGGACGTGACCCGGCCGGGGATGGTGCACAGCGCCATCCTCCATCCGCCGGTCTTCGGCGCGATCCTGCAATCCTTCGACGCGAGCAAGGCGCTGGCGATACCCGGTGTTCTCCATGCCGCTGCAATCCCGCAAGGTGTGGTCGTCTATGCACGCGACACCTGGGCGGCCATGCGTGGCCGCAAGGCGATCAACGCGCAGTGGGATCTGAGCAAGGCCGAGACCCGCTCGACCGAGACGCTCCACCGCGTCTTTGCCGAAGCAACCCGCACCCCGGGCGCCGAAGCCGGCCGCAAGGGAGATGTCGATGCCGGTCTGAAGAGCGCCGCTCATAGCATCGAGGCGGTCTATCATTTCCCTTTCCTCGCACACGCGCCGATGGAGCCGCTCAACGCGGTGATCGAGATCGGCGACGGGCGCGCCGATGTATGGAACGGCACCCAATATCAGGTCGGTGAGATGAAGGCGGTCGCCGAGACGCTCGGTCTGCCGTTCGAGAAGGTTACGCTGCACCAGCAGATCGCCGGCGGCAGCTTTGGCCGCCGCTCGCAACCACTGATGGATTTCGGTCGCGAACTTGCGGAGGTCGCGAAACAGTCTCCGGACCGCGCGCCCGTCAAACATCTCTGGACCCGCGAGAATGATATTGCCGGCGGCCGCTATCGACCGCTTACCGCTCACCGCCTGCGCGGCGGCGTCGATGCGGCCGGAGAAATCGTCGCCTGGGATCAGGTGATCGCCTCGCAATCGGTCTTCTCGGGTACGCCGCTCGAGGCGATGAAGATCCACGAAGGGCTGGACACCGCAATCGTCGAGGGTGCGGTCGAGAACGGCTACCGCATGATCAACCACCGCGTCGGCGTTCACGTCCTGCAAAGCGGCGTACTTCCCCTGTGGTGGCGCTCGGTGGGCAATATGCACACCAGCTATGCGATCGAGACCTTTCTCGACCGGCTGCTCGAACTGGGCGGGCATGAGCTGCTGGCAGGGCGTCTGGCACTCGCCGCCGACGATCGGATGAAGGGGGCGCTGACCCGCGTCGCGGAGATTTCAAACTGGGGCGGCTCAATCGCAGAAGGGCATGCCAGGGGCATCGCCTGTCGCCGGACCTTCGGCACCACGGTCGCCCAGGTGGTCGAACTCTCCAGGGGCGCCGACGGCCAGCCAAAAGTCCACAAGGTCTGGTGCGCGGTCGATTGCGGCATCGCCGTAAACCCCTCGATCGTTACCGCGCAGATGGAAGGTGGCATCGGCTTCGGCCTCGGCCACGCACTGTTCGGCGAGATCAGCATGACCGAAGGCGGTCGTGTCGAGCAGCATAATTTCGACGGCTACCGATCGCTGCGCATCCACGAGATGCCCGACGTCGAGGTCTCGATCATCGAGTCCGGCGCGGCGCCGACCGGTGTCGGCGAGCCGGGCGTACCGCCGATCGCACCGGCCGTCGCCAACGCCTGGCGCAAGCTTACCGGTCAGGCGATAACCCGTCTGCCTTTCAGCCGGGGCATCACCGCGTAGGGGGAACGCGAATGACCATTGCCAAGTCAGAGCCACAGGAGGCTTCGCCCGGGGACGCGCCCGACGAGCCCTTTTACCCGGCGAGGGTGAGGTGGACATTTGTCGCCATCCTCTTCTGCCTGTCGATCGTCTCGGTGATCGACCGGCACATGCTCACCTTGCTGGTGGTGCCGATCCAGACCCGCTTCGGGCTCAGCGACGTGCAGATGAGCGTGATGATCGGGCTCGCCTTCGCACTGCCCACCGGTCTGTTCAGCCTCCCGATCGGATGGGCGGTCGATCGCACATCGCGAAGGGCCATCATCGCCACCGGCCTTGCGATCTGGAGCGTTGCCACCGCGGCGACCGGGCTAGCCCGCAACTTCACCGCACTCGTCGCGGCGCGGGCGACCGTCGGCTTCGGCGAGGCGAGCATCTTCCCCTCGCAGGGCTCGATCCTGGGCGATCTTTTCCCGCGCAACGAACTCGCCTTCGCAACATCGATGGCCAATATGGGTTTCAAGGCCGGCCAGGGCATGGCGCTGCTGATCGGCGGCATCCTCACCTTCTACATCCTCCCCTCCGAGATGATGACCCTGCCGCTGCTCGGCGAGGTTCAGGGGTGGCAGGTGATCTTCATGCTGATCGGCTTCGGCGGCTTGCTGTTCGTGCCGCTGATCTTTTGCGTGCCCGAACCGCTACGCCGTTCAGCGCCCGGGTCGGCATCCAGCGACGAAGCCAGCTTCCGCGCCTATTTCGCCTTCATTCGTGCGCATCCACGCTTCTATCTCTGCCACCATCTCGGCTTCCTGATGTTCGTGTCGATGGCGGTTGCAGTATCGACCTGGACGCCGGCCTATCTGATCCGCAATTTCGGCTGGAGCGAGAGCATGACCGGCGCCTGGCTCGGCGCCACCATATTGATCGCGCCGATCCTTGGCATGCCCATCCACGGCGCGATCGCCGACTGGCTTTATCGGCGCGGCTGGCACGACATCCACATTCGCTATCCGATGATCTGCGCCGTGATCGGCGCGCCGATCGCGATGCTCGCCTTCTCGGTCGGCGATCCGCGGCTCGCAGTGCTCCTGGTCGGGCTCTACCTGTTCATCATCTCGAACTATGCGAGCCTGCCGCTGACCGCGGTCATCGCATTGTTGCCCAGCCGGCTGCGCGGCAAAGCGGTCGCCATCGTGATGCTGGTGTGCGGGACCGGCGGCTCGATCCTCGGCCCGCTGATCGCGGGCTCAATAAACGACCTGCTGTTCCACGATCCCAAAGCAATCGGCAAGGCTGTGACCCTGTCGCTGGCGCTGCTCGCACCTCTGATCTTCGCGCTGTTCTACGCGACGCTGAAGCCGCTCAGGGCGATGCGCTGAGCGGCTGAGCAGTATCGAAAAATAAAGACAGCCAGCCGCCGAAGCGGCCGACGGGTCACATTGTCATCGCGTCGGCGGGTTCGAGGTGGGTCGGCGGGGTTTCCCAGCCGCCGAGGCCATAATCGCCCTTGATCGTGGTGCGATGGACGATCCGATCGTCCGCAGGATCGCAGCCGCAAGCCTTGTGCAGGACGCGCCAGTTGTCCCACAGCACCATGTCGGTCGGCTTCCACTTGTGGAAATAGGGCTTCACGACCCGTTCCATCTCGTCGCAGGCTTCCTGGCCCAGCGCGATGCCCTCTTCCTCGCTCATGCCGACGAAGCCGCGCGCGCCATAGGCGCAGAGATGATAGACTTTATCGCCCTGCGGCCGGGTGAAGATCGCCGGGTGCAGCGAGCGCGGGAAGATCGCCGCCATCTCGTCAATCTTGTCGCCGGCCTTGGACGGGCGGATCACCTTGAGCGACTTCGGCAGCCCATATTTCTGCTGCGAATGGCGCAGATCGAGCGTGTAGATACCGATTTTGCCTTCAAGTTGCTCGAGGATCGCCGGGTCCATATCCCTGTAGAGCTGGATGCCGTCGGCAAAGGCGGTCAGGCCGTCCTTGGGCGCGATCTTTTCCGAACGCAGCAGCCCGGCGCGGTTCAGCTCATTGTTGTAGGCATGATCGAAATGCCAGGGCTGCCAGGTCACCAGTTGCCTGCCGTCAATCTCAAGAATCTGGGCGTTGGGGCCCGTGCGAATGCTGATGACACCCATCATCTCATCGTCCTCGCGATTGACGCGCTCGACGGTCTTGACCGGATGGTCCTTCATCGGACCGATCACCTTGCTGATCGCAACCTGCATCTTGCCGGTCTGCTCGACGTCTTCGAACACGATCACGCCGCGATCCTCAAACGTATCGCGGATCTGCTGGCGGACAGCTTCATCCGCGAGCGTCTCCCAGTTTACGCCGGAAATGCGCGCGCCAAAGGGCAGGTCATCCTGCAGCGGCCGAACCGTAATACCCATCACTCCACTCCTTCAAATCGCAATCCGATATGCCTGGCATCGATGCTAAGCCGAGATTTACCCGCCAACAAGCTGGTTTCGCTAGAGATCGAGCGTCGCGAGCGCCTCGATCTGTTCGATATAATGGGCAGCCGAACGCGACTTGACCCTGAGGGCTGATTTGGTCGCTCCGGCGGCGAACAGTCCACCGATCACGTCGGCGGCATGTGCCGGCTGATCGATCGGGCTGATCGCCGCTGGCGCGGGCAGCACCAGTTCGAGCGGACGGGTCCGCGCCGTCCAGGCGGGCGTTTCCTTCGCCTTGCCGATCATCTCCTCCATCTCGTCAGCTGTGAGCCCGAACGGCGTCCAGCCCTCGGCCAGTTCGACTGCCCGACGCAGCGATCGCATCGTCCGGCCGCCAATCCAGAAGGGCATGTCCTGCTGGATCGCACAGGGATCGATCTTCAGCCCGCCAAAATCATAGTAAGGTCCGTGATATTCGGGGAAGGGCCGGCCCATCGAGACCCGGAGCGCGCGCAATGCATCATCGCCGCGCGCACCGCGCTCGACAAATTCAACGCCTCCGATGCCGAGCAGATCGAATTCCTCCTTGAGCGTGCCGACACCGAGCCCCAGGATCAGTCGCCCGCCGCTGACCACGTCGAGCGTACCATAGCGCTTCGCGAGTTCGAGCGGGTGATGATAGCCGAGCACGAGCACCGAGGTGACGAAACGGATCCGGCTGGTGACGGCCGAGAAATAACCGAACGTGGCGAGCGGGTCATGATATCGGGCGCCCCGCCGTTCCGCCTGGTCGTTCGGAACGCCGATATGTTCGGAACAGGTGACATGATGATAACCGAGGCGATCGGCCGCACTCACCGTGGACGCAATCTCCGTGAAATCCGCATCAAATTCCCAGTCGCTCGCAGCCCCGGGCATGGCCGTTACACCGGGCGTGCTCAGCCCGATTTTTGAAAGATCGATCTTCATTTCATTCCCTCCCCTTGCCCGGTTACGGGACGTAGCGATCCCAGGCGAAAGGCACCACCGCGAAGAAGGGAGCAGCGAGCCGACCCTGCACTTCCCCCGACGCCCAGCGCCGCTGCATCGCCTCGCGCAGCAATGCGGCCGTCGCGATCGGATCCTGATCGAGATAGCAATAGGTGACCTGGTGACCCGTATAATCGGCTTCATATGTCCCGCCGGCCTTCCGCCCGTGGTGCCACCAGACACCGGCAACTCCGGGCACGTCGACGAGCGCCTCCGGCGAGGAATACCCGCGCTCGATGATCAGGTATACGCCGAGCGCAGGCCGCCATGGCAGCACGTCCGCCCCCGCCACGGCCCGCGCCGCCGCTTTCTTGCCGGCGATGTCGGCGGTGACGAAGGTGACGCTGGGAAGCCGGTGCGGCATGCGCCCGCCGACATGCAGCGCAGCGCCCAGCGCGTTGAAGCCAGGCAGACATGCATCGCTTGTGAACTGGTAGGTCATGATATGATCCACCGCATCGAACGGGGACTCGCTCGCGGCCCGCGCTGCCCGGCAAGCGGGAGTCGAGACCAGACGCAGTGACGCACGCAATTCGGGCAATCGATATTGTTCGGGCCGGTGGTCCAGCGAATGCCATTCGAGATAGGCGGCATCGCGCCCTTCGGGATCGCGCGCCGACATCGACATGAAGGTAAAACGGATATCGCCGCGACCGGTGACGAGCACGTCCGGCAGGTCTTCGCTCGGTGTTCCCTCGAGATGCAGCATCCTCATCCTCTTCTTCATTGGTTTGCCCGCTTCCTTGGCGCGATCGACGTCCTGATAGCCTGTGCGGAACGGTTGGGCGAGATGTCCTGACAACATGCGCACGACCGCACGATAATTTTACCCAGGCCTCCCGAACGCCTTAAGTCGCTCTTAAGCCTTCCAGCCTAGGTAGTTTCCCGTAGCGAACGAGAGTCGGGGGACCATGTTCACCATCCATTTTGAAGCAGATTGCGGGATTTTGTGCTTGGAAGTGTACGGCTGCTGGGATCTGGCGACGGTCCGTCGCTATGCCGCGACGATGGTCAAGGAAGCCGGCATAGTCACCCAGCTGGAAGGCCGTCTCAAGCTACTCGCCAGGGTTGTCGACCGAAGCTTTGCAACACCCGAAGCCGCCACCGAGTTGCGCCGGATGGTCAAGACCATCGCGGCGTCGACGCCGGACAGTCGCATTGCCCTGCTGGTGAAATCGACCTTCCTGAAAGGGCAGACCGGAGTAGACCTGGACGACGGCGTTAAAGCCTTCGAGTCCGAGCAGGACGCCCGGGCCTGGCTCACCGCCTATGATTGCAAACAGCAGGGACTGGCATCTGAAGCCGCTTAGCCGGACCGGCATGCCGCCCAACTCTCAGAACTGATCTTCCGACACATCTTTGAGCCGATCCAGCTGCCGATAGGCATAGCTGTAAGGGACCGACTTATCCCTGATTTCCATCAGCTCGATCCGGTTACCGTCGGGATCGAGACCATAGGTCGATGCGCTTCCCCGCGCCGGTGCGTGGCGCGGGGGTGCGTTGAAGTGCATGCCCGCAGCTTTCATCCGCTCATATTCGGCGTCGATATCATCGACGATCAGCGCGATGTGGGTGTGGCCATAGTCGGTCAGCGACCAGTCGGGCCCGTGCGGCTTGCCCTTGGGCGTGAAGAACTCGATCAGTTCGATATAGGTGTTGCCCGTCCGCATCATCGCTGTCCGGCCGGTCACTCCCTTGAGATCGAGCATTGCATCGACCGCGTCGACCGGTGCCGGAATTCCCGCTTCGGAAACGAACTCGAAGCCGACCACATCCCGGTAAAAGGCGACCAGCCGGTCAATATCAGGGCTCGAGATGCCGATATGGTGAACCCCGCCGATCATAGTCCGCTCCCCAGTTCTTCCCGTACCCGTTACGCCCTGCGGGCGGACATCGCGCTCTTGACACGGCGCTTACCACATCGAAAGCATTTATATCCCGCCTGACCGCGGGATGGCCGGTTGCCATGGCCCCGGCTGACGTCACTCCCCACGCCAGGTGGGAAGCATAATGAATAGGTTCGGAGGGATGCCCATGACTACCGAGGAAGCGCGCGACAAGGTCGAGATTCAGGAAGCGATCTCGGCGCATGGCCTGTTCGCCGACTGCCGGGAATTCGCAGCGATCAAGGCATGCACCACCCCCGACGCGACCTATGATTATTCAAGCTGCTTCGGCCCGGAATTCAAATGCGTGCGCCTCGCGGACTTCCTCGAAGGCGACGAGATATTCTTTCTGGGCTTCGACGCGACCCAGCATGCGATCTCCAATTTCGTGATCGTCCTCGACGGCGACCGCGCATCGGCTCGCTCGCATGTCCGGGCGACCCACCGGATCGACAAGGACATCTACGTCATGGGCGGCATGTACCGCCACCAGATGGTCCGGCTGAACGGTGCGTGGAAGATCAGCGAGACCGCCTTCGAACAGACCTATACCGAGGGCGATACCACCCTGTTCGAAAGGGCTGCCGCCCGGGTGAAGGCCGGGGCAGCCAAGGCCTGAAGCGATTGCTTGCTGAATAGCGCGGTCCGAGCGGGTTGATGATCTCGCCGGACCGTCCTGCATTTTCAGAACGATAAAAAAGTGGTGCCCAGGGACGGGGTCGAACCGCCGACACTGCGATTTTCAGTCGCATGCTCTACCAACTGAGCTACCTGGGCACTCTCGCGTCGGAGGCGTGCCTATAGAGGGGCGCCAAGCGGCTTGTCCAGCCCGCTCTTGCCAAATTATTCGGCGTCGGGATCGCTGCCCGGATCTGCCGGCGGACCGGGGATGCGATAGCCCTCGTCGAGCCATTTCAGCAGATCGCGATCACGACAGCCCTGGCTGCAAAAGGGAGTATGCCCGGGATTTTCCGGCTTCCCGCAGACCGGGCATTTAGGGGTTTTCAGCATCGACATGTCCGGCCGATATGGCGAGCGCCGGCTCTGCGCGCAAGGCGATTGGAGCGCCAATCCGTCTGGCCAGTTCGTCGCTCCATCCGGTTCGCTGCTCGAGCAGCGCGATCACGGCGGGCGCCGCCCGGATCGTTCGCGTGCCGGCGCCTGGCGTCCGTTCCGCACGGCGCAGCAGGGCACGTGCCGCCGCTGCGACCGGATCGCCCTGGAGCCGTTCAGGCAGCGAAGCCCTGGAACGGCGCCGGACGATCTGGAGGAAGCCGAAGCCGTTGACAGCGGTCCGCTCGAAAGGCTGGGGGAGTATCGCATCGACAGCCTCGGCCGCCGCAAGCCGCGCCGCCTTGCTGCCGACGGTGGGCAAATCGATACCGATCGAGCCGCCGATGTCGAAGCGCAAGATCATCCGTGCCGCGGCCTCCGCCCCCGCCACTGCGAGCTCGGCGGCGGCGAGCCAACCATCGACGTCGATCAAATTCATCGCCGGGGTTAGCGAAAGGCGGAGCGAGCCGCCTTCAAATTCGCTCTGACCGGCCGCCGCCTCCTCGAGCAGTTCGGACCAGCCGGCCGCCTCGAGCACATCGGACTGATGGGCCAGCAGTCGGCGCACCGGAACGCCGCTCGCCTCGATCCGCGCGAGCAGATCGGGACCGGCAACCGGCACTATTTCGGCCGATGTCTGTCGGGCCAGTGCGAGCTTGGCGCGGCCCGGCTCAGGCAGCGCGGCGCGGTGGATCTCGATGCGCAACCGGCCGCCTTCGGAGACCCCGCCGGGCACCGGCTCGATCAGTGCATCCTCGCCGGTGTCGAGCGTGACGATCGCACGCCGGCCCGGAATGACGATACGGGCCAGCCGCGCCTCGGCGACCGTACCGGCGCGGATGCCTTCATCGTCGGCCTCGATCCGGGCGGCGACGATCGCACCATCCTCAATCAGCGCGGCGCGTGCCTCGCCTATCCCGGCCTCATAGAGCCATTCGCGCATCAGAGATCGTGCGCCATTCCTGAGGCCGTCAGCAGCCCCGCCGCGACGAGCAACGCGCGCGTCTCAAACAGCGGCAGACCCATCACCCCCGAATGGCTGCCCGAGAGCATCCGTACCCAACTTTCGGCATAGCCCTGTATCGCATAGGCACCCGCCTTGCCGCGCCAGTCGCCTGCCGCGAGATAGGCCTCGATTTCCTGGTCGGTCAGCCGCTTGAAACTGACGATACTGGTCGACAGACGGTGCCGGGCCACGCCGCCGCCATCGATCAGCGTCACCGCAGAGTGGACACGGTGGCGGCGGCCTGAAAGCAAGCGCAGGCAGACACGCGCTTCATCGATATCGTCGGTCTTGGGCAATATCCGCCGGCCGGCTGCGACCACCGTGTCAGCGCCAAGCACCGCCGCCCCCGGATGGCGCAATGCAACGAGCGCGGCCTTGTCGGCCGCAACGCGCGCCGCATAATGCGCGGGAGACTCCCCCCGCAACGGCGTCTCGTCGATATCTGCGGGATCGATGATGGCGGGTTTCAGCCCGAGACGGCCAATGAGTTCGGCGCGGCGCGGGCTGCCCGATGCCAGGACAAGCGGGGACAAGTGCCCCGCTCCTTATTTGAAACGATAGGTGATGCGACCCTTGGTCAGATCATAGGGCGTCAGCTCGACCAGCACCTCGTCGCCGACCAGCACGCGGATGCGGTTCTTGCGCATCTTGCCTGCGGTATGTCCGAGGATCTCATGGTCATTCTCGAGCTTCACGCGGAACATGGCGTTTGGCAGAAGTTCCACCACCTGCCCGCGCATTTCCAGCAATTCTTCTTTCGCCAAACCGCAGCCTCTTGATCTCTCACATGGAATCGGCGCCGCCATACGCGCTTGGCCGCGAAAAGAAAAGCGGCGGATCGGGTCTCCGATCAAACGAGGATATCCGAAGTCATTGCACCAGCGCCTTCATTTCATTAGCGCCGGTGGCGGGTAAACAGGGAGACCGCGGTGACCGAAGACGAGATCAAGGACGGCTTTCGCCACGCCATGCGCCGGCTGGCGACAACGATCGCTTTGATCACCGCGGGCGAGGGCGAGAGCTGGACCGGCATGGCCGCGACCGCAGTCATGTCGGTCTGCGCCGAACCGCCAACCCTGCTCACCGCCGTCAACCAGACCGCGAGCATTCACCCGGTCATATCGACCGGTAGCCATTTCTGCGTCAATCTGCTGGCGGAACGACACAAGGACCTGGTCGGCATTTTCAGCGGACAGAAGAAGGGCATCGCGCGCTTCGAGACCGGCGGCTGGGTGGCCGGCGCCTATGGCATCCCGATCCTGCCCGATGCGCTCGCCAGCCTGACGTGCCGCACGACGATGCGGATCGATGTCGGAACCCACACCCTGTTTGTCGGCGAAGTCGAGCATGTCGCCAACCACGACGAAATCAGCCCGCTGGTTTGGGTCGACGGCGGCTTCGCAGCGGCAGCGCGGTAAAGCCCCGTCCGTCAGCCCGCGAAGGCGGGCATCTCAGGAGAATAGCGCGCTCCCTTTGTCTCACGAGATTCCAGCCTTCACTGGAATGACGAACTCGGGCTCAGGAAACCCGCCGTGCCTCGATGATCTTCACCGGCTGTTCGATGATCTGGCCCTTCATCGCCCCCGTGCCGCCCTTGAAGGTCTTCGCGTTGAGTATCTTCTTTACGACCGCCATGCCCGAGACGACCTTACCGAAGACGGCATAGCCGACATTGTCGCCCTTCGCCTCGGGGTGGGCATCCATCGACGGCTGGGCACCGACAACGATGAAGAAATCCCCCATAGCCGTGCCGGGCGCCTCGCGGGCCATCGAGAGAGCGCCGTTGACGTGGCGTAGACCGGTCTTGCTCGTTGGTTCATGCGGGATCGGCGGCAGCGAGCGGACATAATTCTTCCGTATGCCGCCCTGGATCAGGCCCACCGGCACCCCCTTGGCACGCGCCGCCCGATAGAAAGTGGTGCCGTCGAAATTCTTCTTGTCGACATAGCCGAGGAAATTCTTCGCAGTGATCGGCGCGTGCCTGACGTCAATCGCGACAAGAATCGTGCCTTCGCTGGTCTTGAGCGAGACTTTGACGGTATCAGGCGCGGCGAACGCCGGAACCGCCAGGAACAACCCGAGGGTGAGGAGGGAAATGCGACGAATCATGATGATGTTGTAGCGCGACACGGCCCGCCGTCCATCGCTCTCGGTCGGGCGGCAGAGCGATGCCGCGGTCTTAGCACTGGCCTGACACTCCCATTTTGGGCTATCAGGAACCGCATGATCCGACGATTGATATTGGCGAGGTCCGCCTCCCTCATTCTCCCCGCCCTGATGCTGGCTTGGCCGGTCGCCACACCGGCGGCGCTGCCCGCTCCCAATTCGGAGCTTCGCCAATATGTCCATGCCCGCCTCGCCGATGTCGACGGCATGCCCGATGCCGCAGCTGCCAGCTATGCCCGGTTGCTCCAGGCTTCACCTGACGACAAGCGGCTCGCACTGCGCACCTATCGCCAGGCGCTGACTGCGGGCAATTTCAAGCTGGCCAGCCTCGCTGCGCAGAATCTCGACAAGGTCAAGGCGCTGCCATCCGACGCCGTGCTGATGCTGCTGAGCGACGCCATCGTGGCGCGCGACTGGGACCACGCTAACGCCCTCGTCAATCGAATCGACCGGGAGCAGGTCTTCTCTTTCCTTGTGCCGGTCATGCGCGGCTGGGTCGCCTTCGGCAAAAAGAGCAGGGATCCCGCACGGTACCTCGCACCGACGGCCGACGCGCCGCTCGCCAACGCCTATGCGCGCGACCATTACATCCTCATCATGCTTGCCTCGGGCCGCAGCGATGTGCTCGCCGATGTGCGCAAACTGATCGCCGAAAACGATTCACGCGCGCTCCGCCTTCAGCTCGCCACAGCGGCGATACTCGCCAAGCGTAACGATATAGCCGGCGCTCGAGCTATTCTCGCCGGCGGCGCCCCTGAGCTCGCCGTCGCCCGCGCTGCGCTGGATGCCGGCAAGGTACCGGCAGGCGCGATCGACACGCCGGCGCTCGGCCTCGCTGAGCTGTTTGCCCAGCTGGCCATCGACGTGAAGGGCGAGGGCCGTTCGCCGATCTCGCTGCAACTCGCCCGGCTGGCCACCTATCTTGCGCCCGACAATGGCGCTGCTCTGATAGCCGCGGCCGATCTGCTCGGTTTGAACGGCTATCCCGAGACCGCGCTGACTCTGCTCGGCCGGATTTCCTCCGATGATCCCTTGTGGGAAGCCGCGCGGCAGGAACGCGGTGGCATTCTCCTCTCCGCCGGTAACCGCGAGGCCGCGCTCGCCGACGCCAGACGCGTCGCCGAACGGCCGGATGCGAATGCCGCCGCCTTTGTCGAGCTCGGCGGCATATTGTCGGAACTTGAGCGGCCAGCCGATGCTGCCAAAGCCTATCAGCGCGCGATCGATCTGGACGCTGCTAAAGGCCAGCCGGCCTGGACGCACATCTTCCTGAAAGCGAGCGCGCTCGACCGGGCAGGCGACTGGCAAGGCGCGAAAGCGCTGCTGCTCCAGGCGAACCAGCTCGATCCTAGCCAGGCGGTCATCCTCAACTATCTGGGTTATGGCATGCTCGATCGCGGCGAGAATCTCGCCGAAGCGCAGGTCTATATCGAGAAGGCGAGTGCGCTCGATCCCAATGACGCCGCGATCGCCGATTCGCTCGGATGGCTGCAGTATAAGCGCGGTAACTATGCGCGGGCGATCATCGCGCTCGAACGCGCCGTTGCGGGCGATCCCGGCCAGTCAGTGATGAATGAACATCTCGGCGACGCTTATTGGGCAAGCGGCCGACGGATCGAGGCTCGCTATGCCTGGCGCGCGGCGCTGGTGCAGGCCGACAAGCCGGGCACCGAGCGGATCAACCACAAGCTTTCGGACGGTCTCGGCGATATTGTTTCGGCCAAGTAGCCCCAGGCGAGGGCAACCCGAACGACGTCCGCCTGCCCGGAGATCACGCCATTCACACTAGCGAAACCGGTTACGCCAAGATCAACCTCGCGCTGCACGTCCGGCGGCGGCGTGACGACGGTTATCATGACATCGAGACGCTGTTCGCCTTCGCCGAGGACGGCGACCTGGTCGAAGCGCTTCCGGGCGCTCCGCGGCTCACCCTCTCCGGCCCGTTTGCCGATGCGCTTGCAGGCGAGGATCCGGAGGACAATCTGGTGATGCGCGCAGCGCGACGGCTTGCCGCGATCGTCGGTCGCGCTGACATTCCGACGATCGCTCTCGACAAGCGCCTGCCGGTTGCCGCGGGAATCGGCGGCGGATCGGCGGACGCAGCAGCGGTGATCCGGCTGCTCTGCAGCCGCTACGGCATCGCGATCGACGATCCGCGCGTCGTCATGCTGGCGGGAGAACTCGGAGCCGACGTTCCTGCCTGCCTTGCATCGCTACCGGTGCGCGGCGACTCCCGCGGCGACAGGCTGATCGCTATCGAAGCGCGCGCACTTTCCGGCCTTCCCTTGCTGCTCGTCAATCCGCGTGTACCGCTCGAGACCGGGCCTGTGTTCAAGGCCTGGGACAAGGCCGACCGTGGCCCCCTGATGGAGAGCCACGATCCGCTGACGGTCGCATGCGCGGGCCGCAACGACCTCGAGCTGCCGGCGCGTGCGCTGTGTCCGATCATCGGCGACGTGATCGGTCTGCTCGAAGCGCAGCCGGGCGTAATCCTTGCGCGCATGTCGGGATCGGGCGCGACTTGCTTCGCACTGTTCAACCATATCGAGGAACGCGACGTCGCCGCTGCTGGCATCACTGAAGACCGCCCCGGCTGGTGGCGGCTCGCAACAAGATTGCGCCAGGGCTAGCCGATCTTGGTGATCGTGACGCCCTCATATTTGGCGTCAGCCGGATCGTAGAGCGGCTGG